>CALGYL010000055.1 GCA_937934775.1 uncultured Clostridia bacterium
CGCACTGGTCGCCGGAAGCGAATGAAGAAGAACGAGGCTTTGTTGATGGTCTGAGATGTGCCCGGCGCAAAAAAGCGCCGGGCACATCTGTCAGGGGTTATTCTTATACCGGGCTTACTTCCTCAACCAGGTCGTCCATCATCGCCATGACCAGCGGCTGGCCTTTCCCGGCCTTGAGCTCAATCTTGACCCATTCGGTGTTGAGCTTGGTCACAAGGCCCTGACGCTGCAGGGTGATGAAGTCGAACGGCTCCCGAACCATCAGCGCGCCCGCGATCCTTTCGCCGTTGGCGCCGTTTTTCAGGAACATGAAGCACTTGACGCCCTTGCCGCCCCGCGCTTGTGGATCGAAATCCACCAGCAGGCAGCGCTTCATATAGCCCCGGTCGCTGACCAGAAGCGCCTCGCCTTCGGCGGAATCGATTAAAAACGCGAACGCCGTCCGGTCGTCCGGCGACAGGGTGACGCCCTTGACGCCCGCCGAAGCGCGTCCTGTGGAGGGAATTTCCGACGCGTCAAACAGGATCGACATGGCGCGCTCGGTGAATAGCAGCATCTGCGCTTCGCCGTTTGCGCGCTCCACAAAGATCAACTCGTCGCCCGATTTCAGATTGAGGGAGGTAAAGCGCGCCTTGCGGACCGCGTATTCGGAGAGTGCGCTGCGCTTGACCAGGCCGCCGCGGGTCACAAAAATCAAGTCGCCCGCGTAGCCGTCGTCAGGCAGCGCGAAGGCCGTCACCAGCTTTTCCTTGGCATCGTAGCCCGCAAGCAAGCCCGTCAGCGCAAGGCCTCTGTCCTTGGGCCGGACTTCCGGCACCTGGGACACCGGGACCGGATAGCACTGGCCGATGCCGGAGAAGAACAGAATGCGCTCGTCGGTCTTCGTCCGGACCAGCATGCGCGGCTTTTCTACGTCCTCCGTCTGCGCCTTTTCCCAAGCCTTGGGCGTCAGGCGCTTGACGAAGCCCGCCCGGGTGACCAACACGACGGTCTCCTCGGCCACAGGCTTCTCATCTTCAAAGACCGGCGCTTCCTCCGGCTTTTCGATCAACACCGTGCGGCGCGCATCCGCGTACCGCGATCTGATTTCGAGCAACTCCTGCTTGATAACATTTAGCAGCTTTTTCTCGCTGCCCAGTATGCCCAGCAGCCGGTCGATCAGTTTTTTGATTTCTTCATATTCCTTGCGCAGCGACACGATTTCAAGGTTGGTGAGCCGCTGCAGGCGCATGTCCAGAATCGCCTGCGCTTGGATGTCCGACAAGGCGAAGCGGTTCATCAGCTTTTCCCGGGCTTCCTTGGGCGTGGAGGAGGAGCGGATCAGCCGGATCACTTCGTCCAGGTTGTCGACGGCGATAATCAGGCCTTCCAGAATGTGGGCGCGAGCTTTCGCCTGTTCCAGTTCGTACTGGGTGCGCCGGGTGACCACGTCCCTCTGGTGCCGGATGAAGTGGCCGATCATCTCCTTGAGCCCCATCTGCACCGGCTTGCCGCCCGCAATGGCCACGATGTTGACGCCGAAGGTGATCTGAAGATCCGAATACTTGTAGAGAAGCGCCAGGGTCTTCTCCGGGTCCACATCCCGCTTCAGTTCGACGACCGCCCGCATGCCGGTGCGGTCGGATTCGTCGCGAATGTCGTGGATGCCGCCGAAGAGCGCCTTTTTCTCCTCGCTGAGCTTCAGGATTTTCTCCAGCATGTAGGACTTGTTCACCTGGTAGGGCATTTCGGTCACAACCAGCAGCGTCCTTCCGGACGGGCCGGGCTCCACATGTACCTTCGCCCGGTTCTGCAGCTTGCCGCGGCCGGTTTCATAGGCGGTTTTCAGCTCGTCGTCCTTTAGAAGAATGCCGCCGGTGGGGAAGTCGGGCGCGGGGATGTAGCGCATCAACTCGTCTACGGTGATATCGGGCTTGTCGATCTGCGCCACCACGCCGTCGATGGCCTCGCCCAGGTTGTGGGGCGGGATGTTTGTGGCCAGGCCCACCGCGATGCCGCTGGCGCCGTTGACCAGGAGGTTCGGGAAGCGGCCGGGCAGCATGTCCGGCTCTTTCTGGGTATCGTCAAAGTTCAGATGGAATCCCACGGTGTCCTTGTCGATGTCGCGAAGCAGTTCCATCGCAAGGCTGGTCATCTTGGCTTCGGTGTAACGCATGGCGGCCGGACTGTCGCCGTCGATGGAACCGAAGTTGCCGTGGCCGTCCACCAGCATCCCGCGCATCACAAACGGCTGCGCCATGCGGGCCAGCGCGTCGTAGACGGACGTGTCGCCATGGGGGTGGTATTTGCCCAGACAGTCGCCCACGATGCGGGCGCATTTTCTGTGCGGCTTGTCGCTGCTCAGGCCCAGCTCGTGCATGGTGAAGAGGATGCGTCGCTGGACGGGCTTGAGGCCGTCCTCCACGCGGGGCAGCGCGCGCTCCAGAATGACGTACTCAGAGTAGGGGATCATCGACTGGTGCATCACGTCTTCCATCGCGCGCTGGATGACGACGTCCCGGGGTGGTTCGATTTTACTCAATGGCCTTCACCCCCGATTTCCACGCGTTCAATGAACTTGTCCTCGCGGTTGAAGTTGGCGTGCTGGCTGATGTACTCCCGCCGCGGGTCTACCTTGTCGCCCATGAGGACGGTCACCAGCCGCTCGGCCTCCGGCGCGTCCTCCAGCGTCACCTGGACGAGCTTTCGGTATTCCGGGTTCATAGTGGTCTCCCACAATTGCTCCGGGTTCATTTCGCCCAGACCTTTGTAGCGCTGCAGCGTATAGCCCTTGCCGATTTTTTTAATGGCCGCGTCGAGTTCCCGGTCATCATAGCTGTAGATGACGTTCGTGCCCTTCTGGCACTTGTACAAAGGCGGCATGCCGATGAACACATGGCCTTCCGCGACAAGCTCCCGCATGTAGCGGAAGAAGAAGGTCAGAAGGATTGCGCGGATGTGCGCGCCGTCCTGATCGGCGTCCGACAGGATGATCACGCGGTTGTATTTGAGCGAGCTCAGGTCAAAGTCCTCGCCGATGCCGGTGCCCAGGGCGGTGATCACCGAGCGGAATTCCTCGTTGGCCAGCACCTGGTCGATGCGCTTCTTTTCCACATTCAGCGGCTTTCCGCGCAGCGGCAGGATTGCCTGAAAGCGCCGGTCGCGGCCCTGCTTGGCGCTGCCGCCGGCCGAGTCGCCTTCGACGATAAAGAGTTCGTTTTTCGACGCGTCGCGGCCTGTGCAGCTGGAAAGTTTTCCCACCAGCGGCGCGGCTTCCAGCTGGTTTTTCTGGCGGGCCACGTCTCGCGCCTTGCGCGCGGCCTCCCGAACGCGTGCGGCCTGCACCGCTTTTTCGATGATCCGCTGGCCCAGATCCTGATGCTTCAGATTTTCCAGATACAGCGCCAGCTGCTCGGTGACGATGGCCTCCACAATCGGCCGGACCTCGGTATTTCCCAGGCGGCCTTTGGTCTGGCCTTCGAACTGCGGCTTCTGCACGCTGCAGGCGATGACCGCCGTCATGCCCTCCCGGAAATCCTCGCCGGACAGGTTGTTGTCTTTTTCCTTCAGCGCGCCGAGGCGCCGGGCATAATCGTTGAACACCTTGGTGACGGCGGCCTTGAAGCCGGTCTCATGGGTGCCGCCCTCGCCGGTGGGGATGTTGTTGACAAAGGAGAAGATGTTTTCGGTGTAGGAATCGGTGTACTGAATCGCGACCCGGAGCATCGTGCCTTCCTTTTTGCCCTCAAGGAGAATCACATCGCCGATCCCGTTTTTATCAGCGTTCAGGTAGGTGACAAAGTCGGCGATGCCGCCGTCATACTTGTATTCGACGGTGCGCTTGTCCGGATCCTTGATCCGGTCGTCGGTAAACCGGAAGGAGACGCCCTGATTCAGGTACGCCAGTTCCCGGATGCGCCTGCGCACCTGATCGCCGTTGAAGGTGGTTTCTTCAAAAACCCGCGGATCGGGCTTGAAACAGACGGTGGTGCCACGCTTTCGTGTGTTGCCGATTTTGGTAAGCGGCGCGACCGGATGCCCGGAGATGATTTTTCCGGTCTTTTTATCCTCCACGCTCTCAAAGCGCTGCTGATAGTGGCTGAAATCCTGGAATACGTCCACCACCAGCCATTCGGACAGCGCGTTGACCACCGACGCGCCCACGCCGTGCAGGCCGCCGGAGTAGGCGTAACTTTTGTTGTCAAACTTGCCGCCCGCGTGCAGCTGGGTATAGACCACCTCCACCGCCGATACGCCCAGTTGGGGGTGGATGTCCACCGGGATGCCCCGGCCGTTGTCGGACACCTCGCAGCTGTCGTCCTTTTTCAGCGTCACGGTGATTTCGGAAGCATAGCCGTTCATCGCCTCGTCAATGGCGTTGTCGACGATCTCCCAGATCAGATGGTGCAGCCCGCGGGACCCCGTCGAGCCGATGTACATACCCGGTCGCATCCGGACCGCGTCTAGGCCCTCGAGGATCTGTATATCGCTGGCCTGGTATTTTGCCATGCGCATCCTCCCAAAATACTTTTTCAGGATATTATACCATATATAGCATGAGGAATGCAAATCAAGACAGGATATGGAGGCCGAATCGCTTTTCGGGGGACACCCGGCGATGTTGTATTTTGCGCAAAAACGTGGTATCGTAGACAGGGTGATGCGGATGAACCGGATGAAACCTCAGCTAGTAGAACCTTTGATGGAAGGCGACCTTCAGAAAGAGGCTCGGCGGGCTGTTCTGGAAGGCGACGAGGCTGCCGGCTTTCAATTTGAAGGCGGCGTATTGATGGATTTTTCTGAAAAAAGGCTGGAGTTTTCCGGCTGTTCGTTTCTTCGGTGCCGGTTTGAAGAGATCTCGGTGCGGTGGCTCAGCTTTACCGACTGTGTGTTTACCGGCTGCGATTTCTCGAATGCCTCGCTGAAGGGCGCGGCATTCCGGCGGGTTGAAATGCGCGACTGCCGGTCGGTAGGCGCGGAAATTGCGGACAGCTGGATCGCGCACGCGGTATTTACCGGCTGCAGCATGAGCTACGCGGGGTTCGGAAAGGGCAAGCTGGAGCTCGCGCGGTTTGAGGACTGCGACCTGAAGGAAGCGTCGTTCTCCGGATGCTCGTTTAAAACGGTGGAATTCGAACGTTGTATCCTCAGCGCCGCGGAGTTTTTCTCGACGCCACTCAAGGGCGTCGATTTTCGAACGGATCAGATCGACGGCATCAAGCTGGCCGGCGGTGAGCTGCGCGGCGCGGTGGTAACGCCCGTACAGGCCGTGGAGCTTTCCAAACTTCTGGGGGTTGTGGTCGCCTAAGCGGTTGGCATGGATGGATGGGACAGGCGCATAAGGTTGCCCGAGGGGGGAATCGAATGCGCAAGGCGGTGAATCTGTCGGCGGCGCTGTCGGCGATCGCGGCAATGGTGGGCGCAGGCTTCGCGTCGGGCCGGGAACTGGTGGTATTTTTCGCGGGGCAGGGCACTGCCTCCTGGCTGGGCGTTGCGGTGGCCTGCGCGGGCGCGGGCTTTCTGGCGGGTGCGATCTCCGCGCTGGCCGGGCGCACCGGACAGCGGGCGCTGCCCGGGGTATTTGCCCGGACAATGGGCAGGGGATCGGGCATCGCGATGCAGGTGGTGTACACGGCGCTTCTGGTTCTGTGCTCGGCGGCCATGCTGTCCACCGGCGCGACATTGGGCGCGCTGACGTTTCCGTTTCACGGTTCCTTTCTGCTGGGCACGGTCATTACACTGATCTGCGCGCTTCTTCTGGCCCGGCGCGGCGCGCTTTCCGTGGCTGGCCTGGGGTTGGTGGTCGTTATGGCCGTCTGGTATGTCGCGCTGGGTGTGGGGCAGAGCGGGTCCGGCCTCCGGGTGGGTGGATCGATCGGTATCTCCGCCGCGTCCGGGCTGATCTACGCGGCGTTCAATGGGGCGGTGGCTTCGGGCGTGGTCTGCCTGAACGCGGGGGAGGGTGTCAAACCCATCCGGGTCGGGCTGTACACCGGTCTTCTGTTGGCTGCGATGCTGATTCCGGCCAACAGGGCGCTGCTTCGGACGGATGTTGCCACACGCCAGATGGCGCTGCCGTCGGTGGTGATGGCGCAAAGATGGGGCGTTACGGGGTACTATCTGTCCATCTGCGCGCTGTTTGCCGCGGTGGTTACCACGCTGGGCGCGGCGCTGTCCGCGCTCCGGGTGCAACTGTCTGAAACCGGCCTTCGTCCAAATCAGGCGCTGTTCTTTTCCTGCGCGGCGGCGCTCGCCCTGTCGATGGCGGGCCTGACCGCACTGGTGGGCGTCGGTTATCCGGCGGCGGGGCTGATATGCGCGGTGATGCTGCTGCTTCTGATTTCTTATCTTTAACGCGTTACGGAGGCGTTCATGCGATACTGGATGTGGCCTTTCAGGCTGCGATGGAAGAAAAAACCGCTCAAGCTCAAGCGGATTGTTCGCAAGCGCCGCCCGCACAAAAACGCCCGCGACCGTCTGCGGGACTTTGGCCTGAGCCGGTTCCGGTACCTCTGGGTTATCCCGATTCTGATCGCGATGATCGTCGTGGTCGCCAGCGTGCGCGTACCCAAGACGGCCACCGCCTTCCTTCAGCAGACATCCTCCCGGAGCGAGATTTCGGAGGCGGGCATCGCAATTCGCTCCGCGAAGTACCGCACCTCGATCCCCGCGGGATACCGGCTGGCGGTGGATCTCGCCTGGAGTTCGTCGCCTCAACTGGAAGAAATCCTGGTGACGCTGATCCTCCGGGACGATGGCGGCGAAGCCGTCGCCACGGAGACCACCGTCATCGAGTCGGAGACGCTGGCGGCTCAGGAACCGATGACCCGCGCGGAAATGGACATCCCCTACGATTTGCATGGAAACTACCAGCTCACCGTCCGGGTTTCGGACGGGGACGGTCAGACGATCCAGGCCGAGACTCAATTGGGGCCGGTGAGCGTGTATTGAAGCCCATTTTATTGAAATTTAATGTAGAAAAGCATTGACGTGTCCGGGACGTTTCGGGTATTATAAAACTTGCGTCGATGGGATCACTAGCCCCGAACCCGTCGAAAGCGGGCGAACAACGCGCTGACCTCGCGAAGAACGCCAGGCAAATTATTGGGGAGGAATCACCTTTGAATACCTTCATGGCCAAGGCCGGCGAAGTGGATTGCCAGTGGTATGTCATTGACGCAACCGATCTGGTGCTGGGCAGGCTGGCTTCTCAGGTCGCGCTTATGCTGCGCGGCAAGCACAAGCCCACCTTTACGCCCCACTGCGACACCGGCGACTACATCATCGTCGTCAATGCGGAGAAAATCCGCCTGACCGGCAAGAAGCTGGACAACAAGTTCTACCGCCATCACACTGGGTATCCGGGCGGCCTGAAAGAGACAAGCTATCGCACCCTCATGGCCGTCAAGCCCGAGTTCGCGCTGAAAGAAGCCGTGCGCGGCATGCTGCCCAAGGGACCCATCGGCTACGCGATGCTCAAGAAGCTGCACGTCTACCGCAGTGCGGAGCATCCGCACGAAGCCCAGAAACCCACCACGTTCAGCATGCAGTAAGGGAGGAGGACGAAAAATGTCTGAGGTTTGCTACAACGCTGTCGGCCGCAGGAAACAGGCCATCGCTCGCATTCGTCTGATTCCCGGCGAAGGCAACATCACCGTCAACCGTCGCTCGATCGACGAGTATTTCGGCCTTGAGACGCTCAAGATGGCTGTTCGTCAGCCGCTGACGCTCACCGATACCCTGGCTCGTTTTGATGTGCTGGCCACCGTTAATGGCGGCGGCTACACCGGTCAGGCCGGTGCGATCCGTCACGGAATCGCCCGCGCGCTGGTCAAGGCGGACGAAGAACTCAAGCCCGCCATCAAGAAGGCCGGTCTTTTGACCCGCGATCCGCGCATGAAGGAGCGCAAGAAATACGGCCTCAAGGCCGCACGCCGCGCGCCCCAGTTCTCCAAGCGCTGATTCATTTTACATTTGCCGCAAGGCCCCGCTTTTCTGGCGGGGCCTTCGTGTATCCTTCGAGAAGCTTGCCGGACGGGAGATATTATACCATGAGAAACGTCTATTTTGTCCGCCACGCGGAATGCGATTACTCGGTTCGGGACGACAGTACGCGTCCGCTCACCGATAAGGGGAAGCGCGATTGCGCGCTGGTCACGGGCTATCTTGCCGATAAAAGCATCTCCCTTGTCGCATCCAGCCCATACAAACGCGCCTGTGACACCGTGAGCGGTTTTGCAAAGGCCGCCGGGCTTCCAATCGTTTGCGTTGACGATTTTCGGGAGCGTCGTGTCACGGATGGGTGGGTGGATGATTTTGCGGCGTATTCGCGCAGGCAATGGACGGACTTTGATTATAAGCTGCCCGGCGGAGAAAGCCTGCGCGAGGTTCAGCAGCGGAGCATTGCCGCGCTGAACAGGCTGCTGGGTGCCCATCCAGGCGAAAACATCGCTATTGGCACCCACGGTACGGCGCTGTCCGCCATTCTCAATTTCTACAACGGAAATTTCGGGTATGATGATTTTTGGAAGATTATCGACCTGATGCCCTGGGTTGTGCAGTTATCGTTTGAAGGAACAGACTGCGTGGGAATCGAAACAGTCGATCTGTTTTCGCTGTTTGCGGAATAGATCTGGATTTCCCATTTGTGGTGGCGGGGGGATAGCAATGGCAGAGGATATCCTGTTTTCAACCGCGGAATACGTGTTTTCATACCGGGTTGCAGGCCTGATTGTACAAAACGGTATGGTGCTTTTGCAAAAACCGGTGAACGACGACGGTTACTCAGTGCCGGGCGGACACCTGCAATTTGGGGAGAGCGCGGCCGAAGCGCTGGCGCGAGAATTCCGGGAGGAAACCGGTGCGTCGGTTCAGGTGGGCCGAATGCTGGCGGCGGGAGAGGTCTTCTTTCCGTGGGGCAGGAAGCCCTGTCATCAGATTGCGCTGTACTTTAAAGCGTCGCTTGCGGACGGGCGTGGGCTTCCGTTGGAGGGGACGTTCCGAGGCGTGGACGAGCTCTGCGGGGAGCGGGTTGACCTGGATTTCTGCTGGGTTCCGCTTCGGGAACTGGATGCCATACTTTTGTATCCGCCGCAGATACGGGATGTGTTGCGTTCACCGGAAGAAGGCGCTGTGCATTTCGTCTACAGGGCGAAGGAAGTCTAGAGAGAATTGCGACGAGTCCATTTTCCATGGCGATGACCCAACGCGTTGCGCTAGTAAACGTTCGCCCGGCACTTCCGCCGCCATGCAAAAGCATGTGGGGAAGCGCCGGGCGATTTGAAACCGACCGCGAAGGCGAGGCGATCAGTGTTGCATCTTGTACCAGGCCAGGTGCAGCGCGTCGTCCTCCTCCAGACCGTGGTCTCCCGCCATCGATTCCAAGTGGTGCGTCAGTTCGTGGTGCAGCACCTCCCGAAGGACTTCCCGGAACTGTTCGGGCGGCAGGTCGCCGCGTGCGCGAAGAATCGAGCCGTAGTAGATGCGAACCGTGCGGCCCATCGCGTAGCTGTTTTCGTATTCGCCCAGCGTATACAGGTCGTTCGCCACGGCCTCCGGGCTCAGCTTCGTTTCGGGGAGCAGCAGGACGCCGCCGTTGAGCCGGGTGAAGATCCCTTCCGGCAGTTCGGCAGCCAGTTCGTCCAGCATCTCGCGCGCTTCGTTCAGCGAGACCATCAGGCCCACCACATCTCCGCAGTGCCTTCGAAGATCATGACATTTTTGAGCATTTCGATGGCCTTCTGCAGGCCCTCGCTTTGGGACATCAGGCTGTCTTCGTGTTCGATGGAGATGGCGCCGTCATAGCCCACCATCCGAAGCGCGCTCATCATGTCCTTCCACACCTGATGGTTGTGGCCGTAGCCCACGGAACGGAAGATCCAGGAGCGGTTCAGCTCGTCGCCGTAATGCTTGGTATCCAGAACGCCGGTGACGGCGGTGTTGTAAGGATCGATCTTGGTGTCCTTGGCATGGAAGAAGTAAATGGCCTTGCCCAGCTTCTTGATGGCCGCCACCGGATCGATGCCCTGCCAGAACAGGTGGCTGGGGTCAAAGTTGGCGCCGATGATGTCGCCCACCGCTTCGCGGATGCGAAGCAGCGAATCCGGATTGTATACGCAGAAGCCAGGGTGCATCTCGAAGGCGATCTTCTTGACGCCGTGGGACTTGACGAACTCGACTTCCTTTTTCCAGTAGGGGATCAGGACTTCATCCCACTGGTACTTGAGGATCTCGGTGAAGTCGTCCGGCCAGGGGCAGGTGACCCAGTTGGGCGTCTTGTCCGAAGCCGATCCGCCAGGGCAGCCCGAGAAGGTGACCACCGTGTCCACGCCCAGCTTTTCGGCCAGCAGCACCGCGTCTTCGAAGTCTTCATGGAATCGGCGGGCGATTTCCTTGTCCGGATGTACGGGGTTGCCGTGGGTGGACAACGCTGCGATTTCCAGATTGTACTTCTTGAGCGTTTCGGTAAATTTGCGCAGTTTGTCCGCATCGCTCAGAAGCTCCCGCGGGTTGCAATGGGCCTTGCCCGGAAAGCCGCCGCAGCCGATCTCCACTGCCTGTACGCCCGATTCCGATAGATACCTGCACGCATCGTCAAAGGAGCGATCCTGCAATACGACGGCGAACACACTCAACTTCATGGGGGGACCTCCTTGTCGTCCATTTCGTTCCACTATAATTATATACGTTTGACGCGCGGTGTCAATCGGGAGAGAAAACGTTTCCGGAGATTTCCGAGACATTCGCCCTCATGCAGCGCTTTGCGTCCAAACGAGCGGCTTGCGAAAAGTGCCGACGGGCAGTATAATAGATGATTGTAGAGTTTTCTTTGGAGGCACGGCATGGGCTTTGGCATTCTGATGGCGTTTCTCGCTCTGGGCGTGCTGGCGTCGGAAGGCCTGTTTTCTGACAGACCGCGTTCGACGCGCGTTTACCTGGGTTTGACGTTCGGCCTCATCATGATGATGTGGCTGCCGTCGGCGTGGGCGTTCAAGTTTCAATTCACCGTAACCGCTCAGTGGTGGGCGCTGGGCAGCGCGGCGGTTTTATCCATCGCACTGTTTTTGATGGGCAGGCCCTGGCGCTCCGGTCGGCCCCGCGTCGTGGGGATGCCCGCGAAGCTGTTGCTTCTGATCATTCCATTCCTGATCCTCGCCTTCTATCTGCAGTACACGCATACGCTACGGCCTGTGGACGGCGCGCTGCATGTGGGCCAGTCCACCTATGGCGACCTGTGTCTGCATCTGGGCATCGCGACTGGCCTCAGGGACGCCGCCTATCCGCCCGAGTACACGCTCCTGCCCGGCACGATGCTGGGTTACCCGTTCCTGTCGGACGCGATGGCGACAACCATGCTTCTGTTCGGCGCGCCGCTTCGGTGGGCGTTCATCACCACCGGTACGCTCATGATGGGGCTGGTGTTCTGGGGATTTATGCTGCTTTCGTGGGAGCTGACCAGGAGTAAAAAGGCGGTCGCGATCGCGTTCCTCCTCCTGTTCCTGAACGGCGGGCTCGGGTTCCTCTACACGTTTGACGGCTTTTTCAAAGATCACGCCGCAAGGCTCAATGACGCGCTGTACGGCTTCTACCTGACGCCCACCAACATGCCGGATCTCAACCTGCGCTGGGTCAACGTGATTGCGGATCTGATGATCCCGCAAAGGACGCTTCTGGCCGGGTGGACGGTGGGCATTCCGGCGCTGATGCTGCTGGCGCAGGCGGTCACCCGGCGGGTCGAGACCTGCCGGGTGGAGCCGCTGGGGCCGGTGCACATCCTGACGGAATCCGACGGATCGCGTCGGGACTTCGCGGTGCTGGGCGTGTGGGCTGGGCTGATGCCGATGATCCACACCCATTCGTTCCTGGCGCTGGGGCTGATCAGCCTGGGCGCGATGGCCTATCTGCTGGTGCGGTCAGAGCGCCGCTGGACGGTGGCGCGGAGCTTTCTGATCTTTGGCGGAATCGCGCTGGCCATCGCGCTGCCGCAGCTTCTGACCTGGACGTTTCCGCAGACCACGGGCGGCGGATCGCTGAAGTTCCATCTGAACTGGGTCAACAACGACGGCGGACTGATCGACGGCTGGCTGTGGTTCTGGGTCAAGAACGTAGGGTTGGTGTTCCTGCTTCTGATCCCGGCGGCTTTGAGCGCCGACCGGAGGGGGCGCGCGCTGTCCATAGGTGCCCTTCTCGTGTTCGTGGTCGCGGAGACCATCCTGTTCCAACCCAATCCCTACGACAACAACAAGCTGTTCTACGTGGCGTTTATCCTAATGCTGCCGCTGGTCGCGGACTATGTTGGGAAGATTTACGACAAGCTGTCCGGCGTCCGCGGGCGGGCGTTCCTGCTGGGCGTGTTTCTGGTGGTGTCGACGCTGTCCGGCGCGGTCACGCTGGTCAGGGAAGCCATCTCCGACTATGAACTCTTCAGCGCGGAGGAGACGCAGGCCGCGCGGTACATTGAGGATAATACGCCTGGGGACGCGGTCATTCTGACCGGCGGCCAGCACAACAACCCGGTGGCTGCGTTGGCGGGGCGGAAGCTGGTGTGCGGCACCGGGACCTATCTGTACTACCACGGCGTCAACTATCAGCGCCAGCAACAGGCCGCGCAGACCATGTATGAGGCGCCGGGCGACAATCTGCCGCTATTTGACATCTACAATGTGGATTATGTCTATGTCTCGGCCTACGAGCGGTCGGACTACGCCGTCGACGAGGCGTTTCTGAAGGCGAACTTCCCGGTCTGTTATCAAAACAGCGAGGTTACCGTGTACTGCGTATCCGAAAGGGCGCGCGCCGCGGCGGGCGGCGAAACGAGCGCCGCAGATGTCGGATGGTGACAGTCGGAGCGGTTTCAGCTTTTCAATGGGGCAATCTGTCAACTTTGCGCCGGATTCGGGCAACTTTCGCCCGAATCTCTTCGTCCTATAATCGATCCGAATGGAAATTCAGGAAAATGCTCACGCGATACAGCGGGGAGGAAACGATATGCGCACGACAAAACTGATGAAATGGGCGGCGGCCGGGCTGATGGTAGCCCTTCTGGCCGGTTGCTCGTCAACGCCTGACAGCGTGGAAGATCCGCTGTCCTTTGACGTTGACGCACAGCTACCCTTTGTCACCGCCGCGCCTGAGGCGGTCGCCGCAACGCCGACACCCCAGCCGACCATTCCGCTGGATACCGCGGCGCCCAATCAGGATTGGCAGAACGATCACTCCGCGGATCTGGGCGACACCCAGACCGAGGAGGGGGATCTGGTCAATGATACCACCACGGTCTATCAGCAGTTGGCCACCGGCGACAGCGGCGACGCGGTCGAAAAGCTGCAGCAGCGGCTCAAGGATTTAAAATTCTACACCGGAGCGGTCGACGGCCGATATGGTTCGACGTTGACCACCGCCGTCAAACGATTCCAGTCCACGCTGGGGCTGGACACCACCGGCATCGCAACCGCCAACCTGCAGCGGATGATCTACTCCACCGCCGCGCCGACCTACACCGGGAATTCCTTTACCGATACCGACAACACCACCAGCTTCGGGGATACCGACGACCAGAATTATGATGCGGAGCCCACCAAGAAGCCTTCCACGTCTTCTTCCTCTTCCAGCAACAGTTCTTCCGGCAGTAATTCCTCCGGCAGCGGTTCGACCAGCGGCTATTCCTCCCTCAGTTATGGCGACAGCGGCACAGGCGTTCGCAACCTGCAGTCCAGCCTGAAGTCGCTGGGCTATTACAGTGGCGCGGTGGACGGCGTGTACGGCTCCGGCACTGTGGCCGCGGTCAAACGCTTCGAGAAAGCCTACGGCAAAACGCAGACCGGCATCGCGACGGTGGCGCTGCAGACAAAGCTGTTCTCCGGCGACGCAAAGCCCTATACCCAGGCGACGCCCGCGCCCGCTCAGGAAGCGGCCTATGTCAGCCTGAAGCCGGGTGATACCGGTGACCGCGTCAAGCAGCTTCAGCAGCGGCTCAAGGAGCTGGGCTATTTCACCGGTAACGTCGGCGGAAATTATCTGACCGAGACCTCCAAGGCCGTCAAGGCGTTTCAGGACGCGCTGGGCCTGGATCAGACGGGTACGGCCACCGTGTCGCTGCAGCGCAAGCTGTTTGCCTCCAGCGCGCCGGCCAACACCGCCAATTCCTCCAGCTATGTGAAACTCCAGCGCAACGACACCGGCGCATGGGTGACCGCGCTGCAGAACCGGCTCAAGGAATTGGGCTACCTGAGTGGTTCCGTCGACGGCGTATACGGAAATTCCACTGTGAAGGCGATCAAGCTTTTTGAACAGGCTTACGGCAAGACGCCCACCGGCATCGCCACGGTGTCGCTGCAGAAAACGCTGTATTCGGATTCCGCTTTACCCTACGAAAAGCCGACGGCCACGCCCGAGGCGGAATATATCGAACTGAAACAGGGCGACAAGGGCCTTCGCGTGATGGCGCTGCAGAATCGGCTGATGGACTTGGGCTATTTCTCCGGCGACGTAAACGGCACCTACGGTTCTTCCACCGCCAAGGCGATCAAACTGTTTGAGCAGGCCTATGGCAAGACACCGACCGGCGTCGCCACGGTGTCGCTGCAGAAAACGCTGTTCTCTGATTCCGCCAAGCCTTACGAAAGCGCGACGGCGACGCCCGCGCCGGAGTACGTTGAACTGAGACCGGGCGATACTGGCGACCGCGTCAAGAAGCTGCAGACCCGGCTGAAGGAACTGGGCTATTTTACCGGGGACATCGGCGGCAACTATCTGGAAAAGACCACCAAGGCCGTCAAGCTGTTCCAGCGCGCCTACGGCAAGGATGAGACAGGCATCGCCACCGTATCGCTGCAGAAGACGCTGTACTCCGATTCCGCCAAGCCCTACGAGGACTCCGAGGCGACACCCGCGCCCGAATATGTGAAGCTTTCGCCCGGCGATACCGGCGACCGCGTCAAAAAGCTGCAGACCCGGCTGAAGGACCTCGGATACTTCAGCGGCAACATCGGCGGCAATTACGGCGACCAGACCACCGCGGCGGTCAAGCGCTTCCAGAAGAAGATCGGAGCCAATCAGACCGGTGTGTCCACCGTGACGCTGCAGCAGAAGCTGTTTGCCGACGACGCGCCCTATTATAAGGGCAGCGCGACAACGCCAGCCTACAAAACCTTGAAAATGGGTTCTACCGGAGACGAAGTCACCGCGCTGCAGAACCGGCTGATTGAGCTGGGTTATCTCTCGGAGGACGACATCACACTGGGCAAGTATGAAAAAGCCACCCGGGACGCAGTGATTGACGCGCAGCTCGCCCGCAACTATGAGTCCGACGGCACGGCCGACTCCGACTTCCAGACGTATATCTACTCCGACGAGGTATACGATTATATCGACAATCCGGAGGGCGACAATTAGTCGTGTGCCTTCAGTCAGTGCGCCGCACGGAAATCTGGCTGGATTTCAGGCGCAAGAAGCGCTTCCCCATTCGCATCAAAGAGCCATACAGGTTTATACCAATACTGCCATCAGGAGGACTCCTGATGGCAGTATTGCATTCTGGCGCACGTAAAAAGTTCGGTATGGGTTTCATGGTTTCCTGAAAGTCTGTAAAGCGCTCCGCGGCGCGGACACCTCCGAAAACATGTACCGGTTGTCGAAAGAGGAAAACCATGGTAAAATATGGATAAGTGGTTGGGTGAGGCGCGCGGTCATGCCGCGCCGCGTGCCGGAGGATAGGCGCCGATGCTGTATCGATTGATGCTTGTGGACGACGAACCCGAAATCCGCCAGGGCATGAAGGAAATCGTCGACTGGGAAGCCTGCGGCTTTCAACTGGTTGCCGAGGCAGACAACGGACTGGACGCGCTGCCGCTGGCCGAGCAGTCGCGGCCGGATCTCGTCATCACCGACGTGCGCATGCATTTCATGGACGGCCTGGAGATGGTCGAGCGGATGCGCGCGTTTTTACCGATGGCGCAGTTTGTCGTGGTCAGCGGATATGATGAATTCGAATACACCCGCAAGTCGATTCAAATCAGAATTGCCGACTATGTGCTCAAGCCCATTTCCGCGGCGGAATTTACCGCGGTTCTGGGCCGCGCGAAGCGTACGCTCGATGAAGAACACCAAAAACGCAACAGCGTACAGGTGATGAACCGGATTTTTTCCGACAGTCTGCCGATTCTCAGGCAGCAACTGCTCTATTCGCTGATGTCGGGCGGTATGGACGAGGTAAGCGTTCGGGCTGCCGCCGCGCGGTACGGGCTGAATCTGGACGCCGACCGGTATGCGGTGGCGGTATTGCGCATTGCGCCCGGCGGGGAAAACGCGCTGGCGGGCGATGAGGAACTGGTCCGGCTGGCGGTGGACCGGATTGTCCGGGAGGTCTTGGGGGAACGCGTCGCCTGCCATGTGTTCAGCTACAACGGTCGTGTCTCGGTTCTGACAATGCTCCGGGAGGAGCAGTCGATGAGCGAGCTATTGGCGCTGATGGACACCGCCACAGCCGTCGTACGCGACTATCTTGGCACCTCGGTCACCGCAGGCGTTGGCGAGCCCTGTCAGCAGCTTTCGGGCATTCCCGAAAGCGCGGCGCAGGCGATGGCCGCGCTCAACCACTGGGCGCTGGTGGACGAGAGCCAGGTTATCTATATACGGGATCTCAAGCCCAGGGACGGCGCGCACCTGGCGATGGAACCGCAAGCGCTTAAGCAGTTGTCCTCCGCCATCCGCACGCGCCAAAGGGCGGAGGTCGCGCAATGCGTTCACGCGCTGATCGGCCGCGTGCGCGGCGCGCAGATTTCCTTCAGCGAGTACCAGGCGTACATGCTGGAGGTTCTGATGGCCGTCATCCAGACCGCACGCGAGATGCAGGTGGAGCTGGACGTCACGCGCGGCGCGTCGGGCAGTCTGGTGCAGGATTTTCTCGAAGCCAGGGAACTGGACGGAGCCGAAGAAATGCTCCTGTCACTTTGCGCCTCTATTATGGACGCGATCGGCGCGGGGCGCAGGGAGAGCGGCAAGCGCATCGTGCAGCAGGCGCAGGAGTACATCAGTCAGCGCGTGGACGAAGCGTCATTGTCCATTGAACGCGTGTGCGAGGAACTCAAGGTTAGCCCCACGTACTTCCGTGCGGTGTTCAAGCGGGAGACCGGGCAGACCTTTCATCAGTACCTGAACGGACTTCGCATGAGCCGCGCGATGGAATTGCTCCGCACTACCGCCTTGAAAACCACGGAAGTTGCGCAGCAGAGCGGTCTTGGGGAAGCCAGTTATTTCAGCTACGCATTTAAGAAGCACTTCGGCGTCTCTCCGTCGCAAGTGCGGAAGGAAACTGAATAGCCATGTTACGCAGATGGCGCGAGGGCAGCCTGCAACTGGCCATCATCAGCTCGTTTACGCTGCTCATCGCGGCGGTTTTGCTGGTGGTGATGTTGGGCCTTGCTGCGCGCACGAACCAGATGATCCGGGACGATGCGGTTACCAGAACACAGCAGACTGTGACGCAGGGCAACACATCGCTCGGCGTATATATTTCCAATGCGCTGGAGACGATGTCGCTTTTCAAGAGCATGGTACAGGACACGGCGGATGTGCGCTCGCGCGCCTTGTCGGAGCGCATGCGTCTGATCAAGCGTCAGCACGAGAGCATATCAAATCTGGCGGTGTTCTCCGGGGACGGCGAGGACTTGGCGTCCACCTCGGGTGAATCCCGAAAGCAACCCAACGAGATTCGGAAGGCGGACTGGTTTGAGCGGGCGTATAAAGCGCGGGCCACCACCGTTTCAATCTCACAACCCTATCTGCAGGATGCGTTCAGCGGCCAGTACGCCTGGGTGGTCACGCTGTCCACCCAGGTGGAATACACGCAGCAGGGCCAGTCCTATACCGGCGTCCTGTCGATCGATTATCGTTTCAGCGCCATCAAAGACCTGCTGGCCAAGGTGCAGCTGGGCGCCAGCGGATATGTATATCTTCTTGGTCCGGATTACGAGCTGATCTATCACAACTTGCAGCCGCTGATCCAGCTTGGCCTCAAGCGGGAAAATACCGACCTGATCCGTAAAAACGTATTTTGCAACTTTTTTGATACGCTGGACGGCCGCGAGCGCTACATCGTCGTACAGACGGTGGACAGCACGCGCTGGCGCATGGTGGGTGTCGCCTATATGGATGAGGTCATGGCCGCCAAACAGCCGTTGATCCGGATGATTCTGACGTTTCTGGCGGCCGGTATCCTCATGGCGCTGGCGGTGGCGATCTTCTTAGGCCGGATGATCGCAAGGCCCATGAACCGGCTGACCCACATCATGCGCGCCGTCCAGGGCGGGGAGATGGATGTGGAGATTCCGCAGCAGGGGTTTTCGGAGATTGCCGACCTGGCCAGCGCCTTTCAGAAGATGCTGGGCCGGATGAAGCTGCTCATGCACCAAAACGCGCTGGAACAGGAGCAGAAGCGTCTGTATGAGCTGGATGCGCTTCAGGCGCAGATTAACCCGCACTTTCTGTACAACACGCTGGATTCCATTGTGTGGATGCAGGAGCGGGGCCAGAATCAGGATGCCATCCAGATGGTCACCGCGCTTGCGAGACTGTTTCGCATCTCCATCTCCAAGGGACGCAGCATCATCACCGTTGCCGAGGAAGTCGAGCATGTGCGCAACTATCTGATCATCCAGTCAATCCGGTTTAAAAACAAATTCACATACGCCATCGATGTTCAGCCGGAAGCGCTCAGAATGCGCACAGTCAAGCTGATCCTGCAGCCCCTTGTTGAGAACGCCATCGTCCACGGCCTGTCGCACTTTGTGACCGTGGAAGGACGAATCGATATCTCCGTATCCATTGAAGAGAACTTCCTGATGATGCGCGTCCGGGACAACGGGCTCGGAATGAGCAAAGAAGAGGCGGACGGTGTGCTGAGTCCACGGCAAATTGGCGGCATCGGACTTCGTAACGTACACGAGCGGATTGGGCTGACGTACGGAAGCAGGTATGGTCTCAGCATCGAGAGCGAGCAGGATGAGTATACGCTGGTCACCATCCGGCTGCCGACGATCCGGGAGGAGGAGTTGCCGTGAAACACACCGCATGGATCGCGGCAATCTCTGCGGTGGTGGCGATTCTCCTGATGACCTGGGGACTGTGGCCCGAATCGGGTGCGCGGGAACCGGTTCGGCCCATAATCGCGCTGGTATTGGACAAGGACATCGGCGTCAACTCCGCCGTCATCGGC
>CALGYL010000056.1 GCA_937934775.1 uncultured Clostridia bacterium
GCTTTTTGAAGGATGGGGGTGGAAACTGTGAAAAAGTACCTCGCCATCGCGTCCATTGCCACCGCGTGCGCGCTCTTGGCCGGGTGCTCCTCGGACAAGGCGGACGAGATTTACGCGCGGCTTCAGGGACAGAATCCAGAGGTTCTGAGCCTCGCCGCGGAAATGCTCGGCGCGGATGGCCTGTCTGACGATCAGCTGCCTGAGGGCGTGGAAGTCGCGCTGAACCGGTCGGCGCTGGCCTCCAATGATTTGAGCCTGTACGATGCGCCTTCGCCGGTGGGCAGCGTGGTTGGCTCGGTTCCCGCCGGAGAGCGGGTGCAGGTGACGGGCGTCGTCCGCCGGCCGGACGGAGCCCGCTGGTATGACGTACAGTATCAGGGTGCATCGGGCTACACCTGCGGCGGCCTGGACTTCTCCGCGGACGCCGGGAGCGATTCCGCGGCTGACCCGGAAGCGACTGTTACGCCCGAAGCGACGCTGGGCCCGGAAGCGACTGTTACGCCCGAGCCGACGATAGGCCCGGAAGCGACTGTTACACCCGAGCCGACGCTGGACCCGGATACAGCCGTAACGCCTGAGCCGACGATGGACCCGGATGCGACCCAGGCGCCCGAGCCGTCGCTTGCGCCCACGGAGACGCCGGCACTTACGCCGGAGCCCGCGCCGGAACCTTCCCAGACACTTTCGCCCACGTTGGCGCCCATCGATTTGGAAACGCCCGCGCCTTCTGAAACCCCGGCGCCCGTTGAAACGCCTCTGCCGGAGAGTACCGCTGACGTCAGCGCCGAGCCCACCGACTCGCCCGAACCGGACTGGCCCGCCGAGACGGCGCTGCATGCGACCGGCGTCGTTCAGAAGGACAACGTTCGCCTGCGCGCGCATCCTTCCACCCAAGAGAAAACTGTTGCCAGCATCGATGGCGGCGTGTGCCTGACGGTTGTGAGCTGCGTGCGCATGCCGGACGGCGACTGGTACGGCGTCCTCTGGCAAGGCGGCAAGGCCTATGTACGGGGTGACATGGTCGCCCTGTCCGTAAGCCCCTCCGATACGCCGGAGCCCACCCAGACCCCGGACGCCACAACCGCGCCGGACATCACGGCGACGCCCGAACCCACGGCAGCGCCGGACATCACGGCAGCGCCCGAGTCCACTGAAACCGCGCTTTCCATTTTGACGCCGGAGGTCACGCCCGATGCTGCGGCGACTCCGTCGCCCGAACCCACCCCGGAACCTACCCCGCAGCCAACGCCGGAACCCACCCCGGAACCCACCTCGGAACCCACCCGGGAGGCGGCGCAGAGCCCCGCGTGAGGGGCGCTTCAGGACCGAAAAACGCATCCAGTGATCCCTTTAAAGGCCGCCATTTGGCGGCTTTTTTGTGTCATGATGCGGAGAAAACCACACTTATGGGATGCATCGGGGAAAAGCGCGGCTTGACACACAAATGCCTCGAAATCGATCCAAACCCGACCTCAAATCCGGCACGGCCATACCGATATGTTAGGGTGGAAAGGGAAGGTATTGAAGGAAGGCGAATCCCTATGAGTGTTAGTCTGGTCAACAGCAGCTACGATTCGAGCTACATCAGCCAGGTTCTCGGCCTGAGCGGAACCAGCTCGACCACCAGCACCTACACGCTGAGTGGCACTACCTCGACATCCGACGATTCGGACCAGGACACCGTATCCATCAGCGCGTCGGGCGACGCGAATACCACGCTGGTCTCTCTGGTGCAGGAGCGCGCCAGCCTGATGCAGAGCAGAAGCGACCTGGTCAGTTCCACCGTGGAGAGCGAAGGCAACACCGACAGCATTGAATCCCATCTGGAGGACTACGACAAGCAGATCAGCGATCTCGACGCCCAGATCGCCCAGGCAAAGGCCCAGGCGATCCAGCAGCAGTCTGAGAACATCGTCACCTACAGCAAGAATTCCTTCAAGTCTTCAAATTCCAGCCAGACCAACAAGCTCAATACCATTACCGGCCTTTCTGCCAATCTTTCCACCGCGCAGGCGGTCGCTTCCGCGAAAAGCAAGTTGGACCGGCAGGTGAGCTCGATGGAGGCGGAGATCGATGCGGATCAGTCGCGCGATCTGGATACGACCGACAAGGAAAGCGATCTGACGGAGTTGGAGACGAAGTCCTCGAGCGCTGCCTCCACGCTCTCCACCAGCCTGAACGACATCAATGAGCAGATCATGGAGTCGAACGGCGATCCGCTGGTCGAGCTGGAGTACCCGACGCCGACGTACACCGCCAAGACGACCGACGACGAGGATGAGGACGATTCCGACTCCACGACCACTTCCAGCACCACCACGACGACCAGTACGACCACCACAACCAGCACCACCTCAGCGGACGAGGACGAAGACGAGTAGTCATACTCTATATGCCAGGCTTCCTGCTGGGCATATGGGCATCATAGCAAAAACCGCCGCGCCCGCATTGAAGCGAAGCGCGGCGGTTTTTATGTTCTGCGGTGGCGGCGGACCGTATGGCTATTTCAGGAAAATCTCCACCACCGGCACCGGGGTTTCGGGCTTCACGTGGGGCAGCTCGATGACCAGTAGGTCCTTGGATTCGGCCGCGCCTTCGCTGAAGTGGTCCACTTTGCCCTCGGTAAACTTGAGCTCGCTGCCGTCGTGCAGGAATTGCGCGTATTCCACCTTGCCCGCAAAGCCGGGCAGCTGCAGGTGGGCGAAGGGGTAGGCGAACAGGTGCACGTACAGCCGCTTGCCGTCCAGCGACTGGGTGAGGCGGCAGTCTGCGGGGGCGGTGAATTCCGGTTCGGCCATGGTGCAGCCGTAGATGGAGCGGCTGTTGCCCCGCATCCAGTCCCGGTAGACCAGGAGCGCGTCGCAGGCGCGGCTGTCCAGATAGCCGCGGGCGGTTGGGCCTACGTTCATCAAAAGGTTTCCGCCCAGCGCCACGGTGCTGACCAGCATGCGGATCAGCATTTCCGGGGACTTCCAGGTGGTTTCGTCCCGGTGGTAGCCCCAGGAGCCGGAGAAGGTCTGGCAGGCTTCCCAGTTGACCAGCTCGCCCGTTTCCTTGTGGCGCAGCCACTCCAGCGGCTGGTACTGCTCGGGCGTCCACAAATCCTGTTCCAGTTCGGTGCGGTTGTCAATGATGATGTCGGGCTGGAGCTTCCGGGCGGTTGCGATCAGCTTTTCCGCCTCCCAGTCGTCCTTGCCCTTGCCCTTCATCCAACTTTGTTCGCCCTGGCCGTTGTTCCAGGTGTAGGAGAAGTCAAACCACATGACGTCGATCTTGCCGTAGTTGGTGAGCAGCTCCGTGACCTGATCGCGCATATACTGGGCGTACTTGCGTACATCTCGGTTCTTGCTCTGCTCAAAGGCGTCCGCGTCGTCCCGGCGGGGATGGAGCATGTCGATGGGGAATTCCGGGTGATGCCAGTCGATCAGCGAATAATAGAAGCCGATGCGGATGCCCTCCGCGCGGAATGCATCCACAAATTCGCGCACAAGGTCCCGTCCGGCGGGGGTACTGGTGCACTTATAGTCTGTATAAGCGCTGTCAAACATGCAGAAGCCCTCGTGGTGCTTGGTGGTAAACACCGCGTATTTCATGCCGGCTTCCCGGGCGCGCCTGGCCCAGTCCTTGGGGTCGTATAGGTCGGGATCAAAGTGCTTGAAGTACAGGTCGTAGTGATCCTCCGGGATCTTCTCGCGGGTTTTAATCCACTCGTGCCGGGCGGGCAGGGCGTAAAGTCCCCAGTGGATGAACATGCCGAAACGGTCCTGCTGGAACCAGCGGGTATCGCCCGGCGTCTTGCGGGTGACGTAGCTGCTCATGTTTGTTCCTCCTGTTTGTCTGGTTTCAAGGGTTTGCGCAGTCCAGAATGCGGTTAAGCGCCCGGACGGAGCCTACAAAGTAATTGGTGAACGCGAAGAGACCGCGTCCTTCTTCGTCTGCCGCCACGGCAAAGGGTTTGCGAAGGTCGCCGGAGCGAAGCAGCCGATGCCAGTCGAGGATGGTTTCGGTATCCTTCGAAACCAGTGTTTCCGCGCCGGGGAAGCCGCTCATCGCGTCCAGAACGCGCGGATGCTTCGCCTTTTCCGGTTCGTCCACGACCAGATACGTGCGGACGCCGTGCCGGCTAAATTCGTCCTTCAGTTCGGCCAGTTCCACCAGAAAGTGCTCCGTGGGCTCCTCGCCTGGGGCCAGGAAGGCGATCAGCGCCCTGTCGCCGTGCCCGGGGAGCGAAACGGGGCGTCCATCCGGTGAATGTGCGGCCAGCGCCGGGAGCGGGACGCGCAGAAGCCTTTCTGGGGTATCGTCCGCCGGGGATTCGAGGACCAGTTCTGTCTCGCCTCCGAGGGCGAGGTCCACGGGGGTTGTGATTCCGTCCAACGTTCCGTCGATCTGGCGGGTTACGGCGGTTACATGGTACCTTCCGGAGCGTAGCGGAAGTGTCGCATGGCCATTCAGGACCATGCCCTCCAGGTCCAGCGTCCGGTCGCGCCCGCCCAGAACGCGGCTCAGCGTGAAGTGTTCAAAGTACTTGAGCGGGGCCGAGGCCCGCAGGGTCAGCGTGGCGTCCGGCCCGGGCGCATCCCCGATCAGTGGGCGGAAGCCGCCACCAAAAAAGAATTCCTTTTCGCCGGAGGCGGGGTTCAGTCGGGCGGGAAAGCCCAGCGCGCGACAGGCGTCCACGAACAATACATCCAGCCCGGTCGCGCTTGTGAAGCCGCAGCGAAGCGCCGCGGCGGAATCCGGAAACACCGCCGCCGGGACGAGTTCCCGCAGCTTCAAAGCCTTCGAAACGGCGTCCCAGACCGCCTCAGGCGAGCCGAGGCCCTTCAACGCATCCTTTAGAGCGCGGCGGACGGGCCGGCGTTCTTCGTTTGCCACCCGGGGGCAGAGGAGGTACATCTGCCAGATTTCTTCTGAAAACGCGCCCTTCCAGAGAAGCGCGCCCTCCAGCGCGTCAAAGAGCACCGCCCGGTCGACATCGTAGAAGTCCTTCTCCGGAAGGCTGTCGAGGAGCAGCTTTTTGTCCGCCTCCGGAAAGCGCCTGTCGGCCAGAAACTCGAGGATTTCTTCCCGGTTGCCGCCAGCCCGGTCCGCGTAGGGGTCTCCGCTCTTCCAGCCCGCGAGCCGCGTTTCCCGCAGGCGCGTTGCCGCCTCCAGCCTGCGAAGGTGGGCGTCCAGTAGAGGGCCGGGCGGCGGGGAGGGCTGGATACGGCTCTCGGTTGGGGGGACCAGACGGAAGGAACGCGGTTCGGCTTCCAGCTCCACGGCGTCCTTCAGGTCCAGCGCGCATTCGCGCGCCTCCCGGACATCCAGAACCGCCCAGACCGCCTTTTCACCGTCCAGCGCGCGGACGCGGAGACTGCCAAGCCCGGTCAGAAGGTCCGTCCGGCCATCGGGGCCGGTCACTTTTTCGCAAATCGGGAAGAACTCGGCCATATTGCAAAGTTCGAACAGTACGCGCGCGCCGGGGCGCGGTACGCCGTGGTCCGTCACCCGCACCTGAACCAGCGCGGTGGGCGCGTAAGCGCCGGTGCGGTTGATGGTGAACTCGCGGCCGTTCACCGCCTCCACCCGTTCGCCCTCGGGCGGCTCGCCCCAGGCGCGGGTGTGCACCAGCATCGCGCGGGAAGCCGCCGCGGTAAACCAGCCGGAGTCCACAACCATCTCCGGCTCACAAGCGCCCATGTAGTGCCAGCCGCCGTCAAGCCAGACCTCGATCCAGGCGTGGTTGTCATCGCAGTGCGCCCAGCGGGGTACGTAGCACTGCCGGGCGGGCAGGCCCGCCGCGCGCATCGCGCTGACCGCCAGCGTGGACTCCTCCCCGCAACGGGCAAAGCCCGCGCGCATCACCGTGAGGGGCGACGCGGTGCGGACGCTGGTGGAGCGATAGGTGGCCTGCTCGAAGCACCAGTGGTTGATCTCGAGTGCGGCGTCCCGCATGGAGAGGCCCTGGAGCCGCGGTTTCAGCGCGGATGCGATCGTTTCGTGGTAGAAGGTCAGGCGCTCGTTGTTGACCCGCGGAAAGAGCACGTAAAGGCGGAAGACATCCTCCGGGATACTGTGTCCCCAGGGCGTTTCGGCCCGCGTTTTCAGTGCGTGGCGCGCGACTGCCTCCGGATAGCCTTCGTTCAGCGAAACCAGATCGGCCTCGGGCAGCGCCGCCATCAGGTGGGCGACGGCTCCGTTCAGCGCCTCCATAGTATGGTCTGTCATGGCGATTCCTTTGCTTATTAATATGGCGAGGCCGCCGAACGGGGGTGGTCCGGCGGCCCCGCGGGGTCGAGGGGGATTTGCTTACTTCTTGTACTGGGCGTCGTAGGCGGTCTGGTAGTAGTTGATCAGGTCCTTGAGGCCGTTGGCTTCCAACTCCTGAATCCAGGCGTCGTAGTCCTTGTCCAGGGTCTTGGTGCCGTTAAAGAAGGCGAACATGCCCTGCTTGATGGAGTTGGAGAGGTTGGCCTTGATGACGGACATCGCGTTGTTCTCCGCTTCGGTGAACTTGAGCGGCGGCACAACCTTGCTGTCGTCGGCGAAGGGCTCATACGCTTTGGTGACCTGGTAGAGGTAGGTCTCCAGGCCTTCGCTGCTCTTCAGGTCCACGTTGGGATCGGAAGGCTCGCCCAGGCGGTACTTGGCGTCGCGGTGGTCCATGCACATCTGCAGCACGCACTTGTTCTGGGGTTCGGTCTCCTGCCACGGCACCAGCAGCTTGAAGAACGCCGGTTCGCCGTTGATGCCCACCTGGCCCGCGTCGGCGTTGGTCCAGTCTTCGCCGTAGACGCCGTAGTAGCTGCGCATCGAGGACGCGTAGGAGTACATCAGGTCGCCGATCTTGAAGGCGGCTTCCGGATACTTGGTGTCGGCAGAAATCGCGAAGTAGTTGCCGGTGGTGGAGTCATAGGGGAAGGAGGTGACGTTCTGGTAGCCGTCCGGCCCCTTGAGCGGCAGGAGGTTGCCATACTGCTTGTACATGTCGTCGCCCAGGTTGGTGAACAGGATGTAGCCGCCGGCGGCCGCGCCCAGGCGTCCGCTCTCGCCGATCTGGGTCAGGCCGGCCAGGTCCTGGGTGAAGGAGCCCACGTAGTACAGGCCGTCTTTGACCAGGTCCGCCATGTACTGAACGCCTTTTTTAAACTCGTCCTTGTAGAAGGGCACGGTCACCTTGCCGTCCTCCAGATACAGGCCGAAGGCGTCGGGCAGGCTGTTGGCGGTGGTGTCCAGATCCAGGTTGTAATAGGTGAAGGCGTTCATGACCAGACGGTCGCCGTTGGTGAGCCAGCCGTCCTGATAGTCGCCCGCGAAGGGGATTTCGTCGGTGGCGTCGCCGTTGCCGTTGGCGTCCTGATCGCGGAAGGCTTCCAGGACCTTGCGGAACTCGTCCAGCGTGGCGGGCTTTTCAAGGCCCAGGTTCTTCAGCCACTGCTCATTGATCCAGGCCTTGGTGGCCAGCTTGCAGTGGTAGCACTCGTTGACTTCCGGCAGCGAGTAGATGTTGCCGTCCAGCTGGGTGTAGCGGTCCTTGGTGCCCGGATATTCGTCAAACACCTGCTTGGTGAACTTGCCGTACTTTTCGATGAGGTCGTTGAGGGGCAGGAACATGCCTTCCTCCACGCCGTACTTGCCGACCATCGCGTCGGTCATGGTGCCGGCGGTCAGGAAGATGTCCGGGTATTCGCCGGAGGAGAGGATCAGGGAGAGCTTCTCGGCGCGATTCTCAAAGGGAATCAGCTCGAAGCTCAGGTCGACGTTGGTGACTTCTTCCAGCCACTTGACGTAGGAGTTGGTCTCCCAATCCTCAATGGAGGAGTGATCGACGACGGCGACGGTCAGCTTGATGTCACCAAAGTTGTCGCAGAGCTTGTAATCGGACAGATCCTCGTCGTGTTCCCACTGCGGCGCCCACGCAAAGGCGTTGGACGCGCAGCCCAGGACCAGGACCATGGCCACCAGGAAGCTCATCAGTCTACGGAATTTCCTCATGATACAATCCTCCTTCATGATGGTGTATCGCATGCGCCAAAAGCGCGGGATACCATTGTCGGTTTTCGTTCAAACATCCGGGAGAACGCCGAGACGGCCCGGTCCGGTGCGGAAAAAAGCTGCTTTGGCGGTTTCATCCGCGCGTAAAGCTTGCTGCCGCCTAAATCAGCCCTTGACCGAGCCGATCATGATGCCCTTGACGAAGTATTTCTGCACGAACGGGTAGATCATCAGAAGCGGCAGGCTGGACACCACGATCACCGCGTATTTCAAAAGGTTGCTCATGCCGCGGCGGGTGGCCATGTCGCGCAGGTCCGCCGTCACGGTCATGTCCATCTGGTTCAGGATCAGGATGTTGCGAAGCACCACCTGCAGCGGGAACAGCTTCTTGTCCGACAGGTAGAGGAACGCGTCGAAGTAGCTGTTCCAGATGCCTACCGCGCAGTACAGCCCGATGACCGCCATGATCGGCCCGGACAGCGGAAGGAGGATGTTCACAAGCTGCCGCCAGACCGAGCAGCCGTCGATGCCCGCGGCTTCGTAGAGTTCCTCCGGGATGGAGGTAGAGAAGTAGGTGCGCATCAGGATCACGTGCCATGCGCTCATCGCGCCTGGCAGGATGACGGCCCAGCGGGTGTCGTAGAGCTTCAGGCTCTTGATGAGCAGGTAGTTGGGCACGAGTCCTGCGTTGAACAGCATCGTGAAAAGCACCATGCCGCCGATGACGCCTCGGCCGTAAAAATCCTTGCGGGACAGGCAGAAGGCGCACAGTGTGGTCAGGACCAGATTGATTACCGTACCCATTGCCATGTAGATGAAGGAGTTCAGGTAGCCGGTCATGATCGAGTCATACTTGAATACCGCCTGATAGGCGACAACCGTGGGCTGCACCGGCAAAAACCAGACCTTGCCCGCTGTGACCGCATCGGTGGAGGACAGCGACGCGCTGACCACGTAGATGAGCGGGTAGGCGACCGCCAGCACCGCGATGACCAGGATCAAGGTCGCGAAGGCGTCAAACAGCGTGTCGTTCCAGCGCTGGCGAATCCTGTTTTTTCGGAGTAACCCGTGGCTATTGCTTTTTGTCCATTCCGCCATGACGACCGCCTCCTTACAGCACGCTGATGTCGCTGACGCGCCGGGAGAGCGCGTTGACCAACACCAGCATCACCAGGTTGACCACCGAGTTGAACAGGCCAACCGCCGTGGAAAAGCTGAAGTTGCTGTTCATAATGCCAATCTTGTATACGTAGGTGGAGATGACCTCCGACACGGGGGTGTTGAAGTTGTTCTGCATCAGGTAGATCTTTTCGAAGCCGACGGAGAGGATGCTGCCCGCGTTCAGAATGAACAGCGTGATGATTGTGGGCGCGATGTAGGGAAGGTCGATGGAGAGAATCTTGCGCAGTTTGCTGGCGCCGTCCACCTTCGCCGCCTCGTACAGGTCCAGCGGCACGCCGGAAAGCGCCGCCAGGTATACGATGGCCGAATAGCCCATCGTCTGCCAGACGCCCGTCCACACGTACAGCGACCGGAACGAACCGGTGTCCGCCATGATGTTGGGCGCCTGCGCGCCAAAGAGCGAGTAAATCTGCGCCACGATGCCACTGGAAACGTCGGTGAACTGCAGGATCATCGAAACCAGAACCACTGTCGAGATGAAGTAGGGCATGTAGGTGACCATCTGTACGCTCTTTTTGAACCACTTGACGTTGCTCTCGTTCAGGCAGATGGCCAGGAGAATCGGAATCGGGAAGCTGGCCAGCAGGCTGTACAGGCTGATGAGCAGCGTGTTTTTTATGATCATCCAGGAGTTGGCGGAATTGAAGAAGGTTTCAAAGTGCGTCATTCCCGCCCAGGGGCTGGCCCAGATGCCCAGGCGCACCTTGTAATTCTTGAAGGCGATCTGCGCGCCCAGCATGGGGTAGTACCGGAACACCAACATGAAGGCCAGCGGCAGGAGAATCAATAGGTAATACGGCATGCTCTTGATGAGCTTCTTTCTCACCGTTTTCCACCTGTTCTGCCGCGCCAGGCCGTTTACACCGGTCATACGCATCCCCCTGCCGACGATTTTTTAACACCGTATGATTATTTTATAGTCATTTAACAATAAATGCAATAGCACGGATCAAAATTAACGGAAAAATTAACAGTAAAGCGAAGAAGCGTGCAATAGCGCAGCAATTAAATAACATGATGAAATTATTATGCTTGTCTTTTGCGCGGGGCTGTGGTATACTGGCGCCATGTAAATGCTGGGGGCGGGCGTATGACGGCGGGAAAGACCTACGATCAAGCGTACATCAAGCGCCACAACATTCAGCGCGTTTTGAACGTGCTGGACGAGAGCCATTCCCTTTCCAGAACAGATCTTGCGCAGATCACGGAGATGAGCGCCACCAGCATCACCCGCATCGTCTCGGCGCTTCTCACGCTGGGGCTGGTGAAGGAGGTCGCGATCGCGTCCTCCGCCGGTCGGGGCCGCAAGGCGATCATGCTGGAGAAATGCCCGGACGGCATTTATGCCGCCGGGTTCCATCTGGACACCGAGGTTTTGCAGTTCTGCCTGATCGATTTTGAAAGCCGTGTACACTACACCTCCGCGCAGCCGGTGCCGGAAAGCGCCCGGACGCCCGAGGCGCTGGCCCGGTGCGCCCGGGAGATGTACCGCGGCGCGCCCGCGAACCTGGCCTGCGACTGGCGCAGAGTGCGCATGCTGGGCGTCAGCGTGTCGGGCATGGTGGACTACCACCACGGCGTCGTTAAGCTTTCCGACCAGATGGGCTGGCGCGATGCCGACCTGGGCGGCGCGTTTTCCTCGGTGTTCGGGCTGCCCGTGCGGGTGGAGAACGACGTCAAATCCTGCCTGACCGGCGAGAAGATGCGCTTTGGCATCCCGCCGGAGCAGGACAGCGCCTATTTGTACGTCGGTCGCGCCGGCATCGGCGCCGCCAGCATCGCCAACGAGCGGCTGATCCGGGGCAAGGACAACGCCTCCGGCGAAATTGAGGCGATCTCGCTGGGCGGCGGCGACACGCTGGACCGGCACCTGATGAACCGCTATCTGATGGAGCGCGCGATACTGTCCGAGCCCGGCGTTTCGGGCGTTTCCGACATCATCGCCGCCTACCGCCAAAAGACCGGCTGGGCCAGGATGCTGGTCAGCGATTTTCAGCGCCACATGCGGCTTTTGCTCAACATGATCGATAGCCTGCTCAATCCCTGCCAGATCATCCTGGGCGGCGAGACGATCCACGACTACGGACCGCTGCTGGAAGGCATTCTTAGCGACCGTGTGTTCCCCGGCCATGATTTCTACGAGACCTGCGCCTACGGCGTGGCGATCATCGCTATGCAGGAAGCGGTGCAGGGGATGCTCACCGTCGAGCAGGGCTGAAGCGTGTTCGGGCGAAGGAAGAAAACGGCCATGCTGGCGCTGTACAGTGCGGCGGATGAGCCGCTCTACCGGGGCCCCCTGGCCGCTTGGCCGTTGCCGGAGCGGGAGGTCATGCGCTTGAGCATTCAGTACTTTAACGATCCAGAACCCTGCCACATTCATCGCGCGGCGGTCAGCCAGCGGGCGTTTCTGGAATTGATGCGCGCCCGCCTGGGCGCGGAGCGGGAGAGTACGGCCATTCTGGACGCGGAACAACGCGCCTGGTTTCCGGACGCGGCGCGCTTTTCGCTGTGGGAGGAAGAGGGATGAAGCGGCTGATCCTCGTGGCCGTCGCGCTCCTTCTCACCGCGCTGCCGACCCACGCGGCGCAGCATACTGTGGACTACTACTTCCGCAGCTACTGCGAGAGCTGCGACCCGGCGGAGGATTTTACCGCTCAGTTCAAGGCGCTGACCGGGATCGACATGAGCGGCTGCGACTTTCACGCCTACAACGTGGTGTCCGCTTCCGGGCGGCGTGTGTTCGAGACCGCGATGGCGAAATACGGCCTTTCGGACGAAGTGCTGCCGATGGCCGTGGTGGATGGCGTGGTCTACAGGGGCGCAGGCGAGCTGAATGAAAAGCTGCCGCCGGACGCGCTCCGGTGGGGCGACGGCACGATGAGCCAGGTGGTGTACCTGTTTACCCCCGCCTGTGAGAGTTGCGCCCGGGCGGAAGCCGCGGTCGAGGCGCTGCCCGAAAGCGTGGCGGTGAAGCGAGGGAACCTTTCGTTTTCCTCGCCTGTCCGGGTGAAGCGCTTTGATGTGACGAAGGAGACCGACATCGCGGACGCGCTGTTTGACGCCTATCAGATCCCGGACGACGACCGGGTGACGCCCGCGGTGTTCCTGCCGGGCAAGGCGCTGGTGGGCATTGCGCAGATCGAGGAATTCCTGGGTTCCTATGTCTCGCTGGGCTGGGCCGTGGGCGAGATCAGCGCGGTGCCTTCGGAAGACAAGGTAATCGATGCGGCGGGCGAAACCGGCGCTGTTCCTTCGGGGAACAAACCGTCCGGAACGGCGGGGCTCCTCGGGACGCTCGCGGCGGGACTGGTGGCCGGGTTCAACGGCTGCGCGCTGTCGATGCTTCTGATGTTTGTTTCGATGGTTCTGAGCCTCCGGAAGAACGCTTGGCCCGCGGTGGCCGCGTTCCTCCTGGCCAAGCTGGCCTGCTGCTTTTTGATCGGTTCCGTCCTTCTGGAAATCCTGCAGGCGCTGAACCCCACGTGGCTGGCGCCCGCCGTCCGGGTCTTTTTGACGGTTATAATGGTGCTTCTGGCCGCGCTCACCTTCCGGGACGCATACTTCGCCCGCAGGGGCGAACTGGGCAGCATGAAAAACCAGCTTCCGGCGGGACTTCGCGGAAAGCTCCACGGCGCGATGCGCGCGCTGGCCGGAAAGAAGCTTCTGATTCCCGCTTCCATCGCGCTGGGCTTTGTGATTGCCGCGGGGGAATTCCTGTGCGCGGGGCAACTGTACCTGGCGCGCCTGGTGGGCGGCGCCGGATGGACGGACGGGGAGCGGTTCCTAAACCTCGCGGTCTACTGCCTGGGCTTTCTCGCGCCGTCCGCGGTCATCGCGGCCGCGATCCTTCTGGGCCGCTCGGCCGGGGCGGTGTCCCTGGCGCTGGCCCGCCATATTGCCCTTATAAAGTTCCTGACCGCCGCCGCGATGCTGGTACTGGTCGCGCTGGCGTGGGTGATTTAACCAAGATTCTGGAGGGGAAACGATGAACAACATCCTGCTTGAGGTGTGCTGCGGCAGCGCCGATGACGTCATTCAGGCATATCAGGGTGGCGCGAACCGCGTGGAGCTCAATTCCTGCCTGTTTCATGGCGGTTTGACGCCTTCCGTCGGCGCCCTTGTCGTGGCCAAAAAATCCGTTCCGATCCCGGTCATGACCATGATCAGGCCCCGGCAGGGCGGTTTCTGCTACACCGACGCGGAGTTTCAGACGGCGATACACGACGCGGAGGCGCTATTGAAGTATGGTTCCGACGGGCTGGTGTTCGGCTTTCTGAAGGCCGACGGAACGCTGGATGAGGAGCGCTGCCGGGCGCTGGTTGCGCTGGCGGGGGACAAGGAAACGGTATTCCACCGGGCCATTGATGTGGTCGCCGACTGGCGCGGGACGCTGGAACGGCTGATCCGCCTGGGCGTGAAGCGGGTGCTCACCAGCGGACAGGCCCCGGACGTGTTCTACGGCACCGATGTTGTCCGCCAGATGATTGAGTTCGTACAGGGCGCGATCCAGATTCTGCCGGGCGCGGGCGTGAACGTCAAAAATGTCGACCGGATCATTCAGGAAACCGGCTGTACCCAGATCCACGTGGCCCGATTTGCAAAGCGCGTCGACGCCTCCACCGACAACAATCAGGACATCTTCTTCGGCGGCGCGCTGTACCCGCCGGAAAACAGCTATGACGTGACCGACAGCGCCTACATCGGGCAACTGAAACTGCGCTGCGGCGCATAGCGCCTCCCTCCGCGATAAACCTGTAAGGGTTATATTGCTAAAAGGGGCTGTCGCGCGAATGAAAAACCGAACAAGAAACCGACCTTCTGTGCGTACACAGAGGTCGGTTTCTTGTAAAAACTGCTTTGAAAAAATGGTTAGCGCGACAGCCCCGTTTGGTGTTCTTTGTGCACCGGAGGTTTGCGGCCCGCGCCTTGCCGTTTGGGCGCGGCCGTGTTTGAGAGCCTGCCGAACTACAGATCAACGGCGGCGTTGTCGGTATACCCGTTGTGAAGCTTGAAGTACGCCATCTGCTCTTTGAGCATCTCCGCCTGGTTCAGCAGCTTTTCGCTGGCGGCCGAACTTTCGATGGCCGAGGAGGAGTTGGACTGGACGACCTGCGTGATCTGATCGAGGCCGACGCGCAACTGATCGATGCCGGCGGCCTGTTCGCTGGAGGATTCGGAGATGGAGTTCATCAAAGCGGCTGCCTCCTGCACCAGGCGCATGATCTCCTGCAGGGCCGTTGCCGTGTCCTGCGCCACGGAGGAACCGGCGGCGGTCTTTTTGATGGAGGTTTCGATCATGACGGTGGTTTCCTTGGCGGCGTTGGCCGAACGGGCGGCGAGGTTCCGAACCTCCTCGGCCACCACCGCGAAGCCTTTGCCGTGCTGACCGGCGCGGGCTGCCTCCACGGCTGCGTTGAGCGCCAGAATGTTGGTCTGGAAGGCGATGTCGTCGATCACCTTGATGATTTTTGAGATGTTGCCGGAGGCCTGATCGATCTCCGACATGGCGGTGAGCATCGCGTTCATGCGCGTGTTGCCCAGGTCGGCCTTTTGCTTGGTGGTTTCGGACAGGCTGTTGGCCTGGGAGGCGTACCGGGCGTTCTGGCTCGTCTTGGAGGCGATATCCTCCAGCGAAGCGTTGAATTCCTCAATGGCGCTTGCCTGCTGCGTCGAGCCCTGGGACAGTGTTACGCTCATGGAGGACACCTGGTTCGCCGCCGAGGCGACGTTGTTGGAGGCGTCGCTGATGTCGCCCATCGTGGCCGCCAGTTTATCGGCGAAAGTATTGAGCGATTCGGACATTACGCCGATCTCATCCTTGGACCGTACCTTCAGGCGGGAGCGAAGGTCGCCCTCGGACATCTGGCGGATCAGCTGCACGGCCTTGTTCAGCGGCCCTGTGATGCTGCCGATGATCAGGATGGTCAAGAGAATCGTGGCCAGGATCGCGGCGATGTCGATGGCGATGGCGAAGAGGATGGCCTGGGTGACTTCCTGCTTCAGTTGGGCCGTTTCCAGCGCGATGGCGCTGTCGATGGTCTGTTCCGCCTCGTCCAGGTAGGTGCGGAGCCCTTCGAATTCGCCGTACAGGTCAGTATCCAGGAAGCTTGCCTTGCCCCAGCCGCTGTCCAGCGCTGCCTTGGACCGCGTGGCCCAATCCGTGTAGCCGGTTGTGAAGGCGGCAAGGCTGTCAAAGATGGTCCTGCCGGAGTCCGGGAACTTGACTGCCCCCCAGACATCTTTGTCATTTTCGAGCGCCTGCATCGCCTGGGTCGCCCGGTCGATGGCCTGTTGGCCGTTTTCGTCAAAGGATGCGAGCAGCGCCTCCCGGGTGTCCGGCGCGACGCCGTAATGCCCCAGCTCCTGATAGGATGAAAGCGCCTGGTAGAGGTCGCGGTCGGCGTTGGTGAGCAGCGAAACACCATTGAATCCTTCAGTGTACAGGATTTTCTCCATACTGTCCGTTACGCCCTGAATGTTTACAATGGCAAGCGCGGTTACCAGAATGGCGCCCAGAATTGGGATGAATGCCAGCCACAGCAGCTTGGATTTGATCTTGAGGTTCTTGAGCACGATGGAATCCCTCCATTGTCATGAATCTCGGTCCGACGCCAAAGCAGCCACGCATCGCGGCAGCCGGAGCATCTGAATATTAAAGTTTCTATAACATATATCGGGGATGTGGCCGATTATTTTAGCGGATGCCATATAAATCGCTGAAAATCATGACGAATAATTGTTTTGATGGCTGAATTAAGCGTAAAACTCATAACGAATGCGGCGATACGCGTGTGTATCGCCGGACTTTGTGTGGAATAAATTCACAGGATGGGCCTGGCGGGCGGCGCGGAACGTATAATCAAACGGGTGTCCGGCGGGATTACTCAGATCAAACGCGGGGATCAATTCTTTGCGACAAATCATGCGGACTTCTGGGCTTTTGCGTAAGGCCGGGCAGGAAGGGCGCGGGCTGTGCGCCGGCCGTTTGCAACATTTCGTTATGAATCTGCAACAAATGGACCTGTTCGCCAAGCGGGGGCGGCTGGTATAATGACCGCAGGGACAACCGAACGGGAGGTAATGTGCATGCCAAAAATCACCTTTCTGGGCGCGGGCTCCACAATCTTTGCAAAAAATGTGCTGGGCGACAGCATGATGACTCCGGCGCTCCAGAACAGCATCATCGCACTCTACGACATCGACGAAACGCGGCTGCGCGAGAGCAAAATGATGCTGGACGCCATCAATCACAACGCCGGCGGCCATGCCGCCATCGAAACCTTCCTGGGCGTCGAAATGCGGCGCGAGGCGCTGCGGGGCGCAGATTATGTGGTCAACGCCATCCAGGTGGGCGGCTACGAGCCTTGCACTGTGACGGATTTTGAAATCCCTAAAAAATATGGCCTGAAGCAGACCATCGCGGATACGCTGGGCATCGGCGGCATCTTCCGTGCGCTGCGCACCATTCCGGTCATGCTGGACTTCGCAAAGGACATGGAAGCAGAGTGTCCGGACGCGTGGCTGCTCAACTATACCAACCCCATGGCCATGCTGACCGGCGCCATGCTGCGGCTGACGAATGTCAAAACGGTCGGTCTTTGCCACAGCGTGCAGGTGTGCGCGGAGCACCTTTTGCAGGGGCTTGGCATGCCCTTTGGCGAGACCGTGCAGTGGAAGATCGCGGGCATCAACCATCAGGCGTGGCTGCTGGAAATCACAAAGGACGGCGCCGACCTGTACCCGGAGATCAAGCGCCGGGCGCTGGCGCGCACCGAAAAGCACAACGACATGGTACGCTACGAGCTGATGCGCCGCTTCGGCTACTACGTCACCGAATCGTCGGAACACAACGCCGAGTACACGCCCTGGTTCATCAAATCGCGCTACCCGGAGCTGATTGAACGCTTCAACATCCCGCTGGACGAGTACCCGCGCCGCTGCGTCAAGCAGATTGCCGAATGGAAGGAACGCCGGGACGAGCTGACCAAAAACCCCAGTCTGACCCATCAGCGCACCCGGGAGTACGCCAGCTACATCATGGAGGCCATGGAGACCAACCGCCCCGTCAAGATCGGCGGCAATGTGCTCAATACCGGCCTCATCACCAACCTGCCGCGAAGTGCGGTGGTGGAGGTGCCCTGTCTGGTGGACAAGAGCGGCGTGACGCCCACCTTCGTAGGTGACCTGCCGGAGCAGTGCGCGGCGCTCAACCGCACCAACATCAACGTGCAGCTTCTGACCATCGAGGCCGCCCGGACGCTGAAAAAGGACTATATTTATCAAGCGGCGCTGTTGGATCCGCACACCTCGGCGGAGCTGTCCATCGACGACACGGTCGCCCTGTGTGACGATCTGATCGCGGCCCACGGAGGCTGGCTGCCGGAGTTCCGCTGATGGCGGGAGGGTTCCCCATCCATTCCCAAAGGCCGTCCCATTGCGGTTTGACCGCGCGGGACGGCCTTTCATTGTGGCGCAATTTGGAATTCTTGTGAAGATTTGCAAACAGGGGTTGACGGCGTACCGCAGCGGACATATAATGTGTGGCACGCGAACAGTTTGGATGCTAAACAATTTGGCGTTCTGAGAAAATGGAGTGAATCGCATGGATCAGCAGCTGTCGGAGCGTTTTTTTACTTCGATCTCGGAAATGCGGCGCTATCTGATGCAGGCAAAGCCTTTCGAGGGGATCACCCACAGCGAGGTGACGATCCTGCATTTGATCGACATATGCCAGAGGCGATGCGAACGCGCGTCGACCACTTGGCTTAGCGCGCACCTGGGTCTGACCAAATCCTCTGTGTCACAGACACTGAATTCTATGGAAGAAAAGGGGTGGATTCACCGCGGCATTGACCCGGACAACCGGCGCAAGACTACCATCGACCTGACGGACGCGGGCAGGGACAAGATGGGCGAGGTTTTTCAGGAGGGGATCATCCGGATTGGCAACGTATTGGAGAACATGGGGCGGGAGAACGCCGAAAAGTTTCTCGAACTAATGGAATTGTTTATGGCCGGCACAAAGATTGAATTCCAGCGAAAGAGTGAAAACGATTGAAAAAACTGATTCAATCCATGGCTCCGTATACCGGGTATGTGCTGATCGCCATTGCGCTCCTTTTCGCGCAGGCGATCTGCGATCTGGCATTGCCCGACTACATGTCGGATATCGTCAACACCGGCGTCATGGATTCAAACATCCCCTACATCTGGCAGGTGGGCGGGAAAATGCTGCTGATCTCCCTGGTCAGCGCGGGCGCATCGATCCTGGTGGGCTACATCGCGGCCTACATCGCGGCCAACGTGGCCGGCGACTACCGCAGCCGCGTGTTTAAAAAGGTGGAGTCCTTCTCCAACGCGCAGTTTGACAAGTTCTCGACGGCGTCTCTCATCACCCGGACCACCAACGACGTGACCCAGGTGCAGGGCCTTCTGGTCATGGCGATCCGGTTCGTATTCTACGCGCCGATCATGGCCATCGGCGGCGTGATCAACGCGGTGCAGAAGTCCTCCTCCATGACCTGGATCATTGTGATCGCGGTCATCTGTCTGATCGGGTTGATCCTGCTTCTGTTGGTGGCGGTCATGCCCAAATTCATGCTGATTCAGAACCTTCTGGACCGCATCAACCGCGTGGCCCGCGAAAACCTGGAGGGCATGCTGGTCATCCGGGCGTTCAACACCCAGAAATTTGAGGAAAAGCGCTTCGACACGGCCAACCGGGACTTTGCCAGTACAAACCTGTATGTCAACCGCGCGATGGCCTTGATGATGCCCGCGATGATGCTGATCATGAACCTGACGACGCTGACCATCGTCTGGATCGGCGCCCGCCAGGTGACCACCATGGATATGAAGATCGGCGACATGATGGCGTACATGCAGTACGCGATGCAGATCATCATGGCCTTCCTGTTCCTTGCGATGATGTTCATCATGGTGCCACGGGCCATCGTGTCCTCCAACCGTATCCATGAGGTGCTGGCGACTGAACCCACCATCCTCGACCCGGACAAGCCTGTGAGCTTCCCGGAACCG
>CALGYL010000057.1 GCA_937934775.1 uncultured Clostridia bacterium
CATGATGGAGGAGCCGGTGCCGTAGCTGGTCTTGACCATCCCCGCTTCCTGACAGCCTTGTCCGTACAGCGACGCATGACTGTCGCCAAATACGCCGGTGATGGCGATGCCGCGGGGGATGCCCGGCGCGTCGGTGAAGCCGAAGGCCGCGTCCGAATGCCGGATCTCCGGCAGTGCCGATTCTGGAATGCCGAAGAGCGCGCACAGGCGCGGGTCCCAGTTCAGAGCCGTCAGGTTCATCAGCTGAGTGCGACTGGCGTTGGAGACGTCGGTGGCAAATACCTTGCCGCCGGTCAGCCGGTAGACCAGATAGCTATCGACTGTGCCGAAGCAATAGCCCGCAAGGCCCAATTCCCGGATGGCGTGGGCCGCCTTTGCCGCGGAGTAGTAGGGGGAGAGCAGTAGGCCTGTGGCTTCCCGCACCATCGAAGCGCTTCCGGACAGCGCCGCGCACAGCGCCTCGGCCCGCACGTCCTGCCACACCAGCGCGCGGCACAGCGGTTTTCCGGTGGCGCGGTCCCACAGCACGGTGGTCTCCCGCTGATTAGCGATGGCGAGGGAGGCGATGTCGCAAGGCTTGACGCCCTCCGCGACTTTCGCGATCACCCGGAGCGTGTTTTGAAAAATCTCCTCCGCGTCGTGCTCCACGCGGCCGGGTGCGGGGTAATACTGGCGGTGATTCAGGCTTTCGCGCCGCACCGCCGCCCCGTTCCGGTCGATTAAAAGCGCCTTCGTGGCCGAGGTGGACTGATCGACCGCGATCACGTACTTCACCCGATCAGCTCCTTTGCCGCCTTCGCGATGCCCTCCGCGGTCAGGTTGTAGTGGGCGAACACGTCTTTATTCTCGCCGTTATAGAGCGGCTCGTCCGGAAGACCCAGGATGCGCATCCGGGCGGGATGTCGCTGGCAGACGACCTCCGCCACCGCGCCGCCCAGACCGCCCTTGACCGAATGCTCCTCTACGGTGACGATGGCGCCGGTTTCGGCCGCTTCCAGGATGGCGGCCTCGTCCAGCGGCTTGAGGGTAAAATGGTCGTACACCGACGCTTCGATGCCCTCGGCCGCCAGAAGTTTTGCGGCTTCGCTCGCGTAGTACACCATCTCTCCACAGGCGAGTATTGCCACGTCCCGGCCGCCGCGCAGTCTGCAGGCTTTTCCGATTTCAAACGAAGCGTCCGGCCCGTATACGTCCGGTACCGCGCCGCGGCCCACCCGCACGTAGGCGGGTTCGGGGGAGGCGGCGAGCAAGCGTGTCAACTGGGCGGACTGATTGGCGTCCGCCGGCAGAAACACTTGCAGATTGGGGATGGCGCGCATCAGCGCCACATCCTGCACCGCGTGATGGGTGCCGCCCAGCGCGCCGTAGCTGACGCCGCCGGAAACACCCACGATCTTGACATTCATGTGGGAATAGGCCACGTCCACCTTGATCTGTTCGGCGGAGCGTGTGGCGTAGAAGCTGGCCGGGCCGCAGACGAAGGGTTTTAGTCCCGCGCAGGCGAGACCCGCCGCCATGCCCACGGCGTCCTGCTCGGCGATGCCGCTCTCCACGAACTGTCCCGGAAGTTCCCTGACAAAATCATCCAGCGTGACCGAGCCGCGGCTGTCGCTGGCCAGCGTGTAGAGCAGTTTATCCTTCCGCGCGAGCGCCAGAAGGGTTTCTGTGATCGCTTTTCTGCACGGTTTCATTGAAACGACACCCCTTCCACGCCCAGCGCTTCATACGCCAGCTTCAGTTGCTCGTCCGTGGGCACGTGGTGGTGCCAGTCGGCGCGGTTTTCCGCGAAGGGGAGTCCCTTGCCTTTTGTGGTTTTCGCCATCAAAAGATGGGGTTTGCCGGCGGGGCGCTCCGAATGGAAATACGTCTGGAGCGCCGCCATGTCGTTGCCATCCACCGTCTCCACATCCCAGCCGAAGGCGCGCCAGCGAGCCGCCAGGTCGTCCAGCGCCATCACATCCTCGGTGGAGCCGCTGATCTGGAGGCCGTTTCGGTCCACCACCGCCCACAGGTTGTCCAGGTGGTAGTTGGACGCGGCCATCGCGGCCTCCCAGATGGAGCCCTCCGCCTGCTCGCCGTCGCCCATCACGCAGTAGGAGCGGAAAAGCCGCCCGGTGCGCTTTGCGCCCAGCGCCGCGCCCACCGCGATGGAAAGACCGTGGCCCAGCGCGCCTGTACAGGTTTCGACGCCCGGCACCTTGTTGTTGGGGTGGCCGATCAGGAGCGATCCGGGCCGGGAGAAGGTGGCAAGCCAGTTTCTCGGGAAGAAGCCCCGGTCAGAAAGAATCGCCCAGTAGCCCTCCACCGAGTGGCCTTTGCTGAGAAAGAAGCGGTCCCGATCTGGTTTTTTCGGGTCTTTGGGGTCAATGTTCATCACATCGTAGTAGAGCACGGTCAGGATGTCCAGGCAGCTCATGGCGCCGCCCGTATGGCCGGTCTTCGCGTCGTGAATCATGGTCACGGCGTCGGCCCGGCGCAGAGATGCGATTTTTTGGAGTGTTTTTGTTTCCATTATGCATTCCTCATTTGCAGCGCGATGCGTTTTTGCATTTCCTTTTGCATCAGGTCGATGACCACCGCGACCACGATGACCACGCCCTTGATGACCATCTGCCAGAAGTTCGACACGCCCATCATCGTCATACCGTCGTTGAGCACGGTGATGACCAAGGTGCCCACCACGGTGCCGCCGATGGTACCCACGCCGCCCGACATCGAAGTGCCGCCCAGGACCACCGCGGCGATGGCGTTCATTTCCCAGGATTCGCCGGTGGCCGGGTGGGAAGCCCGGAGCTGGCTGGTCACGATCATGGAGCAGATCGCGGCGCAGAAGGCTGAGAACATGTAGACGAACAGCTTGATGTTCTTGGTGCGGATGCCCGAGAGCAGCGCCGCCCGCTCGTTGCCGCCCACCGCGTAGATCTGATTTCCCAGCGGCGTCTTCTTCATGATGAACCAGGCCGCCAGCGCCACCACCAGAAACGCGATGATGCTGTAGGGCACATTGACGCCGGGGATGGCGGCGGAGCCGATCAGGTCAAAGCCCGGGTTCCCCAGCTCCGCGGAGCCGAAGAGGTTGGGGAAGGTGGCGCCGTTGTTTCTGAGCATCGCGAGACCGCGGCACACGTACATGGTGCCCAGCGTCGCGATGAAGGCGGGCACCTGAACGCTCGCGATCAGCCTGCCGGAGATCCAGCCGATGGCGATGGCCATTAGGCAGACGATCAGAAGGATCAATGGCACGTTCGGGAAGATGGTTGCGGTCAAAAACGGCAGGCGAATGCCCTGAATCAGGAAACCGCCGGCCACCATGCCGCAAAGGCCCACCACGGCGCCGACCGAGAGGTCGATGCCGCCGGTGATGATGACCAGCGTCATGCCGATGGCGAGCAGGCCGTAGATCGACGCGTGTTTGAGCATCAGGACCAGCGACGGCCAGGTGGTGAAATTGGGGGCGAATACGCTGAAGTAGACCGACAGGATGATCAGTGCGATGAATGTGCGGCCCTTCAGAAGAATGGTGCCGATGGAGCTTTTGCCCGCGGGGCGGGCGGCTGGTTTCACCATATACATTCCCTCCTACGCGTCACGCGGTGTGCAGCGCCGCGGCCGACGCCTTCACCAGCGCGCTCTCGGTCATTTCGTCCGCCGAAAGGTCGGCGGTCAGCTTGCCGCTCGACATGACGAGCACCCGGTCGCAGACTGCCAGAATCTCCTTGAGCTCGCTGCCCACGAACAGAACGCCCATCCCCTGGGAGGCGAAGCGCCGCATCAGGGTGAAGATATCGGTCTTCGCGCCCACGTCGATGCCGCGGGACGGCTCGTCCATCATGAAGATGTCGGCCTGGGCCATCACACACTTGCCGATGACCACCTTCTGCTGGTTGCCGCCGGAGAGCGACGTGATCAGGTGATTGACGTCCGCCACTTTCACCTGCATGTCTCGGACGGTCTCGTCAATTTCCTTGCGGCAGCGCTTTTCGTCGATCGTGAAGTGCTTGACAAACCGGGGGATGGAGGTCAGACGCATGTTGCCTGCGATGGACATCGTCTGCACCAGCCCGTCCTTCTGCCGGTCCTCGGGCACCAGCACCATGCCGCGGGCAATCTGCCCCGCGACGTGGGGCTTGTCCACCGGTTCGCCTCGCACCTTCATCTTCCCGCTGGATTCGGGGTGCAATCCCATCAGGGATTCCACAAGCTCCGTGCGCCCCGCGCCCATCAGGCCGTAGATGCCCAGAACCTCGCCCCGGTGCAGCGTAAACGAAACGTGATCCACCGCGAATCCGCCGCCGGGGCGGGGAAGGCAGTAATCCATAACTTCCAGAACCGGTTCCCGCGCGCCCAGAAAGGGCGGTTTTTCGATGGACAGCGTGGCGTGGCCCACCATCTTTTCGATGATCCAGGGGATGGTGATGTCCCGGACCTCGGCGGTGGCGATGAAGTTGCCGTCCCGGAGTACCGTCACGTTGTCGCAGATGCGGATGATCTCCTCCAGCCGGTGGGAGATGTAGATGACCGCAATGCCGTGATTTTTCAGGTCCTCAATCAACTTGAACAGCACCTCGACCTCATGGCTGGAGAGGGAGGAGGTGGGCTCGTCCATGATCAGAACCTTCAATTCCTGCCGGAGCATGGTCTTTGCGATTTCGACGATCTGCTGCTGCCCGACGCGCAGGTTCAGCATCAGTTCGTTCGGGTCAATGTCCTGCTGGAGGCGCGTCAGGACCTCTTTGGCCCTGCGCCGCTGCTCGGTCCGGTCGATGACGCCCATGCGCGAAATCTCGTGGCCGGCGAACATGTTGTCCGCCACCGTCATGTCGCGAAACAGGTTGAGTTCCTGGTGGATGATGCCCACGCCCATCTCGCCCGCCTCGCGGGCGTCGGAGAAGTGGATTTCTTTCTCCTCCAGGAACAGCCTGCCTTCGGTGGGCTTTTCGATGCCTGCGAGAATCTTCATCAGTGTCGACTTGCCCGCGCCGTTTTCTCCAATCAGCGCGTTGACCCGGCCGGGCCACACGTCAAAATCGACGCCCTTGAGCGCCTGGGTGCCCAGATACTTTTTCACAATGCCCTTTGCCTGCATGATGGGCTGCATGTTAGCCCACCTCCGCAAGCTGGACGGGGATGATCTCGGCATCCGGGGCGTCGGTGAATTTCGTCAGCGCGACGCAGCCGGTGAAGGAGATCGTCTTGCCTTTCAGCGCGGTTGCGTCGGTCTTGGTGATCAGGTCTTTCTGGACGCGGGCGTTGAACGCCTTGGTCAGCTCCGCGAATTCCACCTGATTGGCGAAATCGTCCAGCTTCAGAAAGCCTACGC
>CALGYL010000058.1 GCA_937934775.1 uncultured Clostridia bacterium
CGAACACGAGCTGCACATCCCCGATCTCCACCAAAAAGCCGCTGTGCCCCAGATAGGTTGTGACCGCATCCACGTTCACCGCCTCCATTTCAAAGATTATACCGTAGCGCCGTCCGGCGCGCAACCTTTTTAACAAGCCGCGCGGCAACTATAACCGTATATACCACAAAGCGGAGCGTCCGCACCAAGGCAATGCTTAACGCGTGCGTTACGAACCCAGGCGAAAACACGAAATGCTTGTGCAAAAGCCAAAGAACTTGTATAATGAATACCGGCTCATGATTTTTAACCGGAGGATCGCAATGGACTACATGCAATACGCCATCGACGAAGCGACAAAGGGCATTCGGGCCGGTCACGGCGGGCCGTTCGGCGCGGTGATCGTCAAGGATGGCCGCATCGTCGGCCGGGGCCACAACTGCGTGATCCGCGATCAGGACGCCACCATGCACGGCGAAATCGCCGCCATTCGCGATGCCAGCCGCGCGCTGGGCACGTTCGACCTGTCCGGCTGCACGCTGTACTCCACCGCGGAGCCCTGCCCCATGTGCATGTGCGCGTCCCTGTGGGCCAACATCGATAAGATTTATTACGGCTGCAACCGCTGCGACACCGAGGACATCGGATTTCGCGACAACAAATTCTACGAAATCATTTGCGACCCGGGCGAACGCGTGGCTCAGTGCGACCGGGACAAATGCCTGAAGCTTTTCCATGACTACGGCAGCATGGACAAGACGCTCTATTAAGGGCAGGAACGCCCGCCGGAAACGCGGTTTCCGGCGGGCGTCGTGCAATTTAGTCAGTAACCCATACATGCTTGCCGTTCGTTTTGCCGGGATAATCACACGCATTTGCCCGGTATGCTGAAACACCCGGAGAAGATAGACCGCTTGTTCACAGGCTTCGAAGCGCGTCCACGAGACCCGTTTTGCCTTTTGTCTTGTCGTCCTTCATCTTGATCAGCCGGGCGGGGACGCCCGCCACCACTTCGTTTTCGTTGACGTCTTGGATGACCACGCTGCCCGCGGCCACCACCGCGCCGCGCCCCACGCGAACGCCCTCCAGTACCACCGCGTTGGCGCCGATCAGCACATCGTCCTCCACCACCACCGGGGTAGCGCTGGCCGGTTCTACGACGCCCGCAAGCACCGTGCCCGCGCCGATATGGCACCGCTCGCCGACCTCCGCGCGGCCGCCAACCACCACGTTCATGTCGATCATGGTTTCCGCGCCGATGACCGCGCCGATGTTGATCACCGCGCCCATCATGATCACGGCCCGGTCTCCGATGGCCACACGGTCCCGGATGACGGCGCCCGGCTCGATGCGCGCGTTGATGTTTTTCAGGTCCAGAAGCGGCACCGCGCTATTGCGGCGGTCTGCCTCAATGACCATGTCCTCAATTTTATCCCCGTTCTCCTCCAGCGCCTTTGAAACGTCCGCCCACTCGCCGAAGGCGATCCGGTCGCCCGCGCCAAACACGCGGCAGCCGGGCATGTCGAAGGGCTCGCCTTTCAGGTACACCTTCACCGGCGTCTTCTTGGGGGCCTCGTGGATAAAGCGGATGATTTCCTCCGCAGCGTTCATGCTTTCACCTCGCCCAGTACGTCCTGCATGTTGTAGAGTCCCGCGGGCTTTCCGGCCGCGAACCTGGCCGCGCGCACCGCGCCGTTGACGAAAATCTGGCGGCTGGTGGCGCTGTGGGTCAATTCGATCACTTCGTCTTCGCCATAGAAGATCACCCGGTGCTCCCCCGCCACGGTGCCGCCACGCACCGCGTGGATGCCGATCTCCCGGCCCCTTGCGCCCACCTGGCCCTCCCGCCCGTATACGCGCCGAAAGGCATGCTCCGGATCGACGGCGTCTACCAGCAGCTTTGCGGTGCCGCTGGGCGCGTCGGCCTTTTTGTTGTGGTGGGTCTCGACGATCTCCGCATCGAAGGAATCCATCAGCTTCGGCGCGATCAGCTTCAGCGCCTGAACCAGCACCGCAACGCCCGTCGAATAATTGGACGAGTGTACGATGGCGGTTTTTTGAGAGGCCTCGCGGATCGCCTCCAGCTGTTCCTTTTCGTAGCCCGTAGTGCCCAGAACCAGCGGGCAGCCCCTCGAAACGCCAAAAGCCAACACCTTTTCGAGGTTTCCGGGGTAGGAAAAGTCCACCAGAACGTCCGGCTGGCCCGGCACATCCTCCGGCTTTTCAAAAAGCCCCACGTCCACAACGCCCAATAGCTCAAAATCGCCCGACCGCGCCATGGTTTCCGCGATCATCCGGCCCATCCGACCATTGCCGACCAGAATCGCGCGGATCATGAGTCCAGCACCCGCATCGCGTGGATGAGCTTGTCGCGGTTCGCGGGATCCATTTCGAAAAGGGGCAGGCGGTAGCCGCCCACCGCCATGCCGCGAAGGTTCATGGCCTCCTTGATCGGAATGGGGTTGACCTCGACGAACAGCGCGTTGATCAGGTCCAGGTATTTCAGCTGCAGCGCCGTGGCCTTCCTGTATTCGCCCTTCAGGCAGGCGTGGGCGATGTCCCGGCACTGGGTGGGGCAAAGGTTGGCAAACACGCTGATCACGCCGCTGCCGCCCAGGCTCATCACCGGCACAATCATGTCGTCGTTGCCGGAGAGCAACTGGAAGTCGTCGGTGATGTAGCGGGCCACCTTGGCCACATAGGAGATGTCGCCGCTGGCTTCCTTCAGCGCGATGATGTTCTTGTGCTTGGCAAGCGCCGCCACACAGTCCACGCCCAGCGCGCAGCTGGTACGTCCAGGCACGTTGTACAGGATGATCGGCACGTTCACCTGATCGGCGACGGCGGCGAAATGCTGGTACATGCCACGGGCGTTGGCCTTGTTGTAGTAGGGAGTGATCAGAAGCAGGCCGTCCACGCCGAGATCCGCGTAGGCACGGCTCTTCATCAGCGCGGTTTCGGTGCAGTTGGAACCCGCGCCCGCGATGACCGGGATGCGCCCGTTGATTGTTTCCAGCACGCATTTGACGACGGCTTCGTCCTCCTCGTGCGTCATGGTGCTGGATTCGCCGGTGGTGCCCAGTGCGACAATACCGTCGGTGCCGCTCTGGACGTGCCATTCGCAAAGCTCTCTCAGCTTCTCAAAGTTGACCGATCCGTCCTCGTGAAAGGGCGTCACGATGGCCACATAGCTCCCCTGAATCATCTGCCTTCACTCCTTTCGAGATTTTTCGCCATCATAGCAGGTTTGAAAGCCAAAATCAACCGATAGATCGAATTCTTCACTTTTTTCACCCCATGAAAAAGTGGTATGATGGAGAGCATACGAGAGGGGGCCAATGAACCATGCTCGAAAACCTCAAACGCGACCGACGCGCGCTGCATCAAATCCCCGAGCTTCAGTTTGATCTGCCCAAGACGCAGACATACCTTTTAAACGCATTATGCGAGATTGGCGCCGAGGCCGAAGCCCTGTCGCCCTCCGGCATATTGGCCTATTTCGACGGCGGGAAACCGGAGACCGCCGCCTTCCGCACCGATATGGACGCGCTGCCCATCCTGGAGGCGAGGACCGGCGGCTATGCCTCCACCCATCCGGGAAAAATGCACGCCTGCGGCCACGACGGCCACATGGCGATGCTTCTGCAGCTGGCCCGGTACGCGAAACAGCACATTGCGGAACTGCCCCGGAACCTGCTGCTCATCTTCCAGCCCGCCGAGGAGGGCGGCGGCGGTGCGCGCACCATTGTGGAGACCGGCGCGCTGGAACGGTACAACGTTCGGCACATCTTCGGCCTGCATGTGGCGCCGGAACTGCCGGTGGGCACGCTGGCCTCCCGCCCGGGCGCGTTCTTCTCCAAATCCAGCGAAGCATACGTCACCGTGCACGGAAAGTCCGCCCACGCGGCCAACGCCGGAGAGGGCCTTGACGCGCTGTCCGCCTGCGCGGATTTTCTTCTGCGCGCGGAAGCGATGGAAGCGAAATTCCCCGCGGATGTGCCGAGGCTCCTGAAATTCGGGAAATTCATCGCCGGAACCGCGCCCAACATCATCGCGGAGACGGCGCAACTGATCGGCACGCTGCGCGCCTTTGATAACGGCGTGTTCGCCGCCCTGCAGGCTGGCCTGGCGGACGCCGCCCGGGCGGTTGACGCAAAATGGGGCGTCTCCACTGAGCTGAACTACTCCCCCAGCTACCCGCCCCTTCTCAACGATCCCGATGTGTACGCACGCGCGGTGAAACAGCTGCAAGGGTTTGACTACCGGGAACTGCCCCAGCCCACCATGCTCAGCGAGGACTTTTCTTTTTATCTGGAGCGGGTACCGGGCGTGTTCTTCAAATTGGGTATCGGCACCGGCATCCCGCTGCACACCCCTGAATTTGACCTTGACGAGCGCGCCCTGATGGTTGGCGTCGAGGCGTTCATCGCGCTTTCTCATTTGAACTGAACGAGCAAAACCGGACGGCTTGTGTTTTAATGATCCGAACGCTTTATCTTAGTAGTGTAGTATAACGTTAACTTGACACCAAACAGAATTCGTGCTACACTTCGCGGAAAGGAGCTGATGCCGGTGAACCCGTTTGAAGATATTTTGAAGCCCGAGGAGCGCGTGACGCTATCGCTTCGCCGCATGTATGAGCGCCACGGTTACCAGAAATACCGCATGGGCAAGTTTGAAGAATACGAACTGTACCTGGAAAACAAGAACTTTCTGGGCGCGAAATCGATCATCACGTTCAACGACGCGGACGGGCGGCTGCTGGCGCTCAAGCCGGACGTGACCCTGTCCATCGCGAAGAACACCCACGCGACCCGAGCCTCCAGCGAGAAATTTTACTATCTGGAAAATGTCTACCGGCAGGACCGGCACAGCGGCGCGTATCAGGAGATCAGCCAGCTGGGGCTGGAGTACATCGGCGCACTGACCGACTATGCCGCGGGCGAGGTGCTGATGCTGGCGATCCGCACGCTCCGGGAGATCTCCCCCGCCTCGCTGCTGCAGTTGTCCCACGCGGGGTTTGTGCAGTCTCTTCTGGACAGCCTGACGGTGGATGAGTACGCGCGCCGCGCGCTGACAGACCTGATCCGGCGAAAGAGCCTGGACGATCTGGGCGAGACGGCGAGGCGGGTGGGCGTCGCCCCGGCGGCGGTATCGCTGCTCACGTCGGCCTGCCAGCTCTCCGGACCGCTGACCGAGACGCTGGAACGCGCGCGGGCGGTGGCCATCACGCCGGGCATGACCGAGGCGCTCGCAAAGCTCGACCGCATGCGCGCCGCGCTGGATGCGGCAAACTGCCTGGGCGGCGTGACCCTCGATTTTTCCCTGATGAACGACCTGGACTACTATTCGGACATCGTGTTCCGGGGATATGTGGAGGGCCTGCCCCGGGCGGTGCTGGCGGGCGGGTGCTACTCCAGCCTTCTTCGCAAGTTCGGCCGGGACGTGGAGGCAGTGGGCTTCGCGGTCTACCTGAACGAACTGACCTTCCTCTATGAGGGCGAGCGGCCGAAGGACGTGGACCTTCTGTTGCTCTACAGCGAGAAGGACGACCCGTCCGCGGTAGTCCGGAAGGTGGACGAACTGATCGCGCGCGGGCTGACGGTACGGGCCGAGACTCATCCCCCGCAGGGCCTGAGCTACGGCCGGGCGATTACGATGACGGAGGCGGTGTCATGCTGAACATTGCGCTGCCCAAGGGCCGGCTGGGCGATCAGGTATACCGGCTGTTCTCCGGAATCGGCTACGAATGCGCCGCCATCTATGAGGACAACCGCAAGCTGGTTTTCGAAAACCCGGAGCGCCAGGTGCGCTACCTTCTGGTCAAGCCCAGCGACGTGCCCATCTACGTGGAGCACGGCGCGGCGGACGTGGGCGTCGCGGGCAAGGATGTGCTGCTTGAGGCCCAGCCGGACGTTTACGAGCTGATGGACCTTAAAATCGGGAAGTGTCGCCTGTGCGTGGCGGCGAAAAACGGCTACATAGAAAACCGCGACCGGGCGCTGCGCGTCGCCACCAAATACCCCAAGGTGGCCCGCGACCACTACGCGTCGATCAACCGGGAAATCGAAATCATCAAACTCAACGGCTCCATCGAGCTTGCGCCCATCCTGGGCCTTTCCGACGTGATTCTGGACGTGGTGGAATCGGGCAAGACGCTGCAGGAGAACGACCTTTCGGTTCTGGAGACGGTGCATCCGGTGACCGCGCGGCTGATCGCGAACCGTTCCAGCTACATGTTCAAAGAAGAATTGATCCGCGAAATGGTCTCAAAGCTCCGGGAGGTGGTCGTATGATCGAAATTCTCCGCGCTTCCGACGTGAAACCGGAGGCACTGCGCACGAGGCAGCAGGCGCTGAGTGAAAAGGCGGACAAGGCCGCCGCGGAGATCATCGAGCGCATCCGGCAGGAAGGCGACAAGGCCGTTCTGGAGATGACCGAGCGCTTCGACGGCGCGAAACTGGCCGCTCTCGAAGTGACGGAAGCCGAATTTGAAGAAGCCGAACGAAACGTCGATCCGGCGCTGAAAGCGCTTTTAACACAGGCCGCGGAGAACATCCGCGCGTTCCACAGACATCAGCTGCGCGATGGCTTCGTGCTCTCCGAAAAAACCGGCGTGGTGCTGGGGCAGTTGATCCGGCCTCTCGAGCGCGTGGGGCTGTATGTGCCGGGCGGCACCGCCAGCTACCCCTCCAGCGTGCTCATGAACGCCATTCCCCCGCTTCTCGCGGGCGTATCCGAGCGCGTGATGGTCACGCCGCCGGGCCGGGACGGCCAAATCGCGCCTCAGATTCTGACCGCGGCGCGCATCGCGGGCGTCAGCCGCGTGTTCAAGTGCGGCGGCGCGCAGGCGGTGGCGGCGCTGGCTTACGGCACCGAATCGATCCCCAAGGTGGACAAGATCGTCGGCCCCGGCAACGCCTATGTGGCGGCGGCTAAGCGGCGGGTATACGGTCTGGTAGACATCGACATGATCGCGGGGCCCAGCGAAGTGCTGGTGATCGCGGACGATCCGGCGGACGCGGCGAGCGTCGCCTGCGACATGCTGGCCCAGGCGGAGCACGATCCGCTTTCCGCGGCCATCCTGGTCACCCCCTGCGAGCGGCTGGCGTTCGCCGTGCGCGACCGGCTGGAGCAGGAGCTTTCCGGTATGCCCCGGGCGGAAATCGCGCGCCGATCCATCGACGACAACGGCCGCATCGTGCTGGTGGATAATCTGGACCAGGCGGTGGCGCTCTCCAACGTGATCGCGCCGGAGCACCTTGAACTGTGCGTGGACGAGCCGTTCCGGTTGTTGGGCGCGGTGAAAAACGCGGGCAGCGTGTTCCTCGGGAAAAACGCGCCGGAGGCGCTGGGCGACTATTGGGCCGGGCCCAACCACACGCTGCCCACCGGCGGCGCTGCCCGCTTCTCGTCGCCCCTGTCGGTGGACGACTTCGTGAAAAAAACCCAGATTATGAGCTACGACCGGGCGGCGCTTGCGGGCGCGAAGGACGCAATCGTCCGATTGGCGCAGGCCGAAGGGCTGTACGCCCATGCGCGCTCCGTCGCCGTGCGGTTTGAGGAGGAACCATGAGCCGCTTTTTAAGCCCCCGGCATCAAGCGCTCGACGCCTACACGCCGGGCGAACAGCCCCGGGTAAAGCTGATCAAACTCAACACCAACGAAAGCCCCTACCCTCCGTCACCGGAGGCCGTCCGCGCGCTGACGCCCGAGGCGATTGAGCGCTTCCGGCTCTACAGCGACATCCCGGCCCGGGATCTCTGCCAGGCCACCGGTGAATTCTACGGCATCGACCCCTCCTGGATTCTGTACTCAAACGGCTCCGACGAGATCTTGGCGTTTGCGTTTCAGGCCTTCGGCGAGGCGGGCGTCTCCTTTCCGGACATCACCTACGGCTTCTACCCGGTGTGGTCCGACTTGTACGGCCTGCCCGCCAGTATTCACCCGGTCCGCGAAGACTTCTCCGTCGATCTGGACGAATACCGGGGCGGCGGCCTGATCGTGATCGCCAACCCCAACGCGCCCACCAGCGTCGCGCAGCCACTTGATAAAATCGAAGCGCTCGTGAAGGCCAACCCGGACACCGTAGTGCTGATCGACGAGGCCTATGTGGATTTTGGCGCCGAGACGGCTGTGCCGCTGGTGGAGAAATACGATAATCTGATCATCGTGCAGACCTTCTCGAAGTCCCGGTCCCTCGCCGGAGCGCGCCTGGGCTTCGCGATTGCGCAGCCCCACCTGATCGCCGACCTCAACCGCATCAAATGCTCCTTCAACCCCTACAATGTAGGCACCCCGGCGCAGCTGATGGGCGCGGCAGCGATGCGCGACAGGGATTACTTTGAATTGACCCGCCTGGCCATCATCGAGACCCGTGAACGGGCGAAGGCGGCGCTGGAAGCGATGAGCTTCACCGTACTGCCCTCCTGCGCCAACTTTCTGTTTGCCCGCGCACCGGGCCTATCCGGCGAAGCCCTGCAGAAGGCGCTCCGGAGCCGGAACATCCTGGTTCGCCGCTTTGACATCCCCCGCATCCGGGACTACCTGCGCATCTCCGTCGGCACGCCGGAGGAGATGCGGACGCTGACGGAGGCCATTCAGGCCATCCTGGAGGAATCACGATGAGAGAAGCAACCGTTTCCCGAAAAACCGCCGAGACCGACATCCATCTGACGCTCAATCTGGACGGTATGGGCGCTTCCACCCTCGATACCGGCTGCGGTTTCCTCGACCACATGCTGACGCTCTTCGCGTTCCACGGGCGGTTTGATCTGACCGTGCGCTGCAAGGGCGACACGCGGGTGGACGACCACCACACGGTGGAGGACATCGGCATCGCGCTGGGCCGCGCGTTCTCGGAAGCCCTCGGCGACCGGGCGGGGATCACACGGTACGGCAGCTTCTTCCTGCCGATGGATGAGGCGCTGGTCCTTTGCGTGCTGGACATCAGCGGGCGGACGCACCTGGAATACGCGCTGACGCTGCCCGCCCAGAAGATCGGAACGTTTGATACCGAGCTGGGCCGGGAGTTCTTCCTGGCGGTGGCGCGGGAACTGAAGCTGACGCTGCACCTCCGGCAGTTCTCCGGCCTCAACAGCCACCACATCCTCGAAGCGGCGTTCAAGGGCTTTGGGCGCGCGATGAAGCAGGCGGTGGCCATCGACCCGGACGCCCGCGGCGGCGCGGCGTCCACGAAAGGCGTGCTCCTATGATTGCGATCATCGATTACGGCGTGGGCAACCTCTATTCCCTCAGCCGTTCGCTGTCCTCGCTGGGGCTTGAAAACCGGGTGACGCGGGACGAGCGCGAGCTTCGGTCGGCGGACAAGATCATCCTGCCGGGCGTGGGTGCATTCGGCGACGCGATGGACAAGCTGGTCGCCACCGGCCTCGTGCCGGTGGTCAAGGAGCGGGCGGGCGCGGGCGTACCGTTTCTGGGCATCTGCCTGGGAATGCAGCTGCTGTTTGAAGAGGGATTCGAATACGGCGTACACGACGGGCTGGGGCTTCTGACCGGCGAAGTCCGCGCGATGATCGACGATTTGCCCAAGGGGCTGAAAGTTCCCCACATCGGCTGGAACGCGCTGAACATCCGCGGCGAATGCCCCATCCTGAAGTACGTCCGTGAGGGCGACTGCGTGTACTACGTCCACTCCTTCTACGCCGTGGGCTGCGAAGAAGAAACCGTCGCCACCAGCGAATACGGCGTGCCGATCACCGGCGTGGTGCAGAAGGACAACGTGTTCGGCACCCAGTTCCACCCGGAAAAGAGCGGGCGCGTGGGTTTGTCCATCCTGAAGGCGTTCGGGGAGGTTTCGGCATGATTCTGTTCCCCGCCATCGACCTGCGCGGAGGCCGCGTTGTGCGGCTGACCGAGGGCGATTACGACCGCATGACCGTCTACGGCGAAAACCCAGTGGAGACCGCCCGTACGTTTCGCGCGGCGGGGGCAACCCATCTGCACGTGGTGGATCTGGACGGCGCGAAGGATGGTTCGCAGGAAAACCTGCCGGTAATCGAGAAAATCGTCCGGGAAACGGGCCTTTTTGTCGAAGTCGGCGGCGGCGCGCGGGATGAACTGAGCGTTACTAGGTACCTCGCCGCCGGCGTATCCAGGGTTATTCTGGGCACGATGGCGGTCGAAAAACCGCAATTGATGGAGGCGCTCGCCGCCAGGCACCCCGGCCGCATCGCCGCCGGCGTGGACGCGCGAAACGGCTTCGTCGCCATCCACGGCTGGCGGACGCTGACGGACATCCCGGCACCGGACTTCCTGAAATCCCTGCCGGGGCGCGGTGTGAACTGCGCGGTCTACACCGACATCTCAACCGATGGCATGCTTTCGGGCACCAACCTGGAAGCGTTCCGGGAAGCCGCGCAAATCGAAGGGCTGAACGTAGTCGCCTCGGGCGGCATCACCTATGAACGGGAACTGGCCGCGCTTCGCGGTCTGAAGCTGTACGGTGCGATCGTCGGCAAGGCGCTCTACGCGGGGAAGATCGACCTCGCCCGCGCGCTGGAACTGCTCAAGGAGGAAAACGCATGATTACCAAGCGCATCATCCCCTGCCTGGACGTCCGGGACGGGCGAGTGGTCAAGGGCACCAACTTTGAGTCCATCAGGGATGTCGCCGACCCGGTGGAAATGGCCGCGTTCTACAACGAGAGCGGCGCGGACGAACTGGTGTTCTATGACATCACCGCCTCCTACGAAGGGCGCAAGCTGTTTTCCGACATCCTTCTGCGCACGGCGGCGGAGGTGTTCATCCCGCTGACGGTGGGCGGCGGCATCAACGATCTGGAGGACTTCGACCGGGTGCTGAAGGCGGGCGCGGACAAGGTGTCGGTCAACTCCGGCGCAATCCGCGATCCTTCGCTGATCGGGCGCGCGGCCAAGCGCTATGGCGACCAGTGCGTGGTGCTTTCGATGGACGTGAAGCGGGTGGACAGCGCCTTCCGCGTGTTCGCGAAGGGCGGGCGGGTGGACACCGGAATCGACGCGCTCTCCTGGGCGCGGGACGGCCAGTCCCGCGGCGCGGGGGAACTGGTGGTCAACTCCATCGACGCGGACGGCGTCAAGGGCGGCTTTGACATGGAAATGCTGGATGCCATCGCCTCCGTCACCTCGATTCCCATCATCGCCTCCGGCGGCGCGGGCAGCATTCAGCACTTCATCGACCTGTTCCAGTCCTGCACCCGGGTGGACGCGGGGCTGGCCGCCTCGATCTTCCACCGGAAAGAGGTTGCCATCGAGGACCTAAAACGCGCCATGGCGGAAAGCGGAATCCCCGCAAGGAGGCTGCAAAATGTTTGAAGAACTGAAATTTGATGAAAACGGCCTGATCCCGGCCATCGTTCAGGACAAATGGTCGAAGGAAGTTTTAACCCTGGCCTACATGAACCGGGAGAGCCTTGAAATCTCCATTCAGGAGGGCCGAACCTGCTTCTACAGCCGGTCCCGCAAGACCCTCTGGCGCAAGGGCGAGACCAGCGGCAACGTGCAGCGCGTCGCCTCCATCCGCGCCGACTGCGACGGCGACGCGCTGGTGGTGGAGGTCGACCGGGACGGTCCCGCCTGTCACACCGGCGCGGACTCCTGCTTTTTTAATCCTGTGCACGAAGTCGAACCGCCCTTCTCGCTGGAGGCGCTGTACCGGCTGATCGAGGGCCGCAAGCAGACCCCGCAGCCCGGCTCCTACACCAGCTACCTGTTCGACAAGGGCCTCGACAAGATCCTGAAAAAGATCGGCGAGGAGTGCGCGGAGGTCCTGATCGCCGCAAAAGGCGGCGAACGCGAGGAGACCATCTTTGAGATCAGCGATTTGACCTATCACCTTCTGGTGCTGATGGTCGAAATGGGCATCGCGCCCAAGGATGTTCTGTCGCAGCTGGCCTCCCGCCATGTGGTGGATAAAAAGGTCAAACAGGAAAAAATGCAGTAACCACCGTCCGCCGGATATTTTCCGGCGGATGCATTTTTGCATTGATTGCTGGTCATCTGGCCGCTTCCGCATTCATTACATACGTTTAACAGCTGAAACTTTGCAATTGTTCGGAAATTATCGTATAATACTACTTGGTAAATTGATAATGTTCGTGTTTCGAGGTGCCAGCGATGAAGAAGGTAGCCATCATCATGGGCAGCGACAGCGACCTGGAGGTCATGAAGGGCGCAATGGATGCGCTGGACCGCCTGTCAATCCCCTACGAAGTCCGCGTCTTGTCGGCGCACAGAACGCCCGCGCTTGCGCAGCAGTATGCTTGCGAAGCGCGGGCGAACGGTTTTGGCGCGATGATCTGCGCGGCGGGCAAAGCGGCGCACCTGGCGGGCGCGATCGCGGCCAACACCACGCTGCCGGTGATCGGGGTGCCGGTCAAGTCCTCCCTCGAGGGGTTGGACGCGCTCCTGTCCACGGTGCAGATGCCGCCGGGCATCCCGGTGGCGACGGTCGCCATCAACGGTGCGGGCAACGCGGCGCTTCTGGCGGCTGAAATCCTCGCGGTATCGGATGAAGCGCTCGCGGCAAAACTGGAAGCGGAACGTACGGCAATGGCCCAAAAGGTCATGGAGAAAGACAATGCCATTCGAAAGCAGTACGGCGGAGGGAATCAAAATGGTTGAAAAGATGGAGCAGCTCTACGAGGGCAAGGCCAAGAAGGTATTTGCCACCAGCGACCCGGACAAGTGCATCGTATCCTACAAGGACGACGCCACCGCCTTCAACGGCCTGAAAAAGGGCACCATCGAGGGCAAGGGCGCGATCAACAACCGCGTCTCCAACCACCTGATGCGGCTTTTAGAGAGTAACGGCGTCCCCACCCACCTGGTGGGGGAGCTGAACGCGCGGGAGACGCTGGTCAAAAAGGTCAGGATCATCCCGTTGGAAGTCATCGTGCGCAACATCGCGGCGGGGTCGCTGGCCAAGCGCCTGGGCCTTGAAGAAGGCGTCAAGCTCTCCCGCACGGTGCTCGAATTCTGCTATAAGGACGACGAGCTGGGCGATCCGCTGGTAAACGAGTACCATATTTTTGCGCTGGGCCTGGCTACGGAGGACGAACTGAAAACCATCAGCGATTTCGCGCTGAAGGTGGACAAAATCCTTGCGGAATACCTGAAAGACCTTGGCATCGAGCTGATCGACTTCAAGCTGGAGTTCGGCAAAACGAGCGATGGAACCATCGTGTTGGCCGACGAAATATCGCCCGACACCTGCCGCTTCTGGGACAGCGTCACGCAGGAAAAGCTGGACAAGGACCGCTTCCGCCGCGATCTGGGCGGTGTGGAGGACGCTTACCGGGAGATCATGAAGCGCCTGCTGGGAGAATGACGATGGCCAAGATTCACGACGAGTGCGGCGTGTTCGGGATGCACAGCCCGGACGGCCGCGACGTGGTGTCCGCCTCCTACTACGCGCTGTACGCGCTGCAGCACCGGGGTCAGGAGAGCTGCGGCATCGCGCTGAACGACCGGGGCGTGATTTCCTGCCACAAGGACGCGGGGCTGGTCAGCGAGGTCATGACCGAATCGGCGCTCCGGGCGATGGGCCCGGGCTCGATGGTGATCGGGCACGTTCGATATGCCACGATGG
>CALGYL010000059.1 GCA_937934775.1 uncultured Clostridia bacterium
GAGTACATGGAGAAGCACTCGGTATCCCGCATGATCGGCTCCCCACCGGGCTATGTGGGCCACGAGGAGGGCGGACAATTGACCGAAAAGGTGCGCAGAAAGCCCTACTCGGTGCTGCTCCTAGACGAAGTTGAAAAGGCGCATCCGGATGTATTCAACGTACTGCTCCAGATTCTGGAGGACGGCCGCCTGACCGACGGCCAGGGCCGCATCGTAGACTTCAAGAACACGGTCATCGTCATGACTTCCAACGCCGGCGCCTCCACCCTGAAAAAGCAGCGTACCCTGGGCTTCGGTTCATCGGACAACGCGGAGAAGACCTACGAGTCGATGAAGGAAAGCATCATGGGCGAGCTCAAGCAAATCTTTCGGCCGGAGTTCTTGAACCGTGTGGACGAGATCATCGTGTTCCATTCGCTGGAGGAGGTCGACATCCTCGCCATCGCGAAGCTGATGCTTGGCGCCGTCGCCAATCGCCTTTCGGAGCGCGGCGTGTCGCTGGACATCGACGAATCCGCGGTGGAACTGCTGGCCAAGTCCGGTTTCGATCCACAGTATGGCGCAAGGCCACTGCGCAGGGCCATACAGCGCATGGTCGAAGATTCACTGAGCGAGGAACTCTTGAGCGGCTCGATCCACATGGGTGAACGCGTGCGCGTTGCCGCCGAGGGCGATCATCTGAAATTCACACCGGTCAGCCCGGAGACGGCGCTCGGCGCCGAAGCGCAAGAATCATCAGCGCCAGCAGTGTGACGGACGCCGCCAGATAGCTCCACATCCCCGTAAGAATGTAAACGCCAAGCATTGTGCAGCCATAGATCGCGCAATGCTTGGCCCTTTTTCTGGGCACGCGCAGCGAGATATGACGTTTAGCTGAGGCGATTTCGTCCAGCGGCAGACCGCTCTTCTCGTAGCGCTCCGCGAGCATCCGGGCGTCCAGGACCGTCACCTTGGGCGTGCTCAGTGATTCTGCGGCACCCCAGGCGCCGTCCGACACAGGCCCGGTGGTCGCGATTACAAGCGGATCGACTTTTGCGTCCCGCCACAGCGCGAGCACCTCGTCCGCATCCAGCGGCCGCCCCTTGGGATGTCGCTGCAATAGAACGCCGTCTAAACCCGCGCAGCGGAATGCCTGCGCCCTCGCTTCCTCATCTGGAAGGAACGCCAGGCGTTCCACCATCGCACGGGCCTGCCTCATGCGTTCTCTTTGTTGATGGCGGTGCTTTGTCAAACGCCTGTAGCCCCATGCGGTCAGCGCACAGAGCGGCGCGGCCATGAATGCCGCCGCCCATGGCTCTCCCGTCGTATGGAAAAAGAACAAAAACGCCGCCGCATAGGCGATCAATCCCAATACCACACCGTCAATCCAGCGCGCAAACCTGCCCATGAGTCCACCTCCAGTATCGTTTACATCAATATATTGTGCAAATCCTGTATTTTCATGCGCTTTCCACTTTTCCGCAGGCCAAAAATGGTTTATAATACTTTAGCAAGAAGGAGAGATGCTTTTGAAGGCCTACGGCATCATGGGCGGTACATTTGACCCCATCCACAACGGTCACCTGATGATGGCCGAAGCTGCGATGAATCAGCTTGCGCTGGATGAAGTACTCTTCATCCCCGACGGCGACCCGCCCCATAAAACGGAGTTGGCCACGGCGGATGACAGGCTGAAGATGGTCGAACTGGCCGTGGCAGGCCGAAAAGGCTTTCGGGTTCTGGATATGGAAGTCCGGCGCGCAGGGCAGACTTACACAGTCGATACGCTGGAGCGGTTGCGAACCGATCATCCCTCCGACCATTTTTTCTTCATCGTCGGAGCGGACACACTGCTTGTGCTGGAGTCCTGGCGAAATTTTCCGCGCGTGGCAAGCCTTCTGGCGGGCATCGCATGCGCGCCAAGATCCGTGGTATCCCGGGAATCGGTGGAGCTGAAGCGGGAACATCTTAACGAGCGGTACAATCTGGATGTCACGCTGCTGAATATGGCGGCGGTGGATGTCTCCTCCACAGAGGTCAGGCGTTTGGTCGCCCGGGGTTTGCCCATCGGACGGCTTGTGCTTCCGGGTGTATCGGAATATATTCGGAATCACGGGCTCTATCAGGACCCGATGCTCACGCTCCTTCAATCGACTTTGTCCAAAGATCGCTACCGCCACACGCTGGGCGTGGAGCAGACCGCGCTCAAGCTGGCGCAGCGGTATGGCGAAGATTCGGAGAAGGCGCGCATTGCGGCGCTCCTGCACGACTGCGCCAGATGCCTGGACAGTGCCGAAATGCGGAAACTGGTGGGCGACCAGGCCGGAGATACGACGCTCAGGGCGCTGATGCACGCGCCGGCGGGCGCCGAGCTCGCCAGACAAAAGTACGGAGTCAACGACGAGGCCATTCTCTCCGCGATCCGGTGGCATACCACAGGGCACGAAGGAATGACCAGACTGGAAAAAATTGTGTACCTCGCGGATTTTATTGAGCCCAACCGACCGGCCTATCCCGGTCTCGAAGAGCTTCGGGCTGAAGCTTTCCGGGATCTGGACCGCGCCGTCAGACTGGCGGCGGAAAACACCATGCGCTATGTGCGCGCGCGCGGGTTGGAGCCGGACGAAAATACCATGAGAATGCTGATGAGTCAAGGATCGACGGAGGAGATTGTATGAAACAACCCAAGGAACTCGCCGTAAGAATTGCCGAGGTGCTCCGCGACAAACGCGGCGAGGATGTCCTCGTGCTCAACGTGGGCCATCTGACCTCCATTACGGACTACTTCGTTATCGCCAGCGGCCGGAACACAATGGCCGTACGTGCGCTGGCGGAAGAGGTGGAGGAAAAGCTGGACGCGGAGGGGTGTGAATCCCGCCGCCGAGAGGGTATGAACGAGGCCAGATGGGTCGTTCTGGATTACTCCTCGGTCATTGTGCATATATTCCATATTGAGGAGCGTCAGTATTACAACATCGAACGGTTGTGGATGGATGGCTCCAATCAGGTTGCGATCAGTTCATCCGACCAATGACGAGAGGGTATGAATTGCTTATGAAAACGATGGAAGCCCAGCGCCCAATCGAGCTGACGCTGCCCGCAGAGCCCCGGATGCTTTTGATCATCCGGTTGATCACGGCCGGTGTTACCGCGCGCGCAGGGCTGACGGTGGATGCCGTCGAAGATGTGAAAATGGCCGTGGAAGAGGCGTGCAACTGCCTGCTACGTTGCGCCTGTTGTGAATCGCTGAAGATTTCGTTTACCTCCGAGGAGGGCGTTCTGCACATGCGCGTTGAGGGCATAGACGTGCCGGAGGCGCAGAAGAATCCTGTGGGCGATTGCGACGAGGTACAGGTCATCCGCTTTATTCTGGAGTCCATGGTAGACGATGCGCATGTGATATACGATGGAAACGCGCTCAGCGCCATCGAAATGGCAAAGTCTCTGGGCGCCTGATACGAGGTGTATATGCTGAAACCCTCACCGCAGGAAATCACCGAAATGCTGCGGCAATACGCTTTGACGCGGGAAGAGGCGCTGCGAAACAGGCTCGTCGAAGCGCATCTTTACATCGCGTCTATTGTGGCGCGCCGGTTTGCGCGCCGGGGTGTTGATTATGACGATCTGTATCAAGTGGCTTCTCTGGCGCTGATCAAGGCGGTCGAACGGTATGATCCCGACCGAGGCGTCAAATTCGTCAGTTTCGCAACGCCGACGATGATCGGAGAAGTGAAGAACTACTTCCGGGATAAGGCGCAGACCATCTCGCTGCCGCGTCGCGGTCGCGAGCTCCTGGGCAAGATCGCCGCGGCCCGGGAGGCGCTGGAGCAAAAATACTTCCGCGCGCCGACGCCTGAAGAACTGTCGGAAGCGCTGGATGTGCCGCTGGACGATATCGTGGAAGCCTTGGAAATGCAGGGCGCCGCGATGCCCGCGTCCCTTGATGCGATGCTGCCCGGAGAAGACGACAGCGGCGCGACGCTCCGGTCCTTGATTGGCGTTGATGAGAACGGATTCGGTCAATTCGAGGCGCGTCAAAGTGTCCGGCAGATGCTCGATTCGATTTCGCCAACCGAGCGCAAAATACTGATCAACCGCTATTTTGGAAACCTGAGCCAACGCGAGGTCGCACAGCACTTGGGCGTGTCGCAGATGACTGTGTCCCGCGCAGAGCGCAAGGCGCTCACGCAGCTCAAAGGCCTATTGGAAAAGGATACCTAACATAGAGCGTAGAGATGGGGTAGGGGATCATGTTCGGAATCATCGGCGCTGGAAACATCGGCAGCGCAATCTTGCGGTCCGCCATTCAACATGGCGCGCTTCGCGCAGACGAAGCGCACGTGTTTGACATTCATACCGAGCACATGCAGTCGCTTAAAAAAGAGCTGGGCGTCACGGCACATGCATCCTGCCGGGAACTGATCGCCGCGTGCGACATGATCCTGCTAGCGGTCAAGCCAAACGCGGTAGAAAAGGTGCTGAAAACCGAGCGGGAGTCGCTTAAGGGTAAGGCGCTCATCTCGATCGCGGCCGGATGGCGCGTCGAAATGCTGAAAAAAGCGGTGGGGGAGAATGTGCGTCTTCTTCGCGCCATGCCCAATACGCCGCTCCTGGTCGGTGAAGGCATGACGGCCTTCAGCCGCGAGCACTCGCTGACTGAGCAGGAAGCCGCATTTGCCGAAGGCCTGTTCCGGGCGCTGGGGCGTCAGTTGTGGGTGGAAGAATACCAGATGGATGCGGTGACCGCGCTGTCCGGAAGCTCGCCAGCCTTCGTATATATCTTTACCGAGGCGATGGCTGACGCCGGGGTCGCCTGCGGATTATCCCGTGTACAATCCGTTGAAATGGCCGCGCAGACCCTTTTGGGCAGCGCCAAAATGGTGCTGGAGACCGGCATGCACCCGGGCGCGCTCAAGGACATGGTTTGCTCTCCCTCCGGTACGACCATCGCCGGTGTCCGCGCGCTGGAAGCTCACAACTTCCGCTCCGTGGTCATGGAGGCGGTAATCGCGGCCAATGACCGCTCGGCCGCGCTCAATTCGTGAAGCGCGTCACACTGTATACCGACGGCGCCTGTTCCGGAAACCCCGGTCCGGGCGGTTGGGGATACGTATTGATCTTCGGGGAACACCGGCGGGAGATGTCGGGCTATGAGGCAGACACCACCAACAACCGCATGGAACTAAGCGCAGCCATCGAGGGCCTATCCGCGCTGAAGGAACCTTGCGAGGTGGATCTGTACACCGACAGTTCCTATATGGCCAACGGGTTTCTAAAAGACTGGATCGGCGGCTGGCAAAGGCGCGGCTGGCTGAAAGCCGACAGAAATCCGGTGGAGAACCAGGACCTCTGGAA
>CALGYL010000060.1 GCA_937934775.1 uncultured Clostridia bacterium
CTGGCCGCTTTTTATCGGCATGGCGGGGATCGACTGGCTGGGGCTTTCGGCGCGGAACCTTTCCGACGAGGCATGGGGCGTGGAAGCGGCGCTTGCAGAAGGCCTCGCGGCGGGACGCAGGCGCGTCGCCCGCATCGTCGGACGGGATACGGGCTCGCTTTCCGAGCGGGAGATCGTCTGCGCTACGGTGGAGACGGTGGCGGAGAACACCACGGACGGCGTGATTTCGCCGATGCTGTATGCGTGTCTGGGCGGGCCGGTGCTCCTGATGGGCTTTAAGGCCGCGTCCACGCTGGATTCGATGGTGGGCTATCTGGACCCCAGGTACCGGGACATCGGCTGGGCCAGCGCAAGGCTCGACGACCTTCTGAACTACCTGCCCGCGCGGCTGTGCGCGATGCTAATCTGCGCGGCGGCGGCGCTGTCCGGGCTTGACCAGAGAAACGCGTTCCGGATCGTGAAGCGGGACCACGCAAACCACCTGAGCCCCAACTGCGCCTGGAGCGAGTCCGCCGCAGCGGGCGCTTTGGGCATCCGGCTGGGCGGCACGCACCTGTACTTTGGGAAGCCGGTCGAAAAGCCCGCCATTGGCGATGAAACCCGCCCACCCGAGATCGAGGATATCCGGCGAACGGTCCGTCTGATGCTGACCGCCTCCATCCTGATGCTTTGCCTTCTGCTGGCTACGGCCTGGGTGCTGTGATGGAGGGGGTTCTCGCGGGCAAAAGGCGTGCGGCGCTGATGGGCATCGGGCTTTCCGCCGCGCTGCTCATCACGCTGGTGGTCAGCGTGAGCCTGGGCGACATGCGCATCCCGCCGCTTCGGGTGGCCCGGATCATCCTGACCAGGATTCTGAATGACAGCCGGGCGCTGGCCTCGTTTCCGCGAAACGAGCTGGCGGTGGTGCTGGAAATCCGGCTGCCCAGGGTGCTCTCCGGCCTGTTCGTGGGCGCGGGGCTGGCCGCGGCAGGCGCGATCTTCCAGTCCCTGCTCGGCAATCCGCTGGCCGATCCCTATACGCTGGGCGTGTCCACTGGCGCGGCGCTGGGCGCGACAGTGGTGATCTTCTTCAATGTGACCTATGGCACAAACCTTTCGCCGGTGCCCGCGGCGCTGATGATGGCGGTGGCGGCGCTGGGGGTGGTCATCCTGATGGCGGGGCGGGGCGGCGGGTTGATCGCCTCCAACCTGATCATCGCGGGGATGATCGTATCGGCCATCTTGTCCTCCGCGATCAGCTTTCTGAAGATGCTGGCGGGGGAGAACGTGTCGGCCATCGTGTACTGGATGATGGGTTCCCTGTCTGGCGGCGCCTGGAGCGACATCGCGCTGCTGACCCCGGCGGTTCTCCTCGGTGTGGCCGTCGCCTGGCCGTTTGCGGGCGACCTGAACGCGCTGACGCTGGGCGACCGGGCGGCCGCCGCGCTGGGGGTGGACGTTCGCCGCACGCGGCTGGTGATGCTTCTTGCGGGCTCTCTGATTACGGCGGTGTGCGTGTCGGTCAGCGGCATCATCGGGTTTGTCGGGCTGATCGTTCCCCACGCGCTGCGTCTGGCAGCCTCCTCCGACAACCGGCGGTTGCTGCCGCTGTCCTGCCTTGCGGGCGGGCTTCTTCTGATGCTGGCGGACGACGCCGCGCGGCTCATCGGAAACGGCGACATCCCGGTGGGGGTTCTGACGACCCTACTGGGCGGACCGTTCTTTATCTACCTGTTCCTTCGGCGGGGGAGGTGAGCGTGTGCTGGACTGCGAGGACCTGCGCCTGTCGCTGGGCGGGCGGGAAATCCTGAAGGGCGTATCCGTCCGGTTTGAGCGGGGCTGCTACCACGCGCTGATCGGCCCCAACGGCTCCGGAAAAACCACGTTTCTGGCCGCGCTGGCCGGGCTTTTGCGGCCGGACGGGGGGCGGATTCTCTACGACGGGCGCGAGGTGCGCCGGATGGGCGCCCGGGAGCGCGCCCGGTGCTTTTCCGTGGTACAGCAGCGGGAGACGGCCGCGATGCCCTTTACCGGGCTGGAAATGGTTCTGATGGGGCGGACGCCCCACCAGTCCCGGCTGGGCGGGGCGAGCGAAGCGGAAGTGCGCGAAGCCCAGCGCTGGATGGCGCGCACCGGCGTTCTTGAACTGGCCGAAAAGCCTGTGAACCGTTTAAGCGGCGGCGAGTTTCAAAGGGTCGTTCTGGCCCGGGCGCTGGCGCAGAGGCCGGAGGTGCTGTTTCTGGACGAAGCGATGAGCGAGATGGACGTGCGCGCGCGTCTTCTGATGCTGAAGCTGCTCCGGGAGGAGATCGACGCAAGTGGCCTGACCGTGGTGGCGGTGCATCACGACCTTTCCACCGCGCTGACGGCCGCGGACCGCGTGGCGGCGCTTTCGAACGGCCGCGTGGTCTGTGAGGGCGCGACGGACGGCGTGATGACCGAACAGCTGATCCGGGATATCTTTGGCGTGTGGTCGGAAATCTGCCCCGGGAAGGGCGTTCTGATCCGCGAAGCCATAGAAAAACAAGAGGAAAGAGGGAACCATCCATGAAGCGAATCCTGCCCATGATTCTGTGCCTGATGCTGCTCGCCCCGTCTTTCGCGCTGGCGGAAGCCCAGGCGGCGAAGCCTGTGATTCTGGTCGTCAGCTTCGGCACCTCCTACAACGACAGCCGGGAGGCCACCATCGGCGCCATCGAGAAGCTGGCCCAGGAATCCTTCCCCGATTACGAGGTGCGCCGGGCCTTCACCAGCCAGACCATCATCGACAAGCTGAAGAGCCGCGACGGATTGGAAATCGACAACGTCGAGCAGGCGATGGATCGCCTGGTCAAAGACGGCGTTCAGGATGTGGTCATCCAGCCCACCCATGTGATGAACGGCAAGGAGTACGATCAGATGACCGCCGCCATCGCGCCCTACCGGGACAAGTTCGCCTCCTTCAAGGTGGGCGTGCCGCTGCTGACCGCGTCCAAGGACTACAAGGAGTTGGTGGAGGAGATCGCGGCGGAACTGCCCAAGACAAAGGATGGCGAGGCCATCGTATTCATGGGCCACGGCTCCGACCACTACGCCGAGTCCGCCTACGCCGCGATGGACTATGTGTTCAAGGACATGGGCTACAAGAACGTGTTCGTCGGCACGGTGGAGGGCTATCCGGATCTTGAAACCGTCATGCGCCACGTGGCCGATTTCGGCGCGACCAAGGTGACGCTGCTGCCGCTGATGATCGTCGCGGGCGACCACGCCAACAACGACATGGCGGGCGACGAGGAGGGCAGCTGGAAGATGGCCTTCAAGAGCGCGGGTTATGAAGTGGAGCCCATCATCAAGGGCCTGGGCGAGTACAAGGGCGTTCAGGAGCACTTCGTCCGCCACATTCAGGATGCCATCAACGGCGGCGCGGCGGAAGAAGAAGGTTAACCAGCATTTCGGCGGCCGCACCTCCGCGCGGCCGCCGAAACTGAAGGAATCCGGCAGTTGTACGTTTGTCCGGCTGCCAAAATCAGGAGGAACCATGCTGTCATTTGTGGGCGTCGGCCCGGGCGATCCGGATCTTATGACCATTCTGGCGGTCAGGGTGCTGGCCCGGGCGGACGTGATTGCCGTCGCGGATTCCGGCTCGGGTGAAAGCGCGGTTTTGCGCATCGCGGGGCCGCTGGTATCCGGAAAGCCGGTACTGCGGCTTTCGATGCCGATGCGCCCCGGCGAGGACTGGGGTCCCGCTCACGACCGCGCGGCGGAAACCCTGATCAAGCGGCTCCGCGCGGGCGCGCGGATCGCCTATCCGGTGCTGGGCGACCCGTCGCTCTACGCCAGTTCCATCTACCTCTACCGGCGCATCGCACCCCGCTGCCCCTGCGAGATCATCCCCGGTGTGCCGGCCATGTGCGCCGCTGCCGCCGCGCTGGGCGCGCCGCTGGCGGAGGGGCGGGAGCCTTTGACGGTGCTGCCCGGCTTTGGCGCGGGCGACCGGCTGCCGGAGGGCGCGACGGTGGTGCTCAAAGCTGGGCGCTCGCTGGGGGCCATCCGGGCGGCTGCGTCGGGCCGCCACGCGCTGCTGGCCCAGAACCTGGGCATGCCGGATGAATACCTGGGGCAGTTGGAGGGCGCGGACGCGGCGGTTTCTTATTTTTCCACGGTGCTGATCGGGCCCGGAAAGGAAGAAGCATGAAAAGATCCATTTCGCTTTTGATCTGTTTTGCGCTGATTTTTGCATTGGCCGCGCCGCATGCGCTGGCGGCGCAGTCCGCCATCTCCTTCGTGGATGACGACGGGCGGCAGGTGAACCTCGCGGCCCCCGCCAGCCGCATCATTTCGCTGTACTCGGCGCACACGGAAAACCTGTACTTCCTGGGCGCGGGCGACCGGCTGATCGGCGCGCATTCCACGTCTACCTTTCCGCCGGAGGCCGCCGAGATTCCACGCTTTGACTACCAGGGCGACCCGGAGCGCGTGATCGCGGCCAATCCCGACCTGGTGCTGATCCGGCCGTTTATCGCAAAAAAAGCGCCGGACTTCGTGGCGGCGCTCGAAAAGGCGGGCATCGCGGTGGTCTCTTTGTACCCGGAGAAGCTTTCGCAGTTTGACGACTACATCCGGAAGCTGGCGCTCCTGACGGGAACGTCGGATCACGCGGAGGCGCTGCTTCAGGACTTCCATACCCGGCTGGACGCGATCAAAACCCAGACCGCCGCCTTCGAACCCAAGACGCGGGTGTTCTTCGAATCCACCGAAACCGAGCTGCGCACCGTGACGGAGGATTCCATGGCGGGCATGGCGCTTCAGCTGGCGGGCGGCGAAAACGTGGCCGCAGGCGCGTCCGCGGTGTCGGAAGGCTCCTCCATCGCGGCTTTTGGCGCGGAAAAGATCCTGGAGCACGCCGAGGACATCGACGTGTACGTGTCCCAGCGCGGCGCGATGAACGCGGGCGGCGACGAGCATTCGATTTCCATCCGCCCCGGCTTCTCGGCGGTCAAGGCCGTGCGCGACGGGCGGATCTGCCTGATCAATGAAAAGTTGGTGTCCTCGCCCTCGTTTCGGTACCTCGCTGGCGTCACGGAGCTTGCGCGCCACTTCTACCCGGCGCAGATGGACAGCCTCACCGCCTATGAGACCGATGCGCCCGCAACCCGGCGGGATTTTGCGAACATCGTGTTCCGCGCGCGGCACATGTCAACCTTCGTGCCCTCCTCCTCCAAGTATTACGAGACGGCGCATACCGGCCACACCTACGGCTTGTTCGGCGACCTGACCTGGCGGGACCCGGACTTTGACACGGTGGAAACCTGCGTGCAGGCCGGTTTCATCGGCTATAACGGCGAACGGTACAACCCGGATGGCCCAGTCACCCGGGAAGATCTGGCGAAAACCGTTTTTGTGATCGGCGACTTTCCGGCGAAGGATCAGCACCTTGAAATTCTCGATCTCGACCAGTGCGCCAACCCACGCATCGCGCAGGTGCTGGCAGACGGCGGTGTATTCGAGCTTGAGGATGGTAAATTTGAACCCGCGCGTGCCGTCACCTGCCGCGAGATCGTTCAGGCGCTTGAGAGAATCGGTTCGTAGAATCCGATACGCCTCCATCCGGTTTTAATGCGTAAAGCCCAACGCGTTTCGCGCGCCTGGAATTCTGCCGGATTTCCGGGCGGTGAATTTGGAGAATTCCGGTAAAACTCACCGTCCGCGGTTGATTGCCCGCTTGAGCTGGCCGGGTGTCAGGCCCCGCTGCTCCCGGAAGGCGCGGTAGAGCGTGCGCTCGCTGCCAAAGCCGCAGTGCTCAATCAGCTGCGTTACGTCCGCCTGCGTCTCCCGGATCAGGCTTTCGGCCATGGAAACCCGCAGCGCGTTGACGTACCGGTGCAGCCCGCAGCCCACCTGGGCGGAGAAGAGCTTGGAGAGGGTGTACTTGTTCAGAAACAGCGCCTTGGACAGGCTCTCCAGCGAGAGCGGATCGGCAAGGTGGGCATTGATGTAGGTGAGCAGGCTGTGCAGCGCGTCCCGCCCGCCGGGGCCCTGGCGCGGAATGAGCGTCAGCGCGTCCAGAACCCGGCCCAGCGCCACAGACAGGTAGGCCCTGCGCAGCGGCTCGGTCAAGTCTTTATCCTCTGTCAGCGCCTTCAGGCAGTGGCAAACGTCCGGGTGTACCGCCGCACTGGGCAGGAACGCCTCCTCGCAGCGGAAATTTGTCAGAAGCTCCCGGTAGTCGCCCACCAGCGAAGCGTCCGCGATGGCGATGATGTAGGCGCTCTCCCCGTCGGTTTCATAGCCGTGGACCACGCCCGGAAGGACCAGGGCCGCCTCGCCCGCCTGAAGCAGGCGGCTCTTTGACTCGACCGTGACCGTCATGCGCCCCGCAGTGACGTAGACCAGCTCCGCCTGCATGTGCAAGTGCAGCGGGAACGTCAGGTTCCGCCCGGTGCTGACGCGGAACCGGAGCGCCAGGTTCTCGTAGAAGTACCCCATGCTCATCCCGCGCTCACCTCGCCTTTCACGCCGCCATCATAGCACGTCGGGCCTCCGCGCGTAAAGAGCAGGAGGCCAATTTTTGGCGGAAAATCGCGGGATTCTGGCAACAAATGGCCGGATGCATGTGCTATCATGGCAATGTTAACACACATGGGGAGGCGCCGCATGAAGATCGCATATACCGGTTGGACATGGCTGATCAACCACAAGGACAACTACCGCTTTGAGTTCGAGCAGTTCTTGAAGGAGGTCTCCGACCTGGGCTATCAGGCGGTGGAGAACTTCGCGTTCATCAAGGGCTATTTTGAGGACGACGCCCAGGAGGTCAAGCGCCTTCTGGACCAGTACGGCCTTGAGATGGCCAACCTCTACCTGCACTATTCCGACGACCCGGAGAAGGACTATCAGAACGCGGTGGAATACACCGATTTCATGGGGAAGATCGGCGCCACCTACCTGAACCTGCAGGGCGTCATGTGGCGCGACGCGCCCAACGACCGGCCCACCGACCGGGAGAAGGTGCTGGCCTATGCCGAGCTCTCGAACCGAATCGGCAAGCTCTGCAAAGAGAAGGGCCAGGTGGCCTGCTTCCACCCCCACGCCAACACACCGATATTCAGCGGGGAGCAGATCGACCTGTTCCTTGAAAACACCGATCCCGCGCTGTGCGGCCTGTGCCTGGACACCGCCCACACGACCATTGCCGGCATGGACGCTGTCGAGGCCGTGAAGAAGTATGTGTCCCGCATCAACTACATGCACTTCAAGGATGTCGATCCGGACGAATCCGTCTCGCCGGAATGGCCGATGGCGCGCTTTTTGCCGCTGGGCTGGGGCACGGTGGACTTCAAGGGCGTTTTGAAAGAGCTGCGTGGCGGCGGCTATGACGGCGTTCTGTGCGTGGAACTGGACAAGCAGCCCGTCTGCAACTACCATTCGGCCATGGTGTCGCGCAGGTACCTGCACGACGCGCTGGGCCTCTAAGGAGGATTCCCCAATGAAGACGGTCAAGGTCGGCCTCGTCGGCGTGGGCGACATCAGCGGTATCTACCTGAAAAACATCCACGAAACCTTCCGGGAGATCGAGCTGGTCGGTATCTGCGACCTGAAGCGGGAGAAGGCGGATAAGGCGCAGGAGCAGTACCCGAACCTGAAAATCTATGATACGATGTACGACATCTTCCGGGATCCGGAAATCCAGGTCGTACTCAACCTCACCCGCCCCTATGAGCACTACGGGGTGACGAAGGCGGCGCTGAGCGCGGGCAAGCACGTGTACTCCGAAAAGCCGCTGGCCGCCACGTTTGAGGAGGGCAAGGAACTGACGGAGCTGGCCGCGTCCCGCGGCCTTCTGCTGGGCGGCGCGCCGGATACCTTTATGGGCGCGGGCATTCAGACCTGCCGCCGCCTGATTGACGACGGCTACATCGGCGCGCCCGTCGGATGCGCCGCGTTCATGATCGGCTGCGGCCACGAATCCTGGCATCCCGATCCGGAATTCTATTACAAGCACGGCGGCGGGCCGATGATGGACATGGGGCCCTACTACCTGACGGCGCTTGTAAACCTCTTGGGCGGCGTGAGCCAGGTGACCGGCATGGTGAAGG
>CALGYL010000061.1 GCA_937934775.1 uncultured Clostridia bacterium
CCTCCACCGATTCCGGCTCCAGCTGCGCGGCGGAGATGCTCTCCATGGCGATCTTCCGGCCGGAGATGGTGGAGGGCAACTGCCAGGAGGCGACGGCGGTCTTGCGCATATCATGGCGGACGGAGCCCAGCTCAATGGACCGGAACTTCTCGTTCAGGCAGTCGAACTCCACACGGTTGACCTCGGTCAGGACGTCGATCTGAATTCCCGGATGCTTCACGCGGACCCGGTCATAGAGGAACACATCCTCGAGGCTCCGGTACTGGGCGTATTCCTCCGTATCGCCCAAGGAGAGGAACTCCACTTTCAGGGACACCTTGGGCAGATCGGCGTCGTTCGCCAGCGCGGCCAGCGCTTCCCGGATCATGCGCACGCGGACCATGGTTTTTGTGACGGTTTTGGTCTCCTTGCACTCGTTGGAGCAGGTGAGCGCCTGCACGTGGGGCGAGGGGTACAAGGAAGCGCGCGGGCTGTCGATCCAAGTCTGATCTGCGCCGATCATGTACACCGTGCCGTCCACATTGTAGCCGCCCGGCGCCAGCAGCAGGTCTTTCCCACTCTTGTCCTTTCCAACCGGCACGATCCGGGTGACCACATCCGATGCGTCCACTTCGCAGGAGATGCCCAGCAGGTTCTTGGCGTATTCGATCCGAACGCCGCGGTTCAGCCCCGCATCCCGAAGCAGGAAGAAGTCGTAGTTGTCGCGCACCAACTCTGCACCCCACAGCGTCGAAACACCTGTTTCGGGGTCCAGTAGCACGCTGACGGGATTGACCCGCGTCCAGCCGTCGATCACCCGCTCGTCGCCGACGTCGGTAAAGCCGGAAAAGGACGTCGGTACCAAGCAGTTCCCCAAGATGCCATCCACCGCATCAACGCAGGAAGTCTGACCGGCAGGGTACGAGGTGAGGTTGTTCAGCAGGTCGTAGAAGATGTGCCGTGCGTAGGCGGTCACGCCGTCGTCCCGCAGTTCCACCCTGTAGATGCGGAATAGCTGGTCGGCCACGATCCAGGCAGGCGCGATCGTCTCAATGGCAGCGGGATCATTTGGCCAGTCCTCAGTTAGCGTGTATTGGATGGCCGACTTCGCGATCCACCCGTAGTAGGTGAAGTCCTTCCACCGCCACTGCCCCTTGTATCGGTACTTCTTGCGCCCAGTAAAGACCGCCTTATACCGATCCTCACCCTTGAAGATGATGGGCAGATTCATGCCCACCGACAAGTTCTTCTTTCGAATCTTGTTGCCAGTGGCGTGATAGTAGAGGTTCCGCTGGGCCTTCGTGGTGCCGGTCATTATGGTCCACACCTCATGCGCGGTGACCAGAATGCCCTCCGGCGTAATGGGCGGCACAGTGCGAACAGGGACGTCGCACTTCAGGATGTAGTCGTTCTGGATAAACTTCCAACGCCCATTATCGTCGATGGGGTGCTCCAACTGGATCTCCGAAAGATCGTTCCGCGCCTCGGTGTGCACGCAAGATGTGGGTGTGAGCGACCCACACAGGCCCATGGTGTCGAAGTCCTCGTGGCCGGGGGGATAAATGTACACCTCGCCCATGCATAATTTCCCTCTTTCAGGGCTAAATAGGAACGATCAACCATTGTAAGGAGGTCAGAACATGGAACCGCCGGTTAAGTGGCTGGTGACCAGTCTTTCCCCGCAGGATTTGCAGAAGCTTTAGCAATTGAAGCCGCAAATTCATGCTGATGGTGGCAAGGGCATCGTGCTTATTGCCTATCAACACAAGTAATGGTGGATCGTAAAAGCCTCTTGGCCTATTGGTCAAGAGGCTTATGAATATGCCTACACTTCGCCCAAATCAGAACGTCCTCCAGTTGGGGGTGATAGTGAGGTGAGTGACATTCCCGGTCCAGGAGATCGCGGTGGTCCCCACGGGTAGCGTTGGCCACTCATCCCCGGTCAGCGACCCAGTGCGGAGGATACCGTCGTGATAAGCCAGCCGCTGCGGCACGTCGATGGTGATCGAGGACGCGAGCCCAGCAATCCCCAGCGTCACATCGCCGATCGTCAGGTCGATGTCGCCTGTCCCCTCCACCGTGATGATGGGCTCCGCGAACACTGTGCCCTGGTTCACAACTTGGCCAGGGGCGGTCAGCACTACATCCGGGCAATTCAAAAGGTAGAAAAACGGCTGGCAGCGGAAGTTGACGGCGAACTTCCGGTGCAGTCGCCCGCGCACCACCGTCTCGAAGTCGATCTGGTTATTGACGCGGGCATAGTAGAACCCGGTGGGGCGGTTCCCGAACATCACGAGGCCGGGGCCGTGCAGCCAGGCGGAGAACACGGGGATGGACGTCGGATTTGGCGAGATACACTCGCAGGTGGCGATGAACTCGTCATACACACAATCGCCTTCCGGAATCGTCAGTGTGCCGCTCCTCCCCGGTACCGCCTGCGTGGTCACCCGCTCCTTTGGCCGGGAGATGGCCGGGTGGGTCAGCACGTGAATCCCGTAATCAGTGCATTTCACGCCGTTCCAGGCGAACCAGTCGGCCATCATAATCACCTCGCTTTGCGTTATCGGACGCCCATCCCCGCGTACTGGGTTTTGTTGAACTGCGCCAGTTCGATGGCGAGGCTGCGCACGTCCTTTTCATCCCGGGCGTAGAGTTTGTCCACCTGGACAGTCACGCTCTGGTCTTGATGGTAGGTGCGGCGGTTATCGTAGCTGCTGCTGCCTCCAACACCCGCCTGCGCCGCGCCGGTCAGGTATCTGGCGGCGTTCTGGATGATCTTCGCCTGGGCTTTGCTCTCGAGGATTGTGCCCTCGCCGATGCCCCGGACCATCATCCGTCCGACCTCGTCCCGAAAGACACGGGAAGGGGACTGGATCTTTAGCTTCGCCTTCGCGGCACGCACCGCGGCTTCCGCTACGAGCTTCATGGCGTTCACAACCAGATTGCGGCCGCTCAGGATGCCGAGGGCTAGGCCGGTCATGGCGGAGAGACCTATAGGCTTTGTGGTGCTGGAAGAAAGCTCTGTTTTCAATGCCGAAATAGCCTTTGCCGCCGTTACCCCGGCCGCGGAGCCGAACCCATAGGCCATCATGCCGAAGGCGACGCCGGCCGCCAGGTCGACGCCGATCGGCCGTGTCATGGCGGAGGGCGAGTGCGTCTGCGCGGCAGTGCGCAGAGCGGTTTCAATGGAAGAAGCGACCGTGGTGGCGTCGCCGGTCCAGCCGTAGGTGGTGAGGCCGCTTGCGATGCCGGCGGAGATATCGTTTCCGACGCCCAGGTACTCGTCTGCCGTCCGTACGACGGTGAGGAGCGCGTTCAGCTGCTCTTGCACTTTTGCCGCCGATACTGCGTCCAATGTGCCGCTGCTAAGGGCGGCCATTGCCTGGGTGATGTAGGTGGCGATGTTCTGCAGTTCGCCGGGGTTGAGGCTATACAGTTGCTCCAGCACTACCGACTTGCCCTGCTGTGCGCTCAACGTATCGCCCGCCGCGGCAAGGTCCTGTACGCCCTGCATGAGGCTTGTAATGGAGGTGACTTTGTCGGAAGTGCTGGACTTCAGCCAATCGGGCAGGAAGTTCTGGGGAACGGAGTTCAGGCCCGCCTCGGCGTTCTGAACGCCTTCGGGGGAGCCGATCTTCGGCAGCACCTGCACGTGCAGCACGCCGTTTTCGTCAGTACCCAGCACCAGGTCGGTGGTCTTGATCTGCGCCACCGCTTCCGGCGTGACCGGGATCGGGACGCCGTGCTCATCATAGAGCGCCAGAAGGCCTGCGTTGAACTTGTCCTTAAACGCCTGTTCTGCGCCCTCCACCATGCCGACCTTCATGACCTGGCCGTCTAGGGATACTGGATTCGCCGCGCGGAAATCTGACGCGGCCTGGGCGTCGATGGGCGTCAATTGCACGGTGCCGGTGATCGTCGCGGACAGCGTCGTGGTCAGCGACGACGTGTCGGTTTTGAACTGTTCCCAAGCGGCGGACGCGCTCTCAAGGTCCAGCTCCACCAGCACGCGTTTGACCTCGTCCGGCAGCGCTTCATTGAACATGGCGGAGAGGCCTTCGAAGGATCCGGCGTTGGCCTTGAGGAAGTCGGCGATGGAGGTGTAACCCCCCAACACATCCGTGATGTTGAGGTCGGGGAACAACTTCTTCGTCTCTTCCGGCGTAAAGCCACCGGAAGGTCCGGCCCCGCCTGCTTGCACCGCGTCCTGGATCTGCGTCAAGATGGCCAGGTAGGAGGCCAGTTCGCCCTCATCCATGCCCTTGGTCAGTTCATCCAACTGCGTCAGGATGCCGGAGGTGTTGCCGCCTTGGGCGGACGCGATCTGGAACTCGGACAGCAGGCCCACTAGCTTCTGCAGCTTCTCGTCCGCGCCCCCGAGTTCCGTACTCTCAAGCATTGGGCCAATCAGCTGAGATAGCGCTTCTGCGTACTTCCGGGCGCCTTCGATCTCTGCCTGGTTGTGCTGCTCGTTCAGGGCATCGAGCGCTTTCTGCTTCTCCGCGCCGTCCTGCATGGCCGCGATGACCTTGTACTCGGAGGCGTAGGTCTCCTCCAGCGCGGCGTTGTAATCGGCGCTGCCCTGGGCGGCTGCTTTCATGGCGTCGGCGTACAGGTCGATGGAAGTGGAACCGCCCTCCGCCTCAAGCCGCGCCTTTTCGGCTTCCACGCCCTGAAGGATCTTCTCGTAACCGCCGGAATCTCCCAGCGCGTACTCCAGCTTGATCTGTACTCGCTGAGTGACGATCTCCTGAAGCCGTCTCTGGTCCTTTTCGGACAATTCCCCGTTCCTGCGCTTTTTCAGCAGTGCCTGGACTTCCTTGTCGTAAGCGTCGAGCTGCTTCAGAACCTCATCCGAGCGCGAATCCTTCACGCCCAGCCCGGAGAGAATCTTCTGGCGCTCCTCCACCGCTTGTCGAAGTTGGTCGCTGTCTGCCTTGAACTCATCTACATAGGACTTGACGATCTCGGAGGTTTCCTGCTTGCCATCGGTCCAGGTAACGTTGAGCCGGGTCAGCCAATCCTTCGATTCTTCAATGCCGCCGAAGCTGTCCGGCGAAATGCCGAACCGCGTGAACGCGTCATTTCCGGTATCGAATACGGTGGAAGCTTGCTGCTCCGACCATGCTTTGGCGGTCTCGGCCATGCCCTGGAGCGCTTCACGGGCTTCCCTGGCGCCGGAGGCATAATCGATCCAACGGTACGTGCCGTACAGCGCCGCCGCGGCGACTGCCGCGATGCCGACTGGCCCGAGCAGGCTCCCGCAAGCGGCCAGCACGCCCTTCATCCCCCCGCCCGCTTCGACCGCGGTGGTGATCAGCTTTCCAAACCCGGTGGAGAACGTTCCGACAGCGATGTTGAGTTTCCCCAGCACAAGAATTCCCGGCCCGATCCCGGCGACCCACGCGGCTGCGGTGATCAGCGCCTGCCGCTGGCCCTCGTCCAGTTCCATGAAGCTGTCTAGGAGGTCATCCGCGCCGGAGATCATCTTCCCGATCGTGGGGGAAAGGTCGTCGCCGATCGTTTGCCCGAACAGCTTGACCTTGTTGCCAAGGATGGTGATCCGGCTCTGGGTCGTGGCGTACCGGGTGGACGCTTCCTTCGTCAGCGCAGTATTGCGCTTCCACTCGTCGTTCGCCATGCCGAGCGCTCTGCCAAACAGCTCGTTGGCGTTGGTCGCGCGCAGCAGCGTATCCCGGAGCCGCACCTCGGTGATGCCCATATCCTGCAGCGTCGCGATGGCGCTGATCCCGGACTCGTCCATCTTTGAAAGGCCCACCACAAACGCCTGGATGGCGAAGGCCGCGTCGGTCTTCCAAGCCTGCTGGAATTCGGAAGCCGTCATGCCGGAGACCTTTGCGAAATCAGCAAGGCCGTTCTTACCGGTCTCCGCAGCGAGCTGCATCTCCACCATGATCTTACTGAATGCGGTACCGCCCGCTTCAGCCTCAATGCCCACCGATGCCAGCGCGGCGGAGAAGCCCAGGATCTGCGACTCGCTCAGCCCGACCTGCGTGCCCGCGGATGCGAGCCGGGTCGCCATGTTGACGATGTCCCGCTCGGTGGTGGCCATGTTGTTGCCGAGTTCGACGATGACCGAGCCCAGGCGCCCGAAGCTGTCTTGGGCCATACCGGTCACGTTCGCGAATTGCGCCAGCGCCGTCGCGGCTTCTTCGGACGCCAGGTTTGTCGCGTTGCCCAGGTCGATCATGGCGCGGGTGAACGGCGTCAGCGCAGCGTTTTTGATGCCCAACTGGCCCGCGTTCGCCATGACGGCGGCGATGGCAGAGGTATCCGCCGTCACCTGGGTGGACATGATCTTCACATCGGAGGCGAGCCGCTTGTACTCGCCCTCGGTGGCATCAACGGTTTTCCGCACACCGGCGAACGCTTCCTCGAAATCGATGGAAGCCTTGGCGGCGGCGACGCCCAGCCCGGCGAGCGGGACGGAGACGAAGGTGGTCAGCTTCTGCCCGGCGCGCTCCAGCGCCTGGCCGGCGGCGGTTGCCTTTTTCCCGAAGGATTCCATGGCGGCGCCCGTAGCGAGCCACTTGGATCGCGCTTTTTCGAGTTTATTAGTGCAGCTCTGGATTTCCGCAGCGGTTTCTTTAACAACGACCTTGGCGCTATTGAGGTTGGTTTCAGCCTTGGATACTGCGTCGGCGGCGTTCTGCACGGACTTACGGTTGGCGCCCAGCTGGCCTTCCAGCTTCTTGATCTCCGCGCCGGTCGCCTTGTACTGTTCCTCCAGCTCCAGCAGTTCCAACCCCAGCCGGTTGGATTCTTCGCTGTTATCGCCGGTCGCCTTTACACTGGCCGCATAGGCTGCGCGGGTCTGGTCGATTCGACCCTTGAGATCGGCGAAATTCGACCGGGCCCCGTCCAAAGAGGTCTTCAACTCGTTATTCTTCCGAACGGCGTCGGTGAGCTTCACGTTGGCAGCGTCCAGCGCGCGCCGGTACTGCTCCACGGCCTTTTCCTGCAGCTGAAGCTTGTCCCGGAGCATGGATAGGTTCGCGCCCAGCCCAGCGGCGGACTTCTCAAACCCGGACACACCGGCGCCCGCCGCCTTGAACCGGCTCTCCGCCTCTTGGATCTGCTTCCCGATGCTATTGAGGTTCCGGGAGAAGTTTTCGGAATCCAGGGACAGCGACACGACGAGGTCGCGTAGGGTTTCGGCCAAGGGTGTCACTATCCTTTCTTCTTGGAAATGGAAACCGCCATGCTTTATGCGCATGGCGATTGACATCTCAGTAATTTGACAGTAGCATGGAAATGTGTTCAGCCTTGTTACCGAGGAGTTGAAGCTTGATGATCGAAAAGATGATCCATTGTCCCGTGTTCGACAAAGAGATTGATAAAGGCGACTGTTTCGAATACGCAATGGCCGCCGAAGGATGGGGCCCCGGTTACATGAAAATGATGATGGAAGAGACAAACCCAAACTTCCAGACCATCTGCCTTAGCTGCGAGCATCATCAAAAGATGAATTCTTCGGCCACACCTCGTCGATGAATCGGCGCTTCGGGACTTTAGCGCGCTCCTCGCGCTTTGCGTCCCAGGCTCGGACAGAGAGAAAGCCGGGCATGTCCATGCCGTCGATATCGGTCATGGTCCACCCGGCCTTCAGGAGTTCGTTGTAGGTCGCCAGGATGTAGTCGTGCAGCGTCAGGACGGCTTCGTCTCCTGCGCTGCCGGAATAGGGAATTCGGAAAGTACAGAGGTGGCCTGAGCCTGGACGGCCATCATGGCGAAGGTGACATCGTGGATCAGGCGGTCCACCGGGTAGTGGTCAAACACGTCGTCGGGAGCGAACTGGTTCCCAAAGAGGATGCAGAACCAGCGGACGAGCACATCCATGGCGTCTTCGACGCTGGTCTCGTCGGGGACGGCGTTTCCCTCCAGCGCGCTCTTCGCGAGCCCGGTGATGTGTGCGTGCATTTTCGCTGCGGGTCCCATCTCCCGCAGCGCGCGTCCTGACACGAAATCAATGGAGTACTTCTTCTCCCCAAGGGTGCAGGTGATCATGATAGGCTCTCCTTTCTACAGTCGAAATCAGCCGCCTGCGGGTGTGATGACCGGTGTATACACGCTGGTCAGGAAGGTCGCGGCCTTCTCAGCGGTGAACCCGTTCTGGCCCTCATCGGCAATCGCCTGATAGCGCCCGTCGTTGGTGCGCTTGAGGAACGACCACTCGAGTTTGCCGGTCTGCCGAGTCAGCGCTTTGCCTTCCTTCGTGTGGTACTGCTCGGTCGCGGGCTTGGCGCGGCCCTTGAACAGCCACACATAGCGGTAGGTGCCGTCTGCTTTCTCGCTCTTGAACCCGAGCGCGAAGTAGGGCGGCGAATCACCCGCAGCGCGGAGGAGCACGCCGTTGTCGTCGATGGTGTTGCCCAGGATCATCTCCTGGAGCGCGAGCGGGATATCCGCCATCTCCATGGTCAGCTTGACGTCGGGGTCCGGGTACAGCACATCCCCTTCAATGTCATCATAGTAGGTGATTTCAGGATCGGCGTTCTCCGGGGCGATTTGCGCGTCGATGGCGCCTGCGAGCAGCTGCAAAGTGCCATAAGCGAGCGTGGCCTCGGTATCGGTAGTTAGTGGTGCGAGTACCACGTTTTTTAGGCCGACGGTGCTGGACACTGCGGGGGAAGCAGTCGGTTCAGGCATGGGGAGTTCCTCCAATCTGTAATCATGATTTACATAAGTCCTCGTTTATCAAGGACGGCGTTCAGGAGTATCTTCATTTCTTCATAGGCTTCTTCTGCCTTGGCGTCGAATGCCGGACGGACAAATGGATGCGGCGGCGCGGGATGCGGGCCGCCATGCCCGAACTCGACTGGTTGGGCATATGGCGCGCCGCCCTCGGAGGCATGGACACCGACCGTCACCCGAGAACCTCTCCGCCCCGATGCTTTCTTAACTTGGAGCGCACCTCGTAAATTCCCGGACCGAGGGCGGGGATCAGTGCTGGCGTTCTGGATCATCTGATCGAGTATCGGCTGCGCGGCGCCCTTCAGAATCTTTGCGGTTGTAGTACCGTCATCCCCAAGCGCGCTCGCCATAGTGGCGAGGTCATCCTTGAGGTCGGATGTGCCTTTGAACTCCAAGCTCACGGATCACGCCTCCTCCGAGCCTACCCACGTCCAGATGACGAGGAAGGTTTTCGTGTCCTCCTCATAATCAGTTCGCTCCTCATCCATGCCGAAGCCCGCTGCCCGCATGGCGCTCCGCAATACGGGGATGGCGATTGTCACGTCGCCGGTACTCCAGAGGGTCAGGTAGACGTAGTGATGATATGTGGTCGGCGCGTCGTCCAGGTGCTCGGCTTCGACCGTCAGGGTGGTATAGGTGAGGTACTGAGCGGGAGGGGTTGGGTATTCGGTACTGGCGCGCCAGACGTGCGCGAAGGCTGGAATCCCGGTTGGGGCAAGCGCATCCTGCACGCGCTTCATCCGCTCACCGCCTTCCTTCGGGCGGCCTTTAGCAGCAAGAAATCGCTCAGGTGGTCGAACCCGCTGACCTGTACGATCTCCCGGCGCTGGCCTTCAAACTCTACCCACATACCCGGCTCAATGTCCGGGCGGTATCGGATTGCGAAGTTGACCACGTCCTCCAGATTACCGGCCGCGGCTTCGAAGAACTCCCGGTACCCTGCGTCGCGGACGGACGCCCAGACGCGGCAAAAGATGCTGTCGCTCTCCTCGGGATAGCCGTTCTCGTTGGTGGTGGTGGCGGTCCGGCCCACCGTGATCCGTTGCCGGAGATCGCCCGCTTTGGGCTTTTGATTGTTGTCTGCCAAGCGGGTCGCCTCCTTTAGAAGAGCTTCGTGGGATCGCGGTACGGCCAGAGCAGCGCGCGAAACGCGGTGATCATGGCGTCATAGGCGCCACGGTCGCCACTCTCGCGGTTGGCGAAAAAGTGACCGCAAAAAAGGAGCACCGCGAGCCGGACGGGCTCCGGTGCGGGCTCCTCAAACACCGTCATGCAATCGAAGTTCTCCAGTTCCCGGATGTCGTTGGCGCTCATCCAGCCGTTCTGCCGGGCGACGGCGTATCCGTCCATGCGGCTCTTGTAGTCACCGCGTAGCAGTCCCTCCACATTGAAGCGCACAAAAAAACGCTTCTTCTCGGCTTCCGAGAAAAGCGCCCGGTAGATGGCCTGCTCCCACCGTGTGATCCATGGGGAGAGGGTGTATTTCACAAACTCCAGCGACTGCTGCTCGATGTTGGAGAAACTGCTCTTGTCCAGATCGCCCACCATGTGCGGAGGCACCCGGAAGATGCGCGCGATCTCATCGATTTGGAATTTCCGCGTCTGGAGGAACTGTGCCTGCTCCGGGGAGATGGAGATGGGCTTATAGGCCATCCCTTCCTCCAGCACCGCGATACGGTGGGCGTTGGCGCTGCCCTGGTAGATGGCGTTCCAGGACTCCCTCACGCGCTTGGGGTCCTTCACAACGCCCGGATGCTCCAGCACGCCGCCCGGCTGCGCGCCATTCTGGAAGAAGGCCGCACCGTACTCATCACACGCCAGCCCCATGCCGATGGCTTGCTTCGCCATGGCGATGGGTGAATAGCCGACGAGCCCGTCAAAACCAAGGCCGGGGATGTGAAGCACGTCCGAGGGCGCCAGTCTCACGGTGGTTTTGCTGCCCATTGTCCGCAAGTCCCCGTCCGAGCGAGTGTACTCATAGTAGAGACGACCGGCGGCATCCCGATCCGCGGTCATGCGGTCCGGCATGAGCGGATACAGCGCCAGCACTTCTCCGCGTCCGTTGCGGATCACCTGCGCGTAGCCGTTTCCCCACAGGAGCAAATGGGTCATGAGGGATTCCCGGAAGGAGAATGCCGACATCTCCGGGTTCGGTTCATCGTGCAGGATGCTGTACAGCGAGTGCGCGATGGCCTTTTCCTTCCCACCCACGTCGTTGTACCGGTACACGTGCAGCGGGAGCGAGGCGACGGCCTCGGAAAGGATGCGCACGCAAGCGTACACCGCGGTCATTTGCATGGCGCTGCGCTCGTTGACTACTTTGCCGCTGGAGGTACTGCCGAAAAGAAACGAAAAGCCACCGCCGTTCAGGACGTTTTGGGGCTTGTCGCGTGCTCGGATCAGACGGGGAAATGGATTTTTCATTTCTTTCCTCCTGGTGTTAAGCATGAAAAAGGAGCAACCTGATGGTTGCCCCAGAGATAGACTGGAATTTGATTATTTGTGGCCTTCTTCACGAAACGCAATTGCATCAATCTGAAATGAAATTCCCTCACGGATGAACTTTGTTTCGAATGCTTTTCTCGCTGGATATTTCCCGTGAAACCGGTCTTTAATAATATCACCGAGAAAGGACAGTTCCGAAATATCTTTGAACAGGCAGTCCATTTTGACAACGGATTCGAGGTTTAAGCCGACGGAATCCAATCTTTGGCTCAGAACATCAAATGCACCATTGATCTGTTTCTCAATAGATTGGCCCTCGTTCTTCATGCAGTAACTGATAAACACGAAGTTACCGGCTTCAACAATACCAGAGTGTGCCCAATCTTCACTTATTTCGGTTCTTTTAACTCCATCCACTGTGTATTTCCCTTCCCTACAACTTCCTGTTTATTGCCAAGACGAGTATAGCACAGTGAAGGTATTGTGGCAATTATACAAATAGCAAACCTCTTTCATCGTATACAGACCCGCCAATCCCGCCGCCAAGCGTCGCCCTCGCAAAGCCCATGATCAGCGCGACTGCGCCGTCGATCTTCTCCGTGGACTTCTTTTTATTGGGCTTGATGTTGCCCGCCGCGTCCTGGTCGACGACCACATTGCCCATGTTCCAGTCGAGGACGGGATGTTTGCCGTGCCGGATTTTCCCTTCCATCACGAACTGGTAGAAGTCTTTGCTCGGCGGAGACATCGAGATAAAGCCCTGCCCAAACGGGAACACCGTAAAACCGTGCTCCGCGCCAAGTTCCTCCAAATCGCGGCGAATCTTCTCCGCACCGTAGCGGTCATAGGCGATCTCGCGGATGCGGAAGCGCTCGGACAGCTTGGCGATGAACGCCACGATATAGTCGTAGTCCACCACATTGCCCTCGGTGGTGTGGAACACGACCATCTTCTTCCACACAGCATAGGGAACGTGGTCGCGCCGCGTCCTGAGGTCGATCACATCTTCCGGCAGCCAGAAGAACGGCAGGATGGTGTGCTTTGTGTCGCCGGCCACTGGCGGGAACACCAGCACCAGCGCCGTAAGGTCGCCCGTGCTGGAGAGGTCGAGCCCGCAGTAGCAGTCGCGGCCTTCGTACTCCTCCCAGTCGATCTCCGCACCAAGCGCGTCCCATTTGTCCATGGGCATCCAGCGGATGTCGGCGTTGCACCATTCGTTGAGCCGGAACTGCCGGAAGTGCATCTCCTCGGCGGGGTTTTGCTTCGCCTGCTCGTAGGCAGCGCGCACCGTTTCGAACGGGATCGTCACCCCGATGGACGGGTTTACCCGCCGCCAGATGCGTTCGTCCTCCCAGTCGTCGCCTTCCTCGATGCCGAATATGGCCGGGTAGAACGAGGGATCGATCTTGGAGCCGTCCAGCACCGCTTTCGCCTTGCAGTGGATCTCATAGCAGATGCTTGTCTTGTCCCTACCCGCCGTGGTGATAAGAAAGTAGAGCGGCTGACGCCTGGCGTCGCCCGTGAATTTCGTCATGGTGTCGAATAGCTCGCGGGTCTGCTGCGCGAACAGCTCGTCGAATATCAACCCGCTCACGTTGAAGCCTTGTTTGGACTTCGTCTCGCTCGATAGCACACGGTAGAAGCTGTTCGTGTGGGGAAAGACGATTCTTTTGGTGCTCGGCACAAGCTTCGCGAGCGCG
>CALGYL010000062.1 GCA_937934775.1 uncultured Clostridia bacterium
AGCGCCACCGGTTGGTTCGCCATGTCCAGTACCTGCCTAACGTAGGGGATTACCCGTTCGCCGCCGTCGAAGGTGGCGTCCTGCCACAGGTCGAACAGCTGAAACTGGGAAGCGCCGGGCCGCTCCAGTCCCTCCGCGCTCACCCGCCGAACCACCGACGCGTCCTGGGAGTACCTCAGCGCCGCGTTGTCGCCGATCAGGAGGACCGCCGTGGCCTCCTGGCTGTTGTACAGCCGGATGATCTGGCGGCGGGTCTGATCCTCGATCACCGACGCTGCCTGGCCAAAGGGCCGGTTTGCGTCGAAATAGGCGCGCACATAGATGTTGAACGCGGCAAGCAGCGTTTCGCGGTGCTTCTCCCGCATGATTTCATCCGCGCGGTAGGCGATGAATTCCAGTCGGCTCTGGCTATCCTTAACGCCCTTGTCCAGCATCGTGCGGGAGGATACGTCCAGCGATATCGCGCCGATGACGCACACCGGGATCAGCGACACCAGCGCAAACAGCATGGTCAGCCGCGTTTTGATCGATAGATTGGACAGAAACGAGCCGATCCGCTTCACGGGGCACCCCTTTTCGGTATGCTTTCGTATCGATCAGAATCTTAACACATGCGGCGCGGCTTTTCAAGCGCGGCGCGCCGGTTTACGCTGCGGCCCAAAGGCGGTATAATGAACGCGGCGGCGCGGCGCGCCGCCTTGAATAAGGGAAGGACATGTGTCGCTATGGAAGAAACTGTCATCCGCGGCGGCGACCAGGCCGCGCGGGATGTGAATGGGATTTCTGAGTTTCTGGCACAACGGGATTTTTACGATTTGACGCCGGAGGCGGTTGCGAAGGGATTGGGCGGCCCGGCGGATCTACTGATCCTGATGGGCGGCAGCATCGCCTCCGGCTGCGTTCTAGCGGCGGAGGCGTTCTTGGCTGGCGTCGCGAAAACGCTGATGATCGCAGGCGGCGCGGGCCATACCACCCAGGCGCTCCGGGATACGGTGGCCGCGCGCTATCCGGACGTTGAAACCCGCGGCCGCGCGGAGGCGGACCTGATCGGGGAGATGTTTGAGAAGCATTATGGACTGCCGCGGGCGGGCGTGATTTTTGAAAACCGGTCGGCCAACTGCGGCGAGAACGCCGACTTTGCGCTGGATACGGCAAAGGCCCGCGGGCTCGTGCCCCGGACGGTGATCCTGATGCAGGACAGCTCCATGCAGCGTCGGATGAGCGCCAGCTTTCAAAAAGCTTGGGCCGGGACAGGGGCGCGGTTTTACGGCTACGCCGCCCACGTGCCCCGGGTGGAATCCCGGGACGGGCGGTTGCGCTACGTGGGGGAACGCCCCTGGGGGATGTGGCCGCTGGAGCGGTTTCTAAAGCTGATCCTGGGCGAGATCCCGCGCCTGAAGGATTCCCCCTCCGGTTACGGACCGCTGGGGAAGGGCTTCATCCCCCACGTGGACATCCCGGACGCCGTTTTGGAGGCCTTTGACCGCTTGGCGGAGGTTTTCCCGGACTTCATCCGGCCAGCTTGGAAGGGATAATGAGCGGAAGATTCCGCATTGGACCGAACTTGATAAATCTCTCCGGGAGGCGCGAAAGCGCCTCCTGTTAATTTTCGCAAAAGCACTTGAATGCAGAACATTGTTTTGTTATACTAAAACAGTCGAAACAATGTTATGTTCCGTTGGCGCGGAAAGCAGTGGAGGCGCATATGGAAGACTGGATTTCCAAACGGGAGCTATTGGAGGCGACAAACATCTCCTACGGGCAGTTGTATCGGTGGAAGCGGGAGAAACTGATCCCGGACAGCTGGTTTGTCAAGCGCTCGGCGTTCACCGGGCAGGAGACCTACCTGCCCAGGCGCGCAGTGGAGCGCATCAGGTTCATTCTGGAGAACAAAGACCGCTACTCGCTGACGCAGCTGCAGGGCATGCTGTCGCCGGAAGCCGCCAGCCGCTCTTACCAGGCGGAAGCGGTGGGGATGCTGCCGGGCGCGGCCCGGCCCGCGGCGGCGCTGCGGCGGCTGATTGGCTCGGAGGAATTCGACCACGGACAGGCGCTGTGCGCGATGATCGCGGCGGACATACAGCGCGCGGGCGTAAAGCTGACGGACGATCAGCTGCGGGAAGTGCTCGCGTCGCTGCTCGCCTGGCAAAAGGCCGAGGGCCTGCTGGAAAAGGACGACGGGCGGATCGTGCTGCTCAAAAGCGGCGACGAATACATGCCCCTGTACTTCCAGCCGGACGGGGTGGTCCGTCCGCCGGAGGGCGTGGAAGTGGCCTACGGGCTGTCGCTTTCGGACCTGCCGGAAAAATGCAACCGACCGCTGGGCAAATTGTTGGAGGAGGAAAACAAAAATGCGTGAAAATCTTCGGGATCTCAAAGCGTCCGGTTCGGCCAGGCTCAGCGGCGGCGCGTACCGCGATGTGGATGTTTCGGGCAGCGCGCATATCGACGGCGATATCGTGTGCGAAAACTTCGGGGTGTCGGGCAGCGTCAAGGTGTCGGGCAATGTCAGCAGTGATAAATTCCGCGCGTCGGGCAGCGCCCGCATCGACGGTAACGTCTCTTGCGGCGACTTCCACGCCAGCGGCTCGGCTTCGGTTCAGGGCAATCTGGAAGCCAAAGAGTTGCATGCGTCGGGCAGCGTCAAGGCGGAAGGAGACGTGACGGCGGAGGACGAAGTGCGCATCAGCGGCAGCGGCAGCTTCGGCGGCGCGCTCCGGGCGCGTTCGGTGCGTTCCACCGGCACGCTGAAGGCGGGCAAGGGAATTGAGTGCGAAGCGCTGACGCTGGCCGGGGCGTTCGATGTGGACGGGCTGATCAACGCGGGTGCCGCGGACATCGAGCTGGCCGGGCAGAGCCGGCTGGACGAGATCGGCGGCGAACGCATCAGCGTGCGCAAAAGAGGCGTTCTGAGCGTGCTGGGCATCCAGCTTCCGTTCGGCCTGGGCGGCTTCCTGACCGCCAACACCATAGAGGCCACCAGCGTTTCGCTGGAGGCCACCCGCGCCAAGGTGGTGCGGGGTGGGGAAGTCTTCATCGGAAGCGGCTGCGAGATCGACCGGGTGGAGTACTCAAAGTCCCTGAACGTAGCGGAGGACGCCATCGTGCGGGAACGGGTCAAAGTAGACTGATACAGTATTGCGTTGAAACCTCCTGGCGGATGTTTCAACGCGCTGGAGGAGACTGCGCGGGCCTGAAAATCTCACGATTTTCGGGCGGCCCGCTGACCGGAGGAAAGGTTTTACGTAACCAGCCTTCGGGCCGGTTACGTAAAACCGCGTATCCGGCGCGCAGGTCGCCGGATACGATTGTGAAGGCGACCGGGGCAGGGGGTGAAACAGACAAGGACTGACGCGCACTCAGCGCGGCAGTCCTTATTTTGGTCTTGCGGAAGTCTATGGAACCGGACAGAATGCGTCAGACATACCCTTGTCATTCTCCTTGTGGAGGTCCAGGGGCACTGCCCCTGGCGGGGGACCGGGGGCGGAGCCCCCGGCAGGGGTCTGGGGGCGGAGCCCCCGGCATGCCCACTACCTACCCCCCGCAAGTTTACTCTGCGGCCAGTTCGTAGATGGCTTTGACGTCCTGCCACATCAGCTTTTTCAGGCCGCCCACGCCGTGCTCGCTGTCGTAGGCTTCACCGGTGGCTTTTTTTGCCATCAGTTCAAACTGGGACCGGTCGATGCCCAGTTCCTTCAGCGTCCGGGGCAGGCCCATCCGGCGGTAGAAGCGGCGCAGCCGGTCGATGCCCTCCTGGATCATCGCCTCCGGCTCGCGGAAGTCGCCCTCCACGCCCATCACGTTGACCGCGAACTGCACGAACATGCCGGGATTGAACTTGTGGACGTAGGTCATCCAGGCGGGGGTCAGCACCGCGAGGCCCGCGCCGTGGGCCACATCGTAGAGCGCGGAGAGCTCGTGCTCCATGTCATGGCAGCCCCAATCCTGCGCGCGGCCCATGCCCAACAGGTCATTGTGGGCCACCGTGCCACCGAAACCCACCTGGCACCAGGCGTCATAATCCGTGGGATCGGCGTACACGGCGGGCGCGTTTTTCATGATGGCTTTCAGCGTCGCCTCGCACAGCGAGTCGGTGAGGTCGGTATGGGTGGTATTGGTGAAGTAACGCTCAAAGATGTGGCTCATCATGTCCGCCACGCCGTTTGCAATCTGGTTTTTCGGCAGGGTGAAGAACAGCTCCGGATTGACGAAGCTGACCACCGGGCGGATCTGGAGGGAATTGCAGGCCATTTTCTGACTGGTCTTTTCGTTGGTGATGACCGAGCCGATCGAGGCTTCGCTGCCCGCCGCCGGGATGGTCAGAACCGTCGCCACCGGCAGCGCCCGGTCCACAGGCTTGTTGGTTCCGTAGAAATCCCAGACGTCGCCATCATAGCAGACGCCGATGGCGATGGCCTTGGCCGAGTCGATGGCGCTGCCGCCGCCCACCGCCAGAATCAGCTCCACCCCTTCGCGCCGGCAGATCTCGATGCCCTCGTGCACCAGGCTCAGCCGCGGGTTGGGCGCGACGCCGCCCAGCTCCACCCAGTCAATGCCCGCCTCATCCAGGGACTTGAGGATCTGGTCGTACAGGCCAGTGCGCACGATGCTGCCGCCGCCGTAGTGGAGCAGCACCTTCCGGGCGAAAGGCTTGATGCCCTCGCCCACCTGCTTCTGGGCATCCCGTCCAAATACCAGGCGCGTCCGGTTGTAAAAGTCGAAATTCAGCATGTGGTTTCCCTCCTTGTCGTCCAATCAGCGCCCGATCAGAAGCGCCGCAAGATCGTTGACGTTGGTGCCGGTGGGCCTAGTGATGAGGAGTCCGCCGCAGGCGGCGAGCGCGTGGTAGGCGTCGTTATCTCGGAGCGCGGCTTCGAAGGAGACGCCCGCCGCCGCAAGTTTCGCCATGGTGCTACCGTCCGCGTAGCCGCCGGCCGCGTCGGTGGGGCCGTCGGTGCCGTCGGAGCCAAAGGAGGCGAGCGCCGCGCCGTCCAACCCCCGAAGACCCTCGGCCGCGGCCAGCGCAAGTTCCTGATTGCGGCCGCCCAGCCCCGTGCCGGTCACATGCACCACCGTCTCGCCGCCCGCGAGGAACGCCAGCTTCCGTCCGCCGCCGTGGTGGCGCCGGGCGATCGCAGACAAAAATCGCCCCGCCTCCCGGGCTTCGCACGTCAGGCAGTCGGTCAGGATCAACGGCTCATAGCCCAGCGCGCGGCAGGCTTCCGCGCCCGCTTCGCACAGCTCGCGCACGCCGCCCGCCACCACGCATTCGGCGTTTGGCAGCCGCTTTGGGGTCTCGGTTTTGAGGAGCGGCAGGATTTCCGGCGGGATCTCGACGCCGTGGCGACCGAGGGCGTCCAGCGCCTCCTGGCAGGTGGTCGGGTCGGGAACCGCGGGGCCGGAGGCGATGGCGTCCGGCGCGTCGCCCAGTACGTCTGAAAGCGCGATGGTCAGTACCTTCGCTGGGGCGCAGAGCAGCGCGAATCTGCCGCCCTTGACGGCGGAGAGCCGCTTGCGCACCGCGTTGATCGCCTGAATGTCCGCGCCTGACCGAAGCAGCGCGCCCGTGAGGCTGGCAAGCGTCTCCGGCGTGGTCAGCGGCTTTTCAAACAGAGCCGATCCCCCGCCGGACAAAAGAAGCAGCACATGGTCCCGCGCCGTGAGGTTGCCAACCATCTGCAGCGCGCGTTCCGTCGCCCGGTAGCCGTTCTCATCCGGCACCGGATGGCCCGCCTCAAACACTTCGAGGGGCGCCAGTGCTCCGCGCGCGTGACCGTATTTTGTGATGACAATGCCCCGGTTCACCGGCAGCAGCGCCAGCGCCGTCTTTGCCATCGGCCAGGCCGCCTTGCCAATCGCGATCAGGATCAGCCGCCCGCCGGAAAAATCCCGCCCCGCGAGCGCGCGCCGCACCGCTTCGTCCGGCTGACAGCGCTTGATCGCCTTCTCCATGATTTCGACAGCGTCTCGCTTCAGGTCCATCCGTCAAGCCTCTTTGCTGCGTTCTCTCCGCCCGCCCGGGCGAATACCTTCATTATACCAAAGAAAGGAACCGGCGGCAATCCCGGAGATGAATGGCGGTAACTTGATATAAACCAAAAGTGCATAATATATTAACGTTAAGTCGCTTTTATCGATAAGAATTTATCTATATAATGTTTATAATGACGAAGTGTAAGAGGGGGAGCAGGTCATGTCGACGCAGACGGTCTCCAAACAGACGCTGTCGAGATTGCCGCAATATCTGAGCTACCTGGAATCCCTGCCGGAAACGGTTCGCAGCATTTCCGCAACCGGCATTGCGGCGGCGCTCAACCTGAATCAAGTGCAAGTGCGCAAGGATCTGGCCTCGGTCAGCTCGTCCGGAAAGCCCAAGGTGGGCTACATGCGGCGGGATCTGATCCGCGAGATCAAGGCGTTTTTGGGATACGACAGCGCGGACGAAGCCGTAATCGTCGGCGCGGGCAAGCTGGGCCGCGCGCTGATGGGTTATGTGGGCTTCAGGGACTACGGCCTGAACATACTGGCCGCCTTCGACAGCTGCGAAGAAATGATCGGGGAGGACGAGAGCGGCCACCAGATCATGCCCATTGAGGTGCTCAAGGACACCTGCCAGCGGCTGGGGGTGCGCATTGGCATCATCACCGTGCCGGCCCATGCGGCGCAGGCGGTTTGCGATCAGCTGATTGACGCGGGCGTTCTGGCGATCTGGAACTTTGCGCCGGTGCGGCTTGTGGTGCCGGAGGGCATTCTGGTTCAGAATGAGAACATGGCCAGCTCACTCGCCATCCTGTCCAACCACCTGGCTGAGAAGATGAGCCTGCGCCACTGACAGATCCTCTATTGCCATTGTATAAGCCCCCGGCCCGGATGTCAAATCCCCAGGCCGGGGATTTTTGCATATCGATAAGCCGGTGGCGCGGTCTCCGGGGCTTTAATTTGACATCCGCCGATGCATCTGGTATGATGAATGGGCAAAGAACCGTCATGTCAAATCTCCCAATTTTAGAGAATTTGCGTGAAGGGCTTTATCAACCGCAGCGAGGTGTGGCAATGTGATAGGGCCTTGTATTCGTTTACGCCCGGAAATCACGGCGGCTGACGCGCGAAGCGTGGCCGTGTGGATGGAGGATCGGGAGGCGACCCTGCATTTGAGCGACGCGCCGGGCGTTTCGGCGGTCATCCGCCGGGCGCTGGACCATGCGCAGATAGGGGTGGTCACCCACCTGTTCAACCAGGGCGGCCGGTTTTTCATTGCGGAGGACCGGGGCGTTCCCGCGGGCTTTGTGCGGCTCGCGCCGGGCAATGGGGAGACGCAGATCGTTCTGTTGGTGGAAAAGAGCCGCTGGGGGCGGCGGCTGGGCGAGGGAATGCTGCGGGAGGCGCTGAAGACCGCGTTTTTCGAGATGCGTTCGCCCCGCGTCGCCGCGGTGATCCACCGGGACAACCACCGTTCGCTGCGCCTTTTTTTGCGGGCGGGCTTTGCGATGGAAAACGGGGGCGAGTGGACGCGTCATGTTCTGTCGCTCAGCGATTATATTCGAAACATACAGGGAGGGGTAACCATGCGGGACGAGTTGACCATCAGCCGGATCGATCGCGAGCGGCTGAACCGGCTGATTGACGAGGCGCGGTACACTGCCGCCGAATCCGATCCTTCCTACCGTGCGCTGCGCCAGGAGATCGACCGCGCCCGCGTGGTCGAACCGGAAACGCTGCCTGGAAACGTGATTTCCATGCGCTCCCGCGCGCTGATCGCGCTGGATGGTGAAGAGGAGGAGGCTCAACTGGTCTATCCCGACGAGGCCGACTGGACGGCGGGCCGCCTGTCGATCCTGTCGCCGGTGGGCACGGCGCTTCTGGGCTACCGGGAGGGCGACGAGATCCAGTGGGAGGTAGCCGGAGGCCGTACCCGGATCGAGATCCGGAAGATTCTCTACCAGCCGGAGGCGGCGGGGGATTACGACCTATAGGCGATGAAATCCCCTGCGGATCTTTCATTCCCGGCGCGCAGGGCGCCGGGAATGATTGGAAGGTTCGACGGGGTTTCCATAGGAACAGAGAAAAGGTGAAGAACCGCTAATTTTTCAGCGGTCGATGGGATCGCCCGGGTTGATCCAGGTGCCGCTGTATTCGACGATCGCGTCGAAGGTCTTCTGCCGGACGTAGCCGTAGTTCTGGCTGCTCAGCGTGATGCCCATGTCCTTTTGGAACTTCTTCACTCCGTCGAAGGTGGGGCGGTCGTAGACGCCGCTGTTCTTCCCGGAATCGAAGTACTCCATCTGGGTCAGCTTCTTTTGAAGCCATGTGACCGCCGTGCGCCGGGTGTACTTGATCTTGGGCGCGGGCTTCTGCCCATTGAGCAGCGCCACCAGTTCGTCTATGGCGGCGTTGGTGATCACCTGGCCGGAGGCGGTTGGGGGGGGTTTGGGCGTTGGCTTGGGTTTGGCGGTGGGTCGGGGCGGCGGCCGGGGCGTGGGGTTAACGGTCGGGCGGGGCCAGGGGGTGGGCTCGCGGGTGGGCCGGGGCGTCGGGCGCGGTTTGGGGGTCACCGAGCCAAGATCAAACAGCGCCTCCTGCAGCGAGACGGTCGCGACGCCGGTCTGCTGGATGCCCAGATCCCGCTGGAACGCCTTGACGGCGTTCTGGGTCTGCGCTCCGAAATTTCCGCCCAGCGAGCCGGAGAAGTAGCCCGTTTTTTTCAGTTGGCTTTGCAGCTCTTTCACGCGGGTGACTGAATCGCCGTAGCGCAGGTCGATGAACTGGTCGCACTGGGGCGCGCCGGAGGCGAACAGCCGCTTTTGCAGCCGCTCGGA
>CALGYL010000063.1 GCA_937934775.1 uncultured Clostridia bacterium
GTTGTCCGTGCTCAAGGACAGCGAAACAACCAGATCTCGAAGCGTCTCGCTCATGCAAATCCTCCTGCTATGAAAATGAAAACGCCGCGGCAGATGGGTGGCGATAGCCTTGACACGAAGCGTTATGATGCCGTAAAATATTCTTGAGGGTCTCCGGTTTTTCAAGCAAAAGTAAGGAGGGTCTCTTGTGGCAAAGTTGACTGAAATCTTGGGTATCGATTCTGCCCATGAAAAAAGCCTGCAGCAAGCAGGCATCGACTCCGTTGAAACGCTTCTGCGAGTATGTGTGCGGTCAAAACAGCGGGTCCAACTGGCCGATAGAACGGGCATCTCAAAAACAACGATTCTGGAATGGGCCCATAACGCAGACCTTTTCCGGATCCAAGCGGTAACTTACGATTACGCAAACCTTCTGCGTGATGCCGGAGTCGAAACCGTGCCGGAACTATCACGCCGCAACGCGGCTAGGCTGCATAAAAGATTGAAGGAGATTCACGAATTCAAGTCCCTGGCCTATCCACTTCCAAGCGAAGGGGAAGTATCTGACTGGATTACACAAGCGCGCGGGCTACCGCGTATCCTCCAGTATTGAGTCAAGGAGGAACGATCATTGCCCATGTCTGGGCCACACTTCGTCAATATAGCGGCGCATGAGCGCTTTGGTGCCTTTCGCGCGGTTAGCCTCCCATGCCCGAACCCGGAAAAAGCCCAGCATATCCATGTTGTCGATCTCGTTCATCCTCCAACCGGCGCTCAGAAGATCGTTATAGGTGGCGTAGATGTAGTCCGGCAGCGTCAGGACGCCGTCCCCTCCTGCGCTGCCGGCGTAGGGAACTCGCTGAGCACATCGGTGGTCTGGGTCTGCACCGCCAGCAGCGCCAACACCACGTCGTGCATCAACCGGTCCACGGGGTAATGGTCGTACACGTCGTCCGGGCTGAACTGGTTTCCGAACACCAGACAGAACCACTTCACAAGAACATCGAGCGCCGCTGTCACGGAGGGCTGATCGGCACCGTCTTTCGCTTGCTTGGTGGCCTTTCCTGCCACGACATCCGCGGCAACCGCGGAGAGCTTAGCGTACATGTCCCAGGCCGGACCCATCTCCCTGAGCGCACGCCCGGAGATGAAGTCCACAGAATACCTCTTTTCACCCAGGGTGCAGGTGATCATGATGGGCGCTCCCTTCTATATGAATTCAGGTACCGGAAGTGACCACCGGCGTATACACGCTGGTCAGGAAAGAGGCAGCCTTCTCCGGAGTGAAGCCGTTCTGGCCCTCGTCGGCAATCGCCTGATAGCGCTTGTCGAAGGTCCGCTTGATGAAGGTCCACTCAAGCTTGCCGGTCTGACGCGTCAGCGTGGTGCCTTCCTTCGTATGGTACTGCTCGGTCATGGGCGCGGCGCGGCCCTTGAAGAGCCAGACGAAGCGGTACGAGCCGTCCGCTTTCTCGCTCTTGAAGCCCAGCGCGAAGTAGCCGGGGGTATCGCCCGCGGCGCGGATCAAGACGCCATTGTCGTCAATGATGTTGCTTAAGATCATCTCCTGGATGAGCAGCGGGATGTCCGCCATCTCCATCGTGAGCTTGATCTCTGGGTCGGGGTACACGACGTCGAACTCCTGATCGTCCGCATATTGAACTTCAGGGTCGGCGTTCTCGGGTGCGATCTGCGCGTCAATGGCGCCCGCAAAGTCCTGCAACGTGCCGTAGCTGACGCCTGCGTCGGTATCAGAAACGACTGGCGCGATGACGACGTTCTTGAGGCCTACCGTGCTGGTCACGGCGGGGGAAGCGGTATTCGGCATAGGGATTACCTCCTGTTACTACTGATTTCTGCTAACAGCATCACGAAGCCCGGCACGGATGATGTCGTAGGACTCATCGGCCTTGGCGTCGTAGGCGGGCCGAACGAAGGGGTGTGCCGGGGCAGGAGCCGGTCCTCCATGGCCGAACTCCAGCGGATTTGCATAGAATGCACCCTCTTCAGAGTGGTGTACACCAATGGTGATGCTCCGACCGGTCTTTCGCTTTTTGGCGCGCCCAACCATAATCGATCGGTGCAGCGCGCCGGTGATGATCTTGGGGTCTGACGACGCATTGGCTTTCATCTGCTGGTGGATGGGAACCGCGGCCGCTTCCAGGATCTCATTGCAGGCCGGGCCATCTTCATGAAGGCGCGCAGCCATGGCGGCAAAATCGCCCATCAACTGGTCAACGCCATCGAGCTTCATGCTCATGGGCTTATCCCTTCGCGCAGGCACCAGGTCCAGTGCATATTGTACTGACGGGTGGCGCTGTCGTAGGCAGGCTGGTTGTATCCCATATCCGTCTCCTCGACCATGATGAACCCTGCGGCATACATGGCGCTTCGGATCCGCGCTGCTGTGT
>CALGYL010000064.1 GCA_937934775.1 uncultured Clostridia bacterium
CCGGCGCAGCGCAGGCGGGTGTTGGTAGCACATCCTCCTATGACAACCGACGCACCTATCATCAGGACCAGAGCGTGTCCGTTCAGGTGGACAAGCTCTACGTGCGGGATGAGAAGGATGTGCGCAGCCTCGCCATTGAGCTGGCGCAGTTCAACAAAACACAGTACGCAGGCATGGGGGTGAAATGATGGCCGACTGGTTCGCCTGGAATGGCGTGAAATGTACAGACTACGGAATCCATGTGCTGGCCCACCCGGCCATCTCCAGGCCCAAGGAGCGCGTGGCCACGCAGACAGTGCCGGGACGCAGCGGCACGCTGACGATTACCGAAGGCGACTGCGTGTACGACGAGTTCATCGCCTCTTGCGAGTGCATCGCGCCGAACCCCGAGTCGATCCCCTCGTTCTCCGCCTGGCTGCACGGCCCCGGCTTCGTAATGTTCGGGAACCGCCCCACCGGTTTCTACCACGCCCGCGTATCGAATCAGATCGACTTCGAAACGGTGGTTCGTGGACGGCCCCACCGGAAGTTCACCGTCAACTTCCGCTGCCAGCCTTTCCTGTATCTATTGAACAACCCGGACATCGTGCTGACCGCGCCTGGTTCGGTCGTGAACCAAGGCACAATATTTGCAGAGCCTGTCATCACGGTGGAGGGCACCGGCGACATCGGCTTTACCATCGGCGAGGTGACGCTGGGGATCGCAGGACTCGCGTCCTCGATCACCATCGACGTGCCGCAGCGGCTGGCGTACCACGACGGCATCAACCTGACCGGCTCGCTGACCGGCGACGAGTGGCCGACACTGCCGATGGGGACAACAGCTGTCTCCTGGATGGGGAACGTGACGCAGATTACCATCGCCCCCAACTGGAGGACACTCTGACATGGGTACTATCGTTGTTGCATTTTTTCTCGTATACGTTACTTCAAGGCTAAACCTATGGCTTCTCGTGTCCGATCAAGATCGCTTCAACCAAATTGATTATGTAAGGATTAAATCGCACGATACTCCTTCCACCTACCGCTTTTGAAGCGAATCGTAAACGCGACCGATCTACATAGCCAGTCCGTACACATTGCGATCCATACGCCGATGACGCCCAGGTTTAGCACGATGCCAAACAGGACCGCGCTGCCAAGCCGGAACATAATCATCGACCCGATACCCACATACATGGTGAACTTCGCGTCCCCCGCAGCGCGCAGAGCGTTGGGGAGGTTGAAGGACGTCGGATGCAGCACGAATGCTGCGATGTTGTGGATCATGATGAGAATAAAGCTGAGACGGTAGGTCTCGTCGGACAGCGCGAAGCAGTTCAGTATGGCGGGCAGCAGAGCCCACACAATGAGTGACAGACAGGCAGTAGAAATATAGGACGCCAACATTAGCTTTTTGATGTTCTCGCGCGCCTGCTCGTATTCTCTTGCACCTACGCACTGACCAACCACCGTCAGGATGGCAAGATTGATGGAATTTACAACGATAATCGCAATCATGTCGATACTGCCCGCCACGCCGTTCGCAGCGACTTGCGAGGTGCCGAACAGCGCGACAATGCTGGTCACCAGCACCCTTCCCAGCGCGAACAGGCCGTTTTCAATCCCGTTGGGTACAGCGATGTGCAGGATCTTCCCGAGCACTGCCCGATTCCACGAAACGATCTCCTGTAAGCGGACATAAACCTCGTTCTTCTCGTTGAAGGAGAGCAACACCATCACCATCGCGGCTACTGCGCGGGAGATTAGCGCCGGCACAGCGACACCCGCAACACCGGCATGGAGCACGAACACGCCAATCGCGCTGCCTATCACATTGACAACGTTCATCAATAGCGACACATACATAGTGACCTTCGTCTTGTGCATGGAGCGGAACAGCGCGGCGGTAGAGTTGTATAGCCCAAGGAATGGAAAGGAAAGCGCAGTTATCCAGAAATAGGTAATCGCCGACTGCATAACATCCTGATCCACTGCGCCGAATAGCAGGCGAAGGATCCCTCTGTGCAAAATCAGGCTGATCGCCATGATCGCCATAGAAATCAGAAGCGTAATGGTCACAAGTTGGCTGGCCGCCTGGTTCGCCTTCGCCTTGTCCCGATTGCCGAGATACTGGGATACGATGACAGCACCGCCTGTCGAGAGCGCCGCCATCACGGTAATTATTAGGTAGTTGACCATATCCACTAGCGCAACGCCCGATATGGCCGCTTCTCCCGCGGAGGAGACCATCATCGTCCCCACAATACCAACCAGCATGACCAGAATCTGCTCGAAAACCAGCGGCACGATCAGCTTTCGCAGGGACGCATTGGTGTACATCTGCCATCCTTCCTTTCGCATGCAAAAAAGAGCTTCCTCCATTGTAATCCAACGAAAGCGGCATGTCGAATACCTATGTTCGATGGTTTATCATGCTTGATAGGCATTCCTTATGAATTGGATCAGCAGCGAGGTGGCGGAATTGAGCACATTATTCTTTCTCCAGACCAGCTCATGCCCCGCGGTACGCTCTGGCTCGAAAGGAACAAAGCGGATATTATTCGTTTGGCGGATGCTGAAGGCACCGCCTACACAGATCACATAGCCCAGCCCCCGTTCTGCCAGGAGCGCCGCGTTGGTTAAAAGGTTATGGGTGGCGAAGACGTGCAGCTTGCCATATGCAGCGCCAAACCAGCTTGCGATTTCATTCTGGACGATGGCGCGCTGCGGGAGGATCAGCGGATGATCGACGATCTCTTCAATTCGAAGCCCATCCCGGCTCGCAAGTGGATCATCCTCACGCATTAAAACACCCCACTGCTCCACGAATGGTAGCTTAATGAAGTCGTACTTCGCCGTTTCAACGGGCTCCAGCAGGAGTCCAATATCCAGAAAGCCTTTGTCCAACTTTTCGCGGATGTCGTCCCCGTTGGCGCTGTAGAGGTTGTACTGCACCTTGGGATAAAGGGCAGAAAACTGCTCCAGAACATCCGGAAGCATCCTGGACGCCAAGGTTTCCACGCACCCTATGGATACAACGCCGCCGATCGCATCCGTCCGCTCGGTAAGCTCCCTTTCGGCTTTGTCGATCAGCAGGACAATTTCCTTCGCCCGCTGTTGGAAGAGGACGCCCTCGTTTGTCAGCGTAATCTGCCGCTTTCCGCGTATGAAGAGTGTCGCGCCCAGCGACTCCTCTAATTGCACGAGCTGCCGGGACAGTGTGGGTTGCGTTATATGAAGGGTTTCGGCTGCCTTGGTGATGTTACCCGCATGCGCAACGGTAAGAAAGTATTTTATAAGCCGTAGTTCCATCCGCTACCCTCCTCGGCAGGTCACTGCAAGACCGCGTGCCTTTTTCATCGCATACGCAATGCTCCAACAAGTATTGCCCCTCATTATACAGTCGATCCGGCACAAAGTCCATTGTCAAACACTCGCTAACGAAAGCGTCAACCTGACTGACGACGAATGGCCGACGCTGCCCGTAGACCTCATTTGTGGGCTACGTCACCTGCTTAACCACCATTCCGAATTGGAGGATCCTCTTGCATGGGCGAAGTGTACATCTATGCCCCCGACGCCGAGGACTTCGACACCATGGGCCTCTGCGGGGCGTTGTCCCCCACGTCCTGTGTGCATACCGAAGCTCGGAACGACCTCTCGGAGATTGTGCTATCGAATCCCATCGACGAGAATGGGCGCTGGTCATTCCTGCAGAATGACTACATTCTGAAGTGCGATGTCCCTGTGCGCACCGTGCCGCCCATCACCCCAGAAGGAATGTTGGTCACCGCCCACGAGGTGTGGACCATCCGAACCGGCACCACGAAAGCCCAGCGGAACCTATACTATCACGCCACCGGCGACAAGGTCCGCAAGAAGAACCTGCCCGTAGGCATGACGCTGCCCATCATCTTCAAGGGGGAGAACCGGTACAAGGGGATCTTCACCGGAAAGAAGAAGGTTAAGCGAAAAGGCAAGTGGGTGTGGAAGACCTATACCTACTACGGCTGGGTCGCGAAGTCAGCCGTCCAGTACACGCTGACCGAGGACTGGCCAAACGATCCTGCCGCCATCGAAACCGTCGCACCCGCCTGGATCGTGGCCGACCAGCTGTTCCGCATCTACAAGGTAGAGCTTCGGGACGATG
>CALGYL010000065.1 GCA_937934775.1 uncultured Clostridia bacterium
TGCTATATTCTATACAATCAGTCGATCCGGGATCTTTCGCCGCTGCGAACGTCGCTGTTTCTGAACCTGAACCCCGTCACCGCGCTGGCGGCGGACGTGCTGATGCGGGGAACGAAGCCCTCGTTATCGCAGCTGATCGGCGGCGCGGTGATCCTGATCAGCATTTTCGTGGTCAACCGTTCTATGCGGAAAACGACGGACGTTTCGCGGGTACAAAGCGTTTGACTGGTTTTTCTTTCCATATAAATGCCTGTATTTGGCCTTTGTGTTATCAAAGTGACAAATTTAAGGCCCTGTACGAGCCGCGGTTTCCAAGTGCGCGCAAGTATGCTATAATCTAAGGAGCGATTTTTGGCCGGGGGGATTTCCAATGCCGAAACCGGATTCGACCGCCGCGCGTCAAAGACTTATATTGGCATCGGGTTCGCCCCGGCGGCGGGAACTCCTGACGCGTATGGGCTACGAGTTTGCGGTTCGCGCCCCCGAAGTGGATGAAAACGTCGGCGGATCACCGCGGCACGCGGTGGCGCTGCTCGCGCGACGCAAGGCGATGGCGGCGGCGGAAGGGCTGACGGAGGGCGTCGTACTGGCCGCCGATACACTGGTGTCGGTGGACGGCGAAGCGCTCGGAAAGCCCAGGGGCGATGACGAAGCCCGCGCGATGCTTCGCAGGCTGTCGGGACGGGAGCACGAGGTGTTCACCGGCGTCTGTCTGATCGACGCGGCGACTGGGCGCCAGGCGGTCCATGTGGAGCGCACCGGTGTGAAGTTCCGGCCGCTGCGCGAAGAGGAGATCAACGAGTATGTGGCCACCGGCGATCCGATGGACAAGGCGGGCGCCTACGGCATTCAGAGCGGCGCTTCCCGGTTTGTGGAAGCTATCAGCGGCTCTTTCGAAAATGTGATGGGCCTTCCGGTAGGTTCGACGGGGCGCATGCTGAAAAAATTTCTGTAATGCGGCGGGGGTGTATTCATGGGCCTGATGTCCGGCAACTGTCTCGCGATTGACCTGGGGTCCAGCAATACGTCCATATTTCTCGGGGGCGAGGGCGTTGTGCTGCGGGAGCCTACCGCCGTTCTGGCGCTCAGGGCCGACCCGGAGGGCGTCATCGCCATCGGCCATGAGGCCAAGGCGATGCTGGGGCGCTCGTCCGGCGAGGCGGCGCTGGTTTCGCCGGTAATGGACGGCGCGGTGACCGACGTGGACATGGCGGCGCTGCTCACACTGGCGCTGTGCGAAAAAGTGACCGGTCGCAGGAAGTCCCTGGACAAGACGCAATTGTTTATGGCCATGTCTCAGGGGCTGACCAAGGTGGAAAAAGACGCGCTCATGCAGGTGGCAAAGCTGACCGGCGCCAGGAACCCGCTGCTCGTGCGTACGCCGCTTGCGGCGGCGCTGGGATCAGGGCTTTCTGTGGATTCGCCCAGAGGCTGCATGATCGTGACACTGGGCGGCGGCACCACCGAAATCGCGGTACTTTCCATGGGCGGCGTGGTGGCGGCGCGCTCGATGCGAACCGGCAGCATGTCCTTTGACGAGGCGATCGTCCGCTTCGTCCGACGCAGAAAGAACGTTTTGATCGGCCTCCGCACGGCGGAGGATTTAAAATGCGACATCGGCTCGGCGCTGCTCCCCGACTATGATGTGGACAGCGAAGATCCGGAGGATCTGGAGCCCTTTGAGCGCAGCGAATTTGAAAAACTGGAAGCATCCGAGGATTCCGCGGCGCTGGCGCTGCGCTTTCCGTCCTACGCGGTCGCGCCGGGGGAACCGGTGGGTGAGACGGTGCTTTTAAAGGGCCGCGACTGCAAGACCGGAAAGCCAGTGACCGTGCCCATCACCACGCGGGAGCTTGCGCTTTCACTCCGGGAGCCGATCCGGACGTTGGTGGACGCGCTGCGTGACGCCATCGGCCGCGTTCCGCCGGAAATGGCCGCGGACATCGCGGAGGACGGCATCCGCCTTTCTGGCGGCGGCGCGTTGATGCAGGGCCTGGCGGAGCTTTTGTCCGCCAAGCTGGAGTTGCCCGTCTCCGTGGACGAACACCCGATGGACGACGTGGCGCTGGGCATGGGCCGTTTGGCCGAGGACGAAAAGCTTCTCAAGCTTGCGACCGAGGCCGGCTCGGTCGAGTCCTGAGCGGCGGAAGCATCCATCCGAGGGAGAAGTGAACGATGGCCAAGACGGTCAAACCGCGCATGGGTCAAAAAAAGAAAAAAAGCGGCCGCTGGAGGCGCATCGCGTTTGGCGCGTTGGTGCTTCTGGCGGTGCTTGCGCTGGTCTTTTTCCTGTTGATGCGCGATCCTGGCCATGTGTCCATCGCCGAAAACGCGGTGGGATCGGTGTTTTCTCCGGTGGTGAACGCGGTCAATTCCGCCACCACTTACCTCCGGGACGTGACGTTGGGCGTCCGCGACTACTTCAAGATGGGGCGGGACCTGGAGGACGCGCGGCAGCAGATTACCGATCTCAAGCTGCAGCTGGTGGGCATGGAGGAGGAGTCGATCGAAAACGACCGGCTCAAGAGCCTTCTGAACGCCAAGGAGAGCGACTCAGGGCAGGATCGGGTGTATGCGCGGGTCATCGCCCGGGAACCGGGCGTCTGGTTCGACATGTTCACCATCAACGTCGGAACCACCAGCGGCATCGCTCAGAACATGGCGGTGGTCACCGGCGACGGGCTTGTGGGCCGCATCTATGAGGTGGGAGCCAATTACGCCAAAGTGCTCAGCCTGATCGATTCCAGATCCGCGGTCGCCTGCTTGATCGAGCGCACCCGGGACAACGGCGTCATGCGCGGCAAGATCGAGACATATTCCGAGACGCCCGAATGCAACATGTACTACCTGCCCGCGGTTTCCGACGTCGCGCCCGGCGACGTGGTGCTGACCTCGGGCGTCGACACGCTGTTTCCCAAAGGCATCAAGGTGGGGACAGTGACGCAGGTTTCCCGCCAGCAGGACAGCTCAGAGCGCTTTATCGTGGTCATGCCATCGGCGGATTTCCAGCACATTGAGGACGTGCTGGTGCTGCGCACGGTGGTGGAGACCATTCCGGAGCAGCTGGAATCCCTGCCTACGGCGACGCCCCGGCCCACGCCGGTGCCCACGCCGTCCGCTTCACCCACCGTCAACCCGAATGTGTCGGCCACGCTGCCGCCTGATGACGCGCAGTGGGTCTGGCCCTCCACGATGCCGGGCGAAACTCCTGCCGCCGGGGCGACCATCCAGCCGTCCCCGTCTCCCGGCGCTGCCGCCACGAGCGGGTTGCTGCCGGAAGACGCCTGGGCCGACTGATGTAGGAGGGCGCGCGCTTGCGAAGGTTTCTTCCATTGATCCTGATCATTGTTTCGGTGCTTGTGGACATGGCAGTTTTCCCTGTTTTGATCCACAGCCAGTACCTGCCGATGCTGACGCTGATCACCACGATCGAGATGGGTTTGCTCTTGGGCCGAACCCGCGGCTCGCTCTACGGCATGATCGGCGGGCTTCTGATCGACATCCTGACTGGCTACGCGATGGGCCTGCGCACGTTGCTCTACATCGCGGCGGGCTATGGTTCGGGTTTTGCCGGGCGCAGATTCCAGCGCTATCTACTAACGCCGGTCGTGGCGCCGCTTATCTGCTGTCTGGGTTATGAGGCGGCGACCGGGGTGTACGCCGTGTTCTCCGGCACCAACATTCAGGGCGCGGACATTCAGGCCGCGCTGATTCGGATCGTTTTACAGGTGGTGCTCGTTCAGCCGCTGTATCTATTGTACGATCGTATGCTCAAACCCAGCTGGTCCCGCTGGGCGGGGCGCTGACCGGGGCATTTGTTTCTCCATTAAGGCGCATGTGCGGACTGAAGGGGAACAAAACTGGCTGATAATTCGATCAAATAAGAGGGCTCAGGCCCTTCATGCCGCCCGCGGTATTCACGGAATGAAGAATCCGTGAGCTGCGGACGCCGACCCCGCGAAGGGAGGGATTTCCACGAAACCATCCGTTGGCCGTTATATCGGCAGTATCCTGATTCTGGTCCTGGTCTTTGGGGCCGTCTTCTTCAAAATGTATGACATGCTGGTCGCCAGCGGCGAGCAGTACGCCCAGCAGGCCGCCAGCAAGACCACCCGTTCCATCACGCTGACCGGCATGCGCGGCACCATCTACGACGCCAGCATGACCCCGCTGGCCTACGACAAGCGCTCCTACAACGTCCAGTTCTACCGCGATCCGACACTCTCCTCCGATGAGAACCGCGCGGAGTACACCCAGGCCATCGTGGACGCCATCCAACTGATCGAATCCAATGGCAAAAAGATCATCACCGGCTTCTGGTTGGAAAAGGGCGCCGACGGCAAGTGGCACTTCAACACCGGGACCGACAGCCCCACCGTCGCCGCCAAGCGCGAAGAACAGTGGCGCGCCAACTTCTATCTGAACGAAGTACCGGAAGATCAGCTCTTTGACAAACTGTGCGAGATCTACGCCGTTCCCACGGACCTGTCCGATGAGGAGAAGGTCAAAGTCCTGACCGTCTGGCAGCAGTCGCGCATGTACACTATCTTTCGCAGCCGGTTACCATCGCCTACAACGTGGGCTTTGAGACGGTTTCGGAAATCGAAGTCCGCGGCAGCGACCTGCCCGGCATCACCATCGCCGAAAGTTCCACCCGCGTCTATCCTAAAAAGACGCTGGCCGCCCACACCATCGGCTACATCGCCAAGATCTCCGGCGACCAGACCATGGAAGCCTACAAGGAGAAGGGCTACGCCAACGACGCG
>CALGYL010000066.1 GCA_937934775.1 uncultured Clostridia bacterium
CTTCGTAAACGTACTCCATGCGGTCCGGATTTCCTTTTCCTCCGGGATGCCCATGTCTGATAGCATCTGCCGGTATTTCTCCAGGTCCCGCGAAAACGCGAAGATGTTGGTCAGCTTGTACTTCCCAACGAAAATCTCGTCCTTGTTGTCATGAGATGCGAACCCGAACGTCGACATTCCGTCCTGAACGAGAAGCCCGCCAAACCGGTCGAGGATGCCAAGCATCCCATCGCGGTCCAGATAAGGCAGAAAGTACACGTGGCGGTGGCAGGGATCCCGTTCGGTCTTCCGGAGTTTTTTCTCCTCTTCGTGGCAAAGCGGCGTCTCCAGGATGAAATAGCCGGTCCCCGGAAGCGATTCGCAAAACCGCCTGACGAGCGGCATGATGTTCGTCTCATCCACGTTGATCGCAAAAGACCAATATTTCTTCTGATCGACCACTTCGAAGCATTCGTGGATCGTCTCGGCTTTGGGAACCCGAACCCCCTTGGGAAACTTCATACGAGCTCCTCCGGACGGCCAACAGCCGCCCGATTCATTAAATAAAACTATTTCGGATTGTCCAGATACTTCCGGACGCCGCTGAACACAAGGCCGCGCGCGACCTGTGAAACCGGCGGAAGCACGGCCAAACGGCCTGCGCGCTCCTCCGCCGCGTTCAGATCAAACCCTTGCTCCAGCACAAAGCGACTGCCGATTCCAGGGATGATCGCCTTTTTCGGGCACCCGTATACGCAGCGCAGGCAGATGACGCACCGGTTGCTGAAGTACGGTTTCCCGCCCCGCATTTTAATATTCCCCCTCGGACAATGCGCCTGGCACCAGCCGCAGCTGACGCAGTCGTCGTTCGCCTTCAGCTTCTGCCCGAAGAACCCGTCTCCCATTTTCTCAATGGTACACAGTTTGGCGAGAACCCGGTCCCAGGGATGGGGTCTCATTCGATCTCCGTTGCCGGAAAGAACGGCGGATACGAACGCTTCCGCCTTTTTCGGCGCGGCCTGAAGCAGCATGGCGCAGAGCGCGTCGTCATAGGCGATGAAGAGGTTGGCGGGCATGACAAACATGGCCTCGCCCGCTATGCGATAGCCTTTTCGTTCCAGCCGCCGGATCACATCCGCCCGGCAAGCCGTATTGGGCGTCACTTCGCCGCCGCCGGACACCGACACCACCGCGGCCTCGCGTCCGGTTCCATCCGGCGCCGCCGCGACCCACTCGTCCACCGGGGTCGGCGCGTTGCACGCATAAACCGGATAGGCCAGAACCAGCAGGTCCGCTTCGACCGGCTCATGGGGCCGGGCGTTCAGTTCCGTCGTCTGCACCTTGAGCCCGCGCCGTGAAAACGCCTGCCCAAGGCTGTCCGCCACCCTTTTCGTTCCGCCAGTCCCCGTGAAATACACCAGATGAACCGTTTCTGTCCGCTTCATCACAAGCCTCCACCCGCGCAATTCCGCCCCGCCAGGTTTTTCCTTAGCCCCATTCTACACCAAAACCCGTCTGGAGAAAAGGCCGTCGAACGCCAAAGACGCACGCCCGAAGGCGGATGCGCCCGCCCGCCATACGATACGGACTCTTCCGGCATGCGATGCGATCCGAACGGCCTTGGGACTTGACAGAACAAAGGCGGTTGGCCCATAATGGGAAGACTACGCAAATCTTGACGGAGTGGAAACATGGCTGAAAATACCTGTGACCTGACCCAGGGCGGAATTCTCAAAAAGCTGCTGAAGGTTGCGGTGCCGATCATGGGTACGCAGCTGATGCAGATGGCCTACAACCTGACCGACATGTTTTGGCTTGGACGTATGGAGCAGTCGGTGATGGCGGTGGCGGCCAGCGGCCTTGCGGGCATGTTCCTGTGGCTGGGCATGGCGCTGATGATGTTTGGGCGGATGGGCTCGGAGATCGGCACATCGCAAAATCTGGGCCGGGGTGACGCCATCGCCGCCCAGGGCTACGCGCAGGATTCGACACGGATCGCGCTTTGGCTGGGCCTTCTGTATGGGTTCATCCTGATCGCGCTGGCTGGGCCGCTGGTCTCGATTCTCTGCGTGAAAGAGCAGGATGTGTTCGAAAACACCTGCCTCTACCTGCGCATCGTCGGGGTCGGCATCCCACTCACCTATGTGTCCGCCGCGATCACCGGCACGTTCAACGGCGCGGGCAATTCCCGGCTGGGCTTTTGGGCGAACGCTGTGGGTCTTCTGGTCAATATGGCGCTGGACCCGGTGATGATCCTTCTGTGGGGCTGGGGCGTAGCCGGCGCGGCGATCGCCACGGTGATCGCGCAGGGCGTCGTGTGCGCGCTGTTCATCTATTTCGCGAAGCGCCATCCGCAACGGCCCTTTGAATGCTTCCGCATCCTGGGCTGGGTGAACCGCGAGAGGCTTCGGCAGATCGTGAACTGGAGCCTCCCGATCGCGCTGGAGAGCGGCGCGTTTACGGCGCTCGCGATGGTTGTCACCGGCATGGTGTCCGATGGCTACGGCCAGACCGCGGTAGCCGTGCAGCGCGTGGGCAGCCAGATTGAATCGCTGTCCTGGCTGATCGGCGGCGGATTCTCCTCGGCGGTCACCTCCTTCATGGGGCAGAATTTCGGCGCGCGCCAGTGGAGCCGCATCCGCCGGGGCTACCGGATCTCGTTGACCGCGCTGATGATCTGGGAACTGATGGTCACGGCGCTGCTCATTCTGGGCGGGCGGTTCCTCTTCTCGCTCTTCCTTCAGGACCCGCCGGACATTCTGGACATGGGCGCCACCTATCTGCGCATCCTTGCCGGGTGCCAGCTTTTCATGGCGCTGGAAGGCGCTTGTTCTGGCACCTTCCGCGGCATCGGCCAGACGCTGCCGCCCAGCCTGTGCAGCATCGCTTCAAACCTTGCGCGCCCGCTATTGTGCTGGCTGTTCGCGCAGTGGCTGGGCCTAAACGGCTTGTGGCTGGGCATCACCGTCTCCGCGGCGCTGCGCGGCGTATTGGTGTTCATCTGGTTCACGCTGTACGAACGCCGCCTGCCCCGCGCGGACGAGCCGTCCGCCGCTCTGGAAGCACACTCCCCCGCCTGACGGCGCCGTCCACATGGACGCAAGCTTGCACATTGCAATTCCCGTTCGCATTTTGATCATATTGATTCATAAATACGCCAGAGGCCACCGGCGATCGCCGGTGGCCTCTGGTCAGGCTGTCAAAAAAGCTCCCTATCGGGGAGTTTTTTTGATATAGTAAGGATA
>CALGYL010000067.1 GCA_937934775.1 uncultured Clostridia bacterium
GGCGTGGTCTGGGCTGCAGCCGGCGCGGCGAAGCCGACCAGCGCAAGGCCCGCGCCCAGATTGACCAGCGCCGTGGTCATGCCGCTCACAAAGGGAACCGTGGCGACACTGGCCAGACCGCCTACGGCAAACGCGACGATCACAGCCCACAGCGATATCACCAGCGCCCAGAGCACCAGGAAAAGGGCAAAAACCAGGATCACCCCCGCCAGGAGAAGCGGCAGCCACACCGGTGAGCCCAGTACCAACAGGACAATCGTGCCTGCGGACAGGTTCCGGGGCTTTCTGGCGCGGATCAGCGTCTGAATGGGCGCGTCCTGAAGAATCTGTTCCGCGATGGCGCCTACCGGTTCCATGCCTGCGACGGCTTCTTCCTCGGGCATCCCTTCCTCGATCCGGTCGTCGATGATTTCGCTGTAATACGCCAGCGTCTTTTTAATCTCCACTTCCTCCAGCGCGTGGAGGCGGCCCTTCAATTCCGCGAGGAACTCCTGCTTGCTCATCCCCTGTACCCCTCCTTGATGAATCGATAGATTTTATCGATTTCAACCCACTCATCCAGAAATTCTTGAATCCGCGCCCGGCCTTCGGGTGTTATTGAATAGTACCTTCGCAGGCGGCTGTTATGCTCTACCGAATAGACCCCGACGAGCCCGTCCCCTTCCAGACGCTTGAGAATCGGGTATAGAGTCGATTCGGAAATATCCACAGCGGTGCTTAAGTCTTTAATGATCTGATACCCGTAGGAATCGCCCTTTTCAAGCACTTTCAGCGCGCAAATCTCCAATATGCCGCGTTTTAGCTGCACATCCATCCACAACACCTCCTTACGCATAATACTATACGACATATAGTATTGTGCGGTCAATAGCTTGTGCGCTCTTTTTTTGTTAACAGAACGCCCGCGGGAACGGTTGTGTTCCCGCGGGCGCTGACCAGACGGATAAACTCCTTGGGATTGGTATTATTTCACAAACGCCCGCTGCCCCTGGGCGCTGGCCTGCGCGATGAAACGAGCAATCTGCTCCGGAGCTTTCTTCATGTCTTCCCGAATCCATCTCTCAATAATCGCCACGCTTCCGCTGGCGGTGAAGGTGTAGAGCATGTCCATCTGGCCGCTATCTTCCCGCATGCCCGCCGCGCGCCAGTCGCTGATGCAACGGTCATGGGCGATGTTGACGATGCGCCGGAGGAATTCCTTGTCCCCATTGTCGGAGAACAGCACATTGCAGAGATCGTGGTTTTTCTGGATGGCCTCGCAGATCTCCGTCAGCGTTAGAAGCAGGTTGCCGTCGCGCAGCGAGAGCTGGAGAGAGTGGTTGAGCTGATCGTACAACTCGTCCTCAATGCTGGATAGCAGCGCCTCCGGGCTGTCGTAATGCGCATAAAACGTGTTGCGGTTGATGTCCGCGCGGCGGCAAAGCTCGGTGGGGGTGATCTTGCCGATGGGCTTTTCGCGCATGAGTTCCAGCAGGCTCTCCCTGAGGAACATCTTCGTATACTGCACTCTGCGATCGATCTTGGTTCTCTTGCGCTCCATGAGTATCCCTCCTTACCATGCGCGGCTGGAATGCCTTGGTTCGTTGGGAGCGTTGGTTCAATAACGAACGGACTGCGTAGGAATTATCGTGTTGTTAACATAACACACTCAATCCCGGAAGTCAAGAAAAAGGGAAGGGACGGACTGACGCCTCCCCGTTTTCCATAACGCACATCACCCATTCGGCGGAATGTTTCCGGGACGGCGCCTGACTAAACCCGCGCCGAGGCGTACTGGCTCGAATCCGCCGAATAATACTAAAGGAAAGCATTAATCACTCCAAAGCGCCAAGGGGTTTTCGATGCAGAA
>CALGYL010000068.1 GCA_937934775.1 uncultured Clostridia bacterium
GGATGACCTTCATCCCTTTTTCCGGTGCAAGCGTCAGGAAGCGGTCGAACAGCGAGAAGTCAAACTGCCTTTCTTCCTTTTCCACGACGCTCCAGGCGAATTCAAACACCCGGACGGCCTCAAGGCCCGCCGCCAGCATGCGGTCAAGGTCCGACGCCCAGATGGATTCGTCCCAGTGTTCCGGATAGTAGCATACGCCCAGCGCCAGATGGTCCTGTTTGATGGATTTATCCTTCAGCATTGCGTTGTCTCCTCGTTCGTTTAAAGTTTTCGTTGGGCGCGGCAAAAGCCGCCTGGTGGTTTTTTTGCCTATTCCTTGATCGCGCCTGCCGTCAGGCCGCTCATGAAGAACTTGGAAGCGCTTAAAAACGCGATCAGCAGCGGCAATACCGACAGCGCGCTGGCCAGCATCAGCGCGCCCACGTTCGCGCCGCGGCTGGGGTCGCCGCGCATGTAGCTGAGCATCAGCGGCAGCGTGAACAGGTCATTCTCACGGAGGACCAGCATCGGGATCATGAAATCGTTCCAGACGTTGACAAACTGCATAATGCCCAGCGCCGCGAAAGCGGGCAGCAAAACCGGCGCGATCACGCGGAAGAAGATCAGCCATTCGCTGCAGCCGTCGATCTTGGCCGCTTCCATCAGGGACACGGGCACGTTGTTCACGCAGTACTGCCGCATCCAGTAAATGCCAAAGGCGTTGGCCGCGCTGGGGATGATCAGCGCCAGGTAGTTGTTCAGCCAGCCCAGCTTCGAGATCAGGAAGAACCAGGGCACGATGCCCGCCAGCTGAGGCACCATCATCGTGCCCAGCAGGATGGAGAACAGTGCGTTTCGGCCGGGGAAGCGGTAGATCGCGAACGCGTAGCCGCCCATCGAGCAGAACAACAGCACAAGGCCGGTGTTGAGCGCGGTCACAAAGAGCGAGTTCGCGAAGTGCCGGAGGATGTTGACGTTCGAGTTCATGAAGGCGAGGTTGTCCCGGAGCGCGCTTCCGAACGTGAACGGCGGGGGGAAGGAGTAGATTTCCGGCGTGTAGCGGGTGCTGAGCACGAACATCCAATAGAAGGGAAGCACCATCACCACGGCGACGACCAGCAGCACCAGATACATGGAGATCTTCGTGACTACCCGGGATTTCCGGCCGCCCAGCCAAAGGACGAGGGCGAGAAGCGCGATCAGCGCAAGGTAAATCCATCCGTTCACCGGCCGCGCACCTCCTTCGTGGCGTCCCGATCGCCCAGCATACGCTGGAATACGAGCGAGATGAGGATGACGATCACCGTGATCACATAAGCGGCTGCCGACGCGAGGCCATAGATGTTGTTGCCCTTGGGCGCCTTGTTCAGAAGGTACATCATCATGGTCAGGCCCATGTTGTTGGTGCCGCCGGTCAGGCTGTTGGTCAGCACATAGGGTTCCGTGAACAGGTTGACGGTACCGATCGTGGACTGAATCAGGGTGAACAGGATGATGGGCTTCAAAAGCGGCAGCGTGATCCGGAAGAACACCTGCGGCGCGGTCGCGCCGTCGATGGTGGCGGCCTCGTAGATGTCCTCCGAAATGCCCTGCATGCCCGCCAGGTAAATCACCATGTTCCAGCCGATCCACTTCCAGCTGAACATGATGATAATCGCCGTTTTGACATATTCGCCCGCTCCGCCCAGCCAGTTGAGGGGCGGTATGCCCAGCATGGCCAGAAAGTAGTTGATCAGGCCGAAATTGTAGCCGAACAGCACCTGAAACACGATGGTGACGGCCACCGCGCTGGTGACCATCGGCAGGAAATAGACCGTCTTGAACACGTTTTGGAATTTCACGAATTTGCCGTTGAGCATGTAGGCCAGCACAAGTCCGCCGAACAGGATCGGGATGTGGGCGATCACGCCGATGAAGAGCGTGTTCTTCATCGCCAGCAGGAACGTCGGGTCGGTGAACAGGCGCGTGTAGTTTTCAAGGCCTTTCCATTTCATCGCGCCTACGCCATCCCAGCGGAAAAAGCTGATGTACAGGCCGCTGAGGATTGGGAACAGACCGAAGATGGCAAACAATATGAAAAAAGGCGCGATGTACACATAGGCCACGCGGTTTGCCTTGATATCGCGCCAGAGCATTCGCCTTGATTGGGCTTTCCCCGTCATGAAACCCACCGCCTTTCGATGTGCAGGGATAATCCGCCGGTGCGGCTTTCGCCTGAGTTGAAATCAGGCCGGTTTTTCTGTTAAGCATCTGCGGCGCCTTCCGGGCGCAAAACCGGAGCGGGAATGCCTTCCCCATTGGGCCGGACAGGCTCGGCCGACAGGGGGAAGGCCAAATCCGCGGTATTTGCCGCAGGATTTGATTGGACGCGGACGGGGCATGCGCCTTCTCCGCGTTCTCCCTCAGGCAAGGGCCGCCCCGCGGGCGCGGAGCGGCCCTGCATTAGAACGCTGGCCTACAGAAGCCCGGCGTCCTCCATCAGTTCTTTCATCTTCTCGTAGTCGTCGGCGGTGTCGTTCTCGATGCGCGATTTCATGTCGGCGATGATCTCTTCCGCGCTCTTGTTCTCGTTGAGGCCGCTGCGAACGGCGGTCTGCATGGCGGTCTCGGCCGCGGAGTCCATCAGCGTTGCGAAGGTGGGCAGGGTGTTCTTCGCGATCTCAACCCACATTTCGCGGGTCTTCTCACCGGCGAAGTAGGGGTCTTCATTGGAGTAGATGTCGGAGCTCCACGCGGGGATGTAGCCGGGGAAGTAGTCCACCGCTTCGAACATCTTGTTCTGGCTGTCGGCGTTGGCGCAGGCGAACTTAATGAATTCCCAGGCCAGATCCTTGTGCGGAGACTGCGACGGGATGGCCAGGTAGCTGCCGCCCCAGTTGGAGGTGGAGATGCCGCCGGGCATGTGGCAGACGCCCCACTTGCCAGTCGCGTCGGGCGCGATCCAGCCCTTGAGGAAGCCGCCGTACCAGCAGCCCGCGGCGACCGTCGCGATGGCGCCGGAGCCGAAGGCCGCGTTGGCCTCGTTGCTCCACATGTCGTCAATCTGGGCGTCCAGGCCCTTCTGGCGCATGGTGATGGCGGCGTTCAGGGCTTCCAGCGCGCCTTCCTTCTCCACGTTGAGCTCCAGCTTCTCGTTGTAGAAGTCGCGGTTCATCCAGAACCACTCGTAGAGGTAGGAAGCGGAGGGCACCAGCCAGCGCTTGCCGGGGATGTAGACCTTCTCGGCGGCCTCGAGGAAGCCGTCCCAGGTCTTGAACAGCTCGTCAACTTCGGCGGGGTCGGAGGGCAGCCCCACTTCT
>CALGYL010000069.1 GCA_937934775.1 uncultured Clostridia bacterium
AGCAACCAGGTTCCCGACGGGGATACGCTGGGGCGGTTCCGAAACCTGCTGATCAAGAATGAATTGCAGGGAAAACTGTTCGGGCAAGTTGTGGAACTCCTTCAGGGGAAGGGTCTTATCCTCAAGAAGGGGTCGATCGTGGACTCGACGCTGATCGAAGCGCCGCCATCGATCAAGAATCGGGAGAAACAGCGGGATCCGGATGCGCATCAGACAAAGAAGGGGAACCAGTGGCGCTTCGGATATAAAGCGCATATCAGCGTGGACAAGGACAGCGGGCTGGTTCAGAAGGTGAAGGTGACCGCGGCCAATGTCAGCGACGTTTCGACGATGCCGGATCTTCTGACCGGTGAGGAAGAAGTCGTCTACGGGGACAGCGGCTATCTGGGCGCGGAAAAGCGCGAGGGTGCCATCCTCAAGAACAAACAGGGCAAGAAGATTCGATACAAGATCAACCGCCGTCCATCCCAAATGAAGAACCGTTCGCTGTGGTCACAGGGTCAACTCAAGCGCCGGGAGCGCGAAAAGTCTTCCGTCCGGGCAAAAGTCGAGCACGTCTTCGCGGTCGTCAAGGGGATGTTCCGATACCGAAAAACGCGGTACCGAGGACTCATCAAACAGGTCGCGGCACTGAACATGCGTTTCACATTGGCGAATCTGATCTTGGCTGACAGGCCGTCTCTGGCAGCCTGATTCCCTGTTCCACCATGGCTACTAAAGGGCACATGGGATGGATATGGCGTCTTCATCGCACTGCATTTTAGCGCAGTCTGCTATTGTGCGGCGTTGCCCTAAAATAATAAAGCGTTGAAGAGTCATTTTCTGTGGGTAATCGAGGCAACCCTCTCAGGATGGCTCATGAGGTTTCTTACGGATTGACATAGTCGGTCGATCACCTTGTTAAACGTAGCAAAAATCTCGTTCCGAAAGCCCTTCTCCCGGATATCATCCCAGATCATCTCAATCGGATTCAGCTCCGGCGTGTAGGGCAGAAGTGGGTAGAGGCGGATGTTTTCCGGGACAACCAGCGCGCCAGAGTGGTGCCATGCGGCGTTGTCCAGCACGAGCAGGATGTAATCGTCCGGGTATTTCCGCGATAATTCTTCCAAGAACACATTTATGCAGACTGTGTTCGCGTATGGAAGCACAAGCGTAAACAACTCTCCCTCAAAGCCCAGCAGGTAGCAGGATGTCCCTACGTGTTCGCAACCCAGACCGGTAAGCACTTGAGCTGCCGGAATCTGCTGGCCACCATGGAGAAGGCCTGTGAGGCGGCGGGCGTGGAACACCGAGGTCTGCACGCGCTGAGGCACTCGTTCGCAAGCAACTTGTACGCCCGGGGCGTGGAGATTAAGGTTATTTCCAAGCTCCTTGGTCACGCCAGCACGCAGATCCCATACGACAGGTACGTCCATTTCTTCGAGGGTGACATCGACAATACCCTCCGGCAGGCGGTAAGGGCATAAATGGGACGGGGAAAGGCAGGCAGCTCTGCCGAAGTAGCCGCCCGCCTTTCACGCGCTAAGGGAGGTCTGCAATACTGCGCTTTGCCTTACTCCACCTCGATCATCTTAAACACTTCCACCTTGGGGAGCCGGACGGCCGATTTTCCATCCTGAACGGAAAACTCCAGCGGCTCGCCGCTCACGGCCACCCGAGCGGCATGGAGCACGCGGGGCACGGTGATTGTGATGCCCTCCATTGGCACAAAAGGCGCGCTCTCCTGCTCGTTCAGCGCCGCGTAGTACTGCCGCCCGCCCTTGACCCAGCCGACCACCTCCACGTGGCCCGGCGCGTCGGAGTCGAACGGGAGCGGCCCCGCGAGGCTTCGGATGATGCCGATGAAGGCCTTGCGGCTCATGTAGGGCTTGCAGGATTCAATCGGCGCGGCGGCGTAGAAGATCCGCCCTTTTCCGACGTTTTTCAGAATGACCGCCGGGTTCCCGGCATCCTGCCCGGGCGGGTTGGAGTGGATCGCCGCGAACTCGCGCTTACCGGTCAGGGTGTAGGGCAGCGTCAGCGTCGCCAGCACCTGGCACGCGCCGTAGGGGCGGATCAGCTCCTGAGGCCCCTGCAGCGCCAACGGCGACCTGTGTGTAAAGCCCGGGAACCAGGTCGCGCCTTCCTCTGTCGGGTTCATGTAAGTGACGTCGTGCTCCGTCTGCCCCAGATGCTCCGCTTCAAGCAGTTCCAGAAGCCGCGGGTGACCGATGTGCCCGGACAAGTACAGGCTGCCGCCGCCCAATACGAAGGACTCGATTTCGCGCATTTCCTCCTCGCGTATGTTGACCACGTTCGAGGCGATCAGAAGATTGTTCGCAACGGCGCCCAGCTTGCGGCTGGGGATCACGTCAAAGGGTATGTTGCCGGTGCGCAGGCAGTCGCAGGCGCTCAGCTTGTCCTTCAGATATTGGTTGGGGTAGGGCGCGTAGTCGTCCTCCAGGCACACGGGGCTACCGTTTTCCTTCCAATCGTACTTGGCGTGGCTGGGGAACCACACGGTCGCGGCGGACTGGAGGTCGCCGTTTACAAAGCCCTCGTACTGCCGCGAGACGGTGAACGCCTCCTTGACAGGCCCCGCATACACCTCCTCGCACAGCGTGCCGTCCGGGTTCGCGCCGTCGCAGATGGACAGCGCGCCGTCGTGCACCATCGCCACCATCGCATGCAGCAAAAATTCCTCGGCCGTCTTGGTCGTGGTGTGGTACTGAAGATTGGGATCGCAGCGCGACGTGATGTACACGAAGGGCAGCGCCTTGGTCAGGTTCCGGTAATACTTGCAGATGAACGATTGCTCCAGTATGCCGCCGTACAGGTCGCCGCCGATGTAGTCGCATTCGTCGCCCACCAGGTCGCTGGTCCCGATACGCCACGAGCCGGACACCACCGCCATGTTGTGCTCGATGGTCACCTCCGGCCGAACCGCCTTGACCGCCAAGGTGGACAGGTGCGCGAACTCGGCCATCCACTGCTCGCGGAGGTACTGGAACTCGCGGAACGCCGGGTCGCTCCAGTCGACGGTACGGGGAAGCTCGCGCCCGGTGGCCTCGTAGTATTTCTTGCGGCAGCTCGGGCAGTAGCACACCTCCGGCCAGAAGGGCATGTCCAGAAAGATCGTCTCAAATTGGTAGTTGGTTGTGATCTCGGTCAGGCAGTCGCGCACGTAGGCGCGGTACTCCTCGTTGTTGGGGCAGAGCACGCCGTACCGCCCGGAGCGCGCCATGCTGGTGGCGCCGTAGCGCTCCAGTTCCCGGGAATTGTACCCCTTGCCACCCACCATGCGCCAGTCCGGGTGGTGCTCGTAGGCGTAATTGTCAAAGATCTGGGAGAAGTACGCCTTGGCGGCGATGCCATACTTGTGGCATTCCCCGATCATCTCACCGACGTAGTCCCTGCCGTGAAGCCCTTTGTGCTGCCGCCCGATCTTCGTCGGGTAGTGCGCAAGGCCCGTATGCGTGCGGCACTTGACGACGATCATCTGCGCGCCCGCGTCCCGGAGCATCCCCACCAGCTTGACCGGGTCGACATTGGAGAGATAACGGTCGTCGTCGTCCGCGATGTGCATGTCCAAAAAAATTCGCCGGTAGTTTCCCTCGTACCACATGGTGCTCCCTCTTTCTATGTAAAAGAATCCTCTTAAATGAATCAGCCGAATATCCGCTGCGCCGCGCGCCTCGCCATCTGAACCCATTGCCTGAACCGGCCCGGATCGCCGCCATAGTCGTACACGTCCATCAGCGTCACCGTGACGCAGCAGGCCTTTGCCGCGGTCAGCGCCCTTTCAAGGTCGGCCTGTGCCGAACTGGTCTGAAAGCCCGCCATGAACGCCGGATGCGGCTTCCAGGCGAAGACGTATTTGCCCCTGCACTTCTCCGCAACCTTCTCCGGATTCGAGTAGGGGCTGACGGAGATCATTCTGAGGTTTTTAATGTGCCGCTCGACGGCCCCGATCTTGTCCTCCATCGCCTCGCAGCAGCCGTAGAGCGAGAGGCCGAACCGGTTGATCAGTTGCGCCTGGTACGGCAGCACGAACTCCTCCAGCATTTCGGGCGATACGCCGGACAACTCCTGCGCGTGGGCGAATCCCCAAAGATTCTTCTCCGAGACGGACTCCGCTTGATCGCCGCCCCGCAGTTCGTCCGTAAGCCCGAAGCTACTCGAACCGATGCAGCCTCCCTCGCAGTTAGAGACGTACAGCCCCAGCTCCCGGTACTCGTCAAACAGCTCCAGCTTCTTTTGGGTCATGAAGTGCATGACCTGATGCACCCATTCGGGTTGGTCGACGAAGTCGAAGTACATCGCTTCCAGCCCACGCATCGCCGCGAACTGATCGATCAGGCTGTCGCCCCAGCCGATGGTCGACTGATAGGGTTCTCCGCGTTCGACTTCGAGCACATCGCCCACCAGCTCCTCCAGCCGTTCGTAAGCCCTGTCGGTGGCGGCGCGGTCGTACAGGATGCGCGGCTTGCGCATTTTGGAAAAATCCGAAGGCTCCACAAGGCAGGGGGAAAATCGGGCGGATTCGTTGTGTTCCCCGATCCGGACGTCCTTGTACCCTTCGAGCCACGGCTCGATCGAGAGCGCGAAGCCGGAATACAGCTTCTTCGTGACGGGGGTATCGTCGTCCACCGCGGCCGGGCGGTTGAGCCGGTCCAGGAGCTGCCGCTCGATCTCCCTTAGATAGGGACCCTGGCACTTCTGATCCGGGTGCAGGATCCGGTCCGCGGCGTCCGGGGGAAGGTGCGCGCAAATCGGGGGCACATCCCGGATCAGCGCGTTGATCCGCTTGTAGCGATTGATCCGCTCGAGGTTTTCCGGCGAATCCGCCATCTCCGCCACGCCTCGCGCCAGGCGGCGCACATAAGCTGTTTCCTCGCCGATGGTCATGGCGCCCCTATCCTTTCACGGCGCCGATGGTCATGCCCTCCATGATGCGGCGGCTGAACAGCGCGTACACGATGATGACCGGAATGATGGTTAAAAACAGCGCCGCCATGTACAGCGTGTAGTCGACGGTGTGCTCCTGGTTGAACATCCGGATGGCCAGCGAGATCGTGCGCAGGTTCTGGTCGCTCATCAGCACCAGCGAGAACGGGAACTCGTTCCACGCGCCGATGAACGACGTGATCGTCAGAATGGACAGCATCGGCACGCACATCGGGAAGATCACGCTGCGCATCATCTGCGTCGTTGTGGCGCCCTCCATGTAGGCCGCCTCGTCCATCTCCCGTGGGATCGAGCGGATGTAGTTCTCCATCAGGATCACCGCGAAGGGCATTCCGAAGGCGACGTAGGTCATGAGCAGCGTGACAGGCTTGTTGAGCATGTCCAGGTACTTGAACTGGATGAAGATCGGAATGAGCAGCGCCAGCACCGGGATGACCATGCCGGAGAGGAACAAAAGCGAAATGGTCTTTTTGAATCGAAACTCGTAGCGCGACAGGAAGTACCCCGTCACGAATGACAACAGAATCACAAACACCACGTTGAGCGCGCCCAGCATGCCGGAGAACGCGAAACTCCTGAAGAACGCAGTCTGCGCGAAGGCCTTCCGGTAGTTCTCCAGGTACAGCGGAAATGCCAGCGCGGCGTTGTTGCCCATGAAGGCCTTGTTCTCGCGCAGCGAGGAATTGAGTACCCACGCCATCGGAAACACGCAGGACAGCGAAAACAGCAAGATGAGCGCGTTGACCAGAAAGCGCCCGAAAGCGCCGATCCATTTATTCCGCATGCCGCTTGCCCTCCATCAGCGCCTTGACTCCGACGGTGAGGATCAACGAGAACACCAGGATGACCACTGCCATCGCGCAGCCATAGCCCAGCTTCATCGAGGTGAAGGAGACGTTGTAGTTGTACAGCGTCAAAACCGACGTCGCGCGCCCCGGCCCGCCGCCGGTCATGATCATGATGTGGTCGAACGCCTTGAACGAGCCGGAAACGCAGATCATTACGCAAATCTTCAGCGAATCCCAGATCATCGGGATCGTGATGTACACACTGCGCTTCCAGCCGTCCGCGCCGTCAATCTCCGCCACTTCGAAGATGTCCTTGGGGATGGAGCCCACCGCGCTCATCAGGATGATCAGGTAGTAGCCCACGTACTGCCAGATAACCGGCACCGCCAGCGAGTACATCGCGATCTTCGGGTCGCCCAGCCACACGCGGATTTGGTCGCCCAGACCCACGGCGCGCAGCAACGCGTTCAAAAGGCCGATGTCGCTGTTGTAGATCAGCTGCCACATGAGCCCGATGATGACCGCCGAAATCACGTTGGGGAAGAACATCACCGTGCGGTGGAAGGTGACGAACTTCACCCACTTCATCGTAAAGAACAGCGTGAAGACGAACGCGATGCCCACCTGCCCCAACGTCATCAGCGCGGTGAACAACATCGTATTGTTGAACGATTTCCAGAAGACCGGGTCCTGCCAGGTCTTCACGTAGTTGGCGAAGCCGACGAACTTCATCTTCGGCCCGCCGTTCCAGTTGAACAGGCTGAAGTAGGCGGAAAGAAGGATCGGCGCGACGACAATGAACAGGTACAGCCCCACCGGGATCAGAAGATACAGAAAGAGCTGATATCCCGGAGGCTTGAGCGGGTTTCTCGCGATGGTCTTTTGCAAGGTCTCAACCCCCTACGAAAGCTGCGGAGCGGGCGGGCAAAGCCCGCCCGCTCCGGATGGATACCCTTGAGCGCGTCAGGAACCCTTGAGCGCCGACTGAAGCGATTCGGCCAGCTGATCGGGCGTGACCTCGCCCACGGACAGCTCCTGATAGCCCACATAGCTGGCGTCCATGTACTCGGCCGACAGCTGCACTTCGGGGCAGCCGACGACGGTATCATAGGCGGAGACGCTCTTGAGGAACTTCAGGTAGAACGGGTTGAGCTTGCTCTCGTCGTAGGGGATGTCCTTGGTGATGCCGACCATGCCGCCCTCCACCGCGAACGCCTGGATCGACGGGTCGGTGAAGGTTTTCAGGAAGTCCGCTGCGGCCGCCAGCTTGTCACCGGTCAGGTTGGCGTTGAGGCTCAGGCCCCAGCCCTGGCCGCCGACGATTTGCCCGGCGTACTCCGGGTGCGCCTCGGTCACCGGGAACACGGTGATCTCGGTTTTGTCGAGGACATCCTGGGTGGTCTCGTTGATGAAGTTGCCGATGATCCACGAGCCCTCGGCGGCCATCGCGGCCTTGCCGCTGTAGTAGAGCTGGCGCGCCTGGCTCTGCTCGAGGCTGTTGACGTCCTCGTTGAACAGGCCCATCTTCATCAGCTCGTCCAGATACTTGATCGCGGAAAGCGGCGCTTCGTCGGTGAAGGACGCTTCCCCGTTGTTCCGGATCTTGTCATACCAGTCCTTGCTGCAGAACTTGAACAGGATGCCCGGCATGTTCTGGGACGAGATGGCGTACTGCCCCTTGTTGCCGCAGGCCATCGGGATGTAGCCGTTCTCCTTGAGCTTGGCCACGCACTCCTTGAATTCCTCGGCGGTCTTCGGGAATTCGTTGTAGCCGCACTTGGCGAAGATCTCCTTGTTCCAGAGGATCAGCGAATTGTAGATGGCGATTCTCGGCGCGCCCAGGATCACGTCGCCGTATTCGAAGTCGCCCAGCGCGCCGTCCTGATAGCGGTCCTTCCACTCGGGGTCGGCGTCAATGAGGGGTTTCAGGTCGACGATCTGGCCGTTGTCGTAAAAGGACTTCATGTAGGTCGGCAGCGCCATGAAGATGTCGGGCAGTTCGTTGGCGGCGGCCAGCGTCTTGATCTTGGTCTCATAGACCTCGTGGGAAATCGACTCTTCCTTCAGCTCCACGTTGGGGTTGTTCTTCAGCCACAGGTCGATGGCGTTGCGGTAGAGCTGCGCTTCCGTGTTGCCTGATTGCGCGTTCTCAGGCGTCGCGTGGTCGAGCATGGTCAACGTGATCTTCTCGCTTTGCGCCTGCGCGACGGTCGCGGACGCGAGGAGCAAGCATGCGCACAGCGCCAGGCAGAAAAGTTGTACGGCCCGATGCTTCATATGAGGAACTCCCTTCACTTATTGGATGGATAACCTACAATCCGCATTATAATCGGGCACGTCCTGAATCTGTATCCAATTTTCAATCATTTTATCCAAGATTCTTTCCCGGAGGATTGATTCCCGGTGAAGCGGCGAACGGAGCCGCCTTCTGGCGCACCGTCGAGGTGATGCCGCCCGCGCCGTTCCGGAAAAAGGACAGGCCGTAGCGCTCGCCGTAGCGCAGCCGTATCCGCTGGTGAACGTTCCGGATCGCGAGGCCGCGGGTGCCCTCGATCGCGTCGCCCAAGAGCAGCGCCTCCATCTCGGCCGGGTCCCCGCCGACGCCGTCGTCGCTGACTGAAAACAGCAGGTCGCCTTCCTCGGCCCACAGGCGGATGTCCACGCACCCGCCCTCGCCGCCGGGCAGTATCCCGTGGTAGAGCGCGTTTTCCACCAGCGGCTGCAATACGAAGCGCGCGGTACCCATATCCTCTACGCCGGGCATGACATCCAACGCGAAGCGCACCGATTCGTCGAACCGAATCTCCTGGATCACGATATAATTTTGGATGTGCTCCAGCTCGGTCGCGACCGGGATCACCTGCGACGCGTCGCGGATGCTCAGGCGGAACAGATTCGACAGCGCCTGTACGATCCGCCCGGTCTTGTCAGCGCCCTCCAGGCGGCTCATCCAGTAGGCGGTATCGAGGTTGTTGTACAAAAAGTGCGGGTTGATCTGCGCCTGCAGCGCCTTGAGCTCGGTCTCCTCCTGCCGGAGCTTCTGCTCGAACACCTGGTTGATCAGTTCGTCCAGCCGGTTGGACATTTCGTTGAAGCTTTCGTACAATACGCCGATTTCGTCGTTGCTGTCGAGCCGCACGCTGACGCGGTAGTTGTTCTCCTTGAGCCGCTTCATTTGGTCGGCCAGTTTCATCAGCGGCGAGAGCAGGTAGCGCGACGTAAGCAGCGACAGCAAAACGCACAGCGTGAAGCTGATCAGTACGCTGGCCAGAAGGATGCGGCGCGCGCCGGACGTAGCGTTCAGGATATAACTGATGGGCATCACGCTGATGATGCGCCATTCGCTGCCCGAGACCGGAACGGTGCAGACCAGTTTTGCGCCGCTGGCTTCCACCGCGCCGGGCACGATGGATTCCGCCGGAATGACGCCGCCGATGGGCGTCTGCAGCGTGGCGCTGTCGCTGGCGGACAGGATTTTCCCGGCGCTGTCCACCAGGTAGACCTGTCCGCCGTAGGTTTTGACCTCGCTGACGAAGAGCTGCGCCAGCGCCCGCTCGTCGATGTCGATTCGCAGCGTGCCCAGCTTCACGGCGGGGTTGTTGAGCGAATTGACGTTGCGAAGCATGGAGACCACATGCCGCCCTCCGGTGGTATAGCGGTAGGCCATGAAGTCGCTGAACCACACCTGCCCGCCTTTGAGCGAATCTGCGTATTTGACGATGTCCGGGGGCGTCGTTTGATCTCGCAGCACGTTGATGCCGTTGGCGCGCGAGACCTCCAGGCTGTCGTTGAAAACCCGGATGGCGCTGAGATAGCCCTTCTGACCGATGTAGAAGGCCATGCTGTTCATGACGGACAGGTATGCGTTCGACGCCCCGACGCCGCTGGTGCTCGTGTTTTTGAGCAGCGTCGCCAGGTCCTCGTTTTGGATGATCTGCAGCGAGATCTCGCGCACATTGTCCATGATGGTCGTGACGTTGGTGGCGACGCTGCCCAGCGAATTGAGGCTGGCGGTGTCCTGCTTCTGCGTCAGGGTGGCGACCAGCTGCGCGTACATCATGTAGCCCGTCAGCATGATCGGGATCGTCGCCACGACGAACAAAACCACGAGGATCTTGAGACGGAGGCTGACGAAGCGCTTCCTACTATTCATGGCGGTGTTCCTTGAACCGGGCGGGCGCCTGGCCCGCGTACCGGGTGAAGTTGTGGTGGAAGGACTTGTACGTCTGATAGCCGACCATCTCCGACACGTCGTTGACCTTGAGATCGGGTTGGGACAAAAGCACCTTGGCCCGCTCGACGCGGTAGCGGTTCAGGAATTCGATGAAGTTGATCCCCGTCTCCGCCTTGAAGATGCGGCTGAAGTAATTCTCCGATATGCCCATCTCGCCGGCGACCGCGCACACGTCGACGTCGTTCATATAGTTGCCCTCGACGTACTTCACGGAGTGCAGCACGATCGCATTGGTGATGTCGCGCCCGCCCAGTATGTCCGCCGCGACGCCCTCCGAGCGCGCCCGGAAGCGGCGCGCCTCCTCCGCGCGGGCCAGCGACCCCGCGATCTTTCGAAGCGACTCCAGCAGAAACGCGGCGTCGACCGGCTTTACGATGTATTCCTGAACGCCGACGCGGATGGCGCGCCGCGCGTAGTCGAAATCCTCGTACCCCGAAAAGATGACCATCCGCACCTCCGGGTACCGCTCGGCGACCTGCTCGCAGAGCCACAGCCCGTCGCACACCGGCATCCGGATGTCGGTCAAAAGGATGTCCGGTCGGCATTCACCGACCAGCTCCAGCGCGCGCTTGCCGTTCGCCGCCTCCGCGACGACTTCAAAGCCCTGCGCCCGCCAGTCGATCGACAGCCGGATGCCTTTTCGGACAACCGCGTCGTCGTCCACGAGCAGAATCTTCCACATTCGTCCCGCCTCCCGCTCTGTCTGGCTTTTACCTTTTGTGAAAACCATTATCCCGCGATTCGGATTTGCGGCGCGGCGACATCCGTCAGGCATGCGCTCTTGCCAAATGCATTATTCGGACTCCGGCTGGCCAGCCCAAGGGTTCGGGCCGGTCGGCGCCCTGCACCGTCCATCGGCCTTTGATGCGATCGATCCGGCTCAACAATGCGCATTCAAAGACCGGTCCTGTTCCGCTTTCGTTGTCAATTATAACACAGCCACCCGGAAATGCGCGTACAAAAATGGATACACCCGATCTGCAAAAGGGAGATCAAGGGAAACATGATTGCAGAGCGTGTCAAATCAGAATCAATCCCCAGCCTTGATCAAGCGCCGCATTTCTGCTAGAATAAGTCATCAGACATTCCTAACGAAAGGACATCCATGAACATATCTGTCACCGTCAATCAGCATCAGTTGCTGGATGTTCTTTTGAACGTGGCGTCCGTTCGGCCGGTGTTTATCTGGGGCGCGCCGGGCATCGGCAAATCGTCCATCGTGGAGAGGTTTGCGCTGGAACTGGGCCTGCCCTGCGTTTCGATGCTGGGCAGCCAGTTGGCTCCGGAGGACATTATCGGCGTGCCGCAGATCGTGGACGGCAAGAGCGTATTCTGCCCGCCGCGCATGATCGCGCGGGAGGAGCCTTACTGCCTGTTTCTGGATGAACTCAATGCCTGTTCGCAAGAGGTGCAGAAGGCGTTTTACAGTTTGATCCACGACCGGCGCATCGGCGAATATATGCTGCCCAAGGGATCCATCATCGTCGGCGCGGGGAACCGCGCGCAGGACAGCGCCATCGTCAAGCCCATGTCCTCCGCGCTGATCAATCGCATGTTCCATGTGGAGTTGGTGGCATCCCACCGGGATTGGCTGGAATGGGCCGGGCAGCACGGCATCCACCCTTGGATTTTGGAATACATCGGTCTCCGGCCCGACCACCTGTGGCGCCAGCCGCCCAAGACGGAGGAGCCCTTCTCAACGCCGCGCAGCTGGCACATGCTGTCGGACGCTTTGTACAGCTATGGCGAAGGCGTGACGGACGACCAGTTGGAAATCCTGGCGGGCGGTTGTCTGTCCCCTCACCATGCCACGCAGTTTCGTGCGTTCGTCAAGCAAGTCAGAAACCGCTACGCGCTGTCCGCGATCCTCGACGGGGATTTGAAGTGGCCCGCAGCGCCGGAGGACCGGGATGTGCTGTATTTCCTGGCCCAGAGCTTCCGCGCGCAGCTGATCAAGGAATTGCCTCCGGACAAGAACAACCTTTCCGGCAGCGCGTTGCAGCTCTCGGTGCGCGCCAAGGCGCTGATGAAAGACCTGGCGAACATCAGCCTGGAGATCGCACAGCTGACCGTTTCCCCCATGGACGGCGATTCGCTGCCCGATTGGTTTATGGTGGAGATCGTGCGCGACCTGCCCCGCTTGGCGGAAAAGAAAGCAAAGTAATGGCTTCACAGTCCAAGAAGAAGGTCCGGGAGCAGCAGGACGTCGCGCTCAGACAGTTCCGGGAAGGCTGTCAGATGGTCGCGCGGCATCCGGTCTTTGCGCCGCTATGGGAACATGTGCGCGTATACCGCGCGGAAGACATTCCCCACTGCCCCAAGGATGGCCTGGCGGTCGTCGCCCGTAATGGCTACATTTACTGCAACCCGAAGGTGCGCGCAGAACCCGAGGTGTGGGCGCACGCGCTGGCGCATTGCCTTTTACACCTGGGGCTGGAGCACTTTCAGGAAAAGACATCTCCGCTGGAGTGGCGCGTCGCCTGCGACCTGGTGGCGGAGAAATTCCTCTCCGATCTGAAGTTCGGGAAGCCGCCCTACGAACACCTGCTGCCATCCGGCATCCACACGGAAGAACGGCTGTACCGCCGCTTTGTGGAAGAGGGCATCCCGCCGGACCATCTGGGCTATGGAACCGCGGGCGACGCCCCGGACCTGTACATGGGGGAATGGGACAACGACCGCTGGCATCAGCAGCCACGCTCCTGGGCGGGTGCGCTGGCGGCCGGGCTGGGCGCGGCAGTCAAGGGTGCGGTCAGCGTCGCGGCGGGGGTTCAGGAAAGCCTGACTGCCTGGGACCCTGTAAAAACCTTGTCCTTGGCCGCGCGCATAAAGGCGTGGTTCATTTCGAGCTATCCGCTGCTGGGCGCCATTGCGGCGTCGTTCAAATTGATCGAAGACCCGCTTGTGTGCCAACGGATGGAGATTCACATCGCGGCAATCTCCTCAGGCCTTCAGGAGATTTACATCAATCCTGCCGCGGGCCTGAACGAGGCGGAATGCCGCTTTGTGATGGCGCATGAGTTCCTGCACGCGGCGCTCCGTCACGACGCGCGCCACGCCTGGCGCGACGCCTATCTGTGGAACGTGGCCTGCGATTACGTGATCAACGGCTGGTTGACCGAAATGAGCCTGGGCGAGCGGCCTGAAGGCCTATTGTACGACGAGCAGTTCAAAGGGCTGAATGCGGAGGCTGTGTACGACCGCATTGTGACCGACATTCGCACCTACCGGAAGCTGGCTACGCTGCGCGGCGTGGGGCTGGGGGACATCCTGCCGGGAGATACACGCTCCGGCGGCGATATGGATCTGGACGCGTTTTACCGCCGCGCGCTCAGTCAGGGGCTCAGCTACCACCAGGAACAAGGACGCGGATATTTGCCCGAAGGCCTTATCGAGGAAATCCGCGCGCTCAATTGCCCGCCGATCCCCTGGGACGTGGAATTGGCACGCTGGTTTGACGAGCAGTTCGAGCCGTTGGAGAAAGTGCGTTCCTACGCCCGCCCCAGCCGTCGCCAATCTTCCACGCCCGACATCCCGCGCCCCAGCGGCGTGGTCAACTTGGCCGCGCTGGACGGGCGCACCTTCGGCGTGGTGCTGGATACCTCCGGCTCGATGGAGCGAGGCCTTCTGGCTGCCGCGCTGGGCACCATCGCCAGTTACAGTATGTCTCGGGACGTGCCCGCGGCCCGTGTAGTGTTCTGCGATGCCGAAGCCTACGATCAGGGCTACATGAAGCCGGAGGACATCGCCGGGACCGTGAAGGTCAAGGGCCGCGGCGGCACGGTGCTGCAACCGGGCATTGACCTTCTGCATTACGCGGATGATTTTCCTGAAACCGCGCCGGTCCTTATCATCACAGACGGATACTGCGAGGACCGCCTGGTGGTGTACGGCCGTGAGCACGCCTACCTGATCCCCGAGGGGGCTGCCTTGCCTTTTTCCGCAAAGGGCAAAGTTTTCCGCATCAAGTAGGGGTGGAGTCAGAAAACGCAATATACCTGACATCACACACTATATGCACCTATGCGAAACATCACTGCTTTTCCCACCCGATTTCTCCCATACGTCTGATCCAGGATCAGCGATACCCAGACGCCATTTTCTCCGGGAAACCGTCCCACCCCACCAAAACAGCCCCAAAACACCCCAGCAGGCCCACCAAAATCCGAATTTGGGCGTTGACTTCGCCTGGAAACCCTGCTATAATAGCTAATGCTGGTTTTATCTCTTGGAGAGATGGCCGAGTGGTTGAAGGCGCTGGTCTTGAAATTCCTGGATGAGCCTACAAACCCAGCAAATACGGGGCTTCCGCCGATGTTTGACATCGGTGTTTTGCTTTTGATGAGGGCAATTCTGATGGCAGAAATGACGCAAAAAAGCTGCCATCAGATTTGGGAAAATCGGATGGCAGCTTTTTGGAAGCAGGACAATTCGGATGGCAAAGGAAAACGGCTGAATATTGACACTCCGGAATCCGAAACAATTCTTACCCGCACCGAAGGGCAAAACGATTTGCCATCAGGCCGTTTGCATAAACAGTAGAGGCAATCGCCATCGGATCTACGGATAAAAAGCAATTCATTTTTATTGGTGGGCGTACAAATTAGCATACATCGTTGATTGTTTTTTCCCAATAATTAATCTATAATGTGTCTGATGAAAATATTCAGGCACATGCTCTCATGTTTATTTGGCGGTCTTTTCTCACGCTGCCAGATGCGCCGCCAAATTCGTTGCATACGAAGGAGTGAGCCGGATGTTGACCACGAGTGGATTTTCCTTCATCGATGTCGAATTAGCAAATCCCAGCAGGGCTTCCATCTGTGAGATCGGAATTATTCGGATTGAGGACGGCCGGGAGGTATTCCGGAAGAAATATCGGATCGATCCGGAAGCGCCCTTTGCCCGCATAAACATCCGGATTCACGGGATCGCACCGGGCATGGTGGCTGGATGCCCGAAGTTCCCGGAGGTCTGGCGCGAAATCGAAGGGTTCATGACTTCCGGCGTCATCGTCGCCCACAACGCCGCAAGCGTAGAGCTTTGTGCGTTCTCCGCCGCCCTCGAACGCTATGGTCTGCCTATGACCGACTTCTATTACCTCTGCACGCTGCGGCTGGCGCGGGCTTGGATCAATTCACCCGACGGATACGGCCTGGGTTCACTATGCGAGATGATGGGAATACCGCTCACCGATCACCACAATGCGCTGGCGGACGCGCAAGCTTGCATGGAAATCTTCGATCGCATCCGCTCCGAGCATGAAATCCGGGACGCTGATGTATCGGTCTATCACTACGCGGGATGCCCTCGAAAGACCACCTTCTCGGATTCCAGAGCCGATAAAGCGCTGAACGAGCTGGCCGGGCTGGTGTACGGCATCGGTGGGGACAACGTCATCTTGCCGGAAGAATTGGGTGCCCTTGACGAGTGGATCGAGGACAATTCGGACCTGGATTACGACCCGCAGATCGTAAAATGCATCGAAGTGCTCTTAGGCGCGCTGGAGGACCGCTACATCACCGCCATCGAATATGCGGAGATTCTGGGCGTCGCAAGGCCGGCGGAAAGATCAAAGATGTTCACGGAAGCGACGCTCGCCATACAGGTACTCTTTGGCATTCTGGACGGCATCGCCTGCGACAACGTGATCAATGAGCACGAGTTGGATACGCTCATGCGGTGGCTCAAAGGCCACATGCATCTTTCGGGCGTGTACCCGTTCGACAACATCCTGGCCACCGTGACGGACATAATAGAGGACGGCACCATCACAAAGTCGGAGTCCGACGCCCTGATCGCCACGATCCGACGCTTCACCGCCCCACTGGAGGTCGACCCACGCGGCTGTGAACAAGAAAAAGTGTGCATTTCCGGCAAGTGCTTCTGCCTGAGCGGGAATTTTGAACACGGCGAAAAATCGGACGTCGGCAAGGCCATCGAGGCGGTGGGCGGCGTGGTCGTTACCAGCGTATCCAAGAAGACGGACTTTCTGGCGGTTGGCGGCATGGGATCAACTGAATGGAAATTCGGCAACTATGGGTCAAAAGTATCCAAGGCCCTTGAGCTGCAGGAAAAGGGTGTCCCGATAACGATATTCTCTGAATCGGGCCTTTTCAAGCTCCTGGGGGAGAACACATAAGACAGTTAGGGAGGCTTTCTCATGGCAACGTGCAAGCGCTGTGGTGAACATGGATTTCTGCTCAAGGTGAATCCGCAAGGCTTGTGTCCGAAGTGCGAGCAGCTGGCCCAATACGAAGGGGAGATTGGCCGACTGAAGCGGGAAGCCGCTGAGGCTTCTGCCCATGCGTCGGACGCCGCCAGACTGTTGGCCGAAGCGCAGGAAGCGGCAAAGTCCCGGGCGCTGCGAAACCTGGAGGCGATGGAGCGCCGCCTGTCTACGGAAATCACACAGAAGACGGACATGCTGGAGAGTCTGAGCACTGCGGTCGCCGGTGCCTCTGCGGAACTCGACGCCGTTGAAAAAAAGGCCAAGACCGCGGAGAACCGCATTTTGAAGGCCGCGCCGCTCTTCAACAGCATGCGCCACGCCATGGATGCCTTCATGTCTCCAGAGGCGGAATACCGGGAACTGCGCCCAGCCTTCGACGCCTGTGACTTTTCATCCATCGCGCCGGTTCAACTAAATTGCATGACGATGAAGGCATTGCGCGCCCGGTACCGCCAGAACGAACAGCGCGTGCGGGAGGTCTTTACCGCCTATGAGAAGCGGTACACGACGAAAGCCAACGCGACGATCTACAAGCTCATGGTGCTGGCCCTCGAGGCAGAGCTTCAAAACACCCTGCACTCGATCAACTACGGGAAACTGGAGACCGCCCAGGACGCTGTGAAGGCGCTTACGGAGCGGTACTACGTCATCGCGTCCGATGGCAACCAGAGCATCGCCCCGACGCTACGCCGGTTCATCGGCCAGATCGAGGGATTCTATCTGGAGGCGGTCGCCATCGAATACGAGTACTACGTCCAGCGCGAGCGCGCCCGGGAGGAGCAGCGGGCGATCAAGGAGCAGATGCGCCAGGAGGCAGAGGAGCGCAAGCGCCTGGAGCAGGAGCAGAGAAAGATGGAGAGCGAGGAAAAGAAGTACCGTACCGAGATGGAGCGCGTGGCCGCCCAACTCGCCCAGACGCCGTCCGCCGACGAAGGCGCCGTCCAGACGCTGAACGCCCGCCTCCTGGAGCTTCAGCACCAGCTTGATGCCGTGGAGGAGAAGAAAGAAGACATCATCCGCCTTCAGAACGGCAAGTCTGGCACGGTCTACATCATTAGTAACATCGGCTCTTTTGGCGACCATGTGTTCAAGGTGGGCATGACCCGCCGCCTGGAGCCGCAGGAGCGCGTCAACGAACTGGGCGACGCCAGCGTGCCGTTCCCGTTCGACGTGCACAGCTTCATCTTTTCTGAAGACGCCGTGTCGCTGGAGTGCGCGCTGCACAAGGAGCTGAATGATCGCCGGGTCAACAAGGTCAACCTGTGGAAGGAATTCTTCAACGTCCCCATCGAGGACCTACAGGCCCTCGTCGAACGCCTCGACCCGACCGCGCCCTTCCAGATGACTGCGCTGGCGGAGCAGTATTACCAGAGCCTTTCGATTACGGAAGTGCCAGATGGATGCGCCACAATGGTCGATGAGGAGGACGAGGCGGTATAAGGTATTGATCGGATTGCTGAGTGGAATGTTTCATTGACTTGCTTGTTCCTAAGTATTTGAGCAAAAGAAAAAGGTGGATAGGCTACACTAAACTGTACAGAAAAGATAAGGTCATGGTATACTTCCAA
>CALGYL010000070.1 GCA_937934775.1 uncultured Clostridia bacterium
TGCAAAAGCAGAAAGCCACCACCGTCCGCGACGTGGATCAGGACGTGATCGCCGCCTCCCCCCAGGGCGCGGACGCGCTGGTGTCGGTGCTCTCCATGCGGGGCGGCAAACTGATCGGGGCGCAGCACTATACGCTGCCAAGATCCGGCGACGAGGAAGCGGGCGAGCTTATGGCTCAATTCATGCTGCAGCACTATCAGGACGCGGAGTCGATTCCCCGCGCCATCCTGACGCCCGAGCCACCCGCCGACCAGGAAGCCATCGAGCTGTTTCTGACCGGCATTAAGGGCGTGAAGGTTTCCATTGCGACGCCCGAACGGGGCGATAAAAAACGGTTTGTGGAAATGGCGGTCCGGAACAACCTTGACGAGGCCGAAATCCGCGAGCTCAAGCTACAGAAGAGCTACGCGCGAACCTTCGGAGCGCTGAAGGAGCTTCAGCAGGCACTGGATCTGCCCGCGCCACCCCGGCGCATTGAGGGCTACGACATTTCAAACACCCAGGGCGCGCAGTCGGTTGGGTCCATGGTGGTCATGATCGACGGCGTGGCCGCGCCCAAGGAGTACCGCCACTTCCGCATCAAGACCGTCGAAGGGGCCAACGACTTCGCGTCGATGCACGAGGTCATCTCCCGCCGCTTTATCCACGGCCTGACCGAGAAGGCTGAACGGGAGGCGCAGGGCTTGCCCGCGCTGGGCGGCAAGTTTTCAGACATCCCGGACCTGATCCTGATCGACGGCGGGCGCGGGCAGCTGGGCGAGGCGCTTGAGGCGATGCGGGCGGCGGGCGGCGACGTGCGCATGTTCGGTCTGGCCAAGCGCATCGAGGAAATCGTACTGCCAGAGGCGGACGAGTCGCTGCTTCTCGACCGGCACAGCGAGGCGCTTCACCTGATCCAGCGCCTGCGGGACGAGGCGCACCGCTTCGGCATCACGCACCATAGAAAACTCCGGGCCAAGCATTCGGCCACCTCCTCGCTGGACGGCATCCCCGGCGTCGGGCCGAAGAAGAAAAAGGCGCTGCTCAAGCAGTTTAAAACCGTCGAGGCGCTCAAAAGCGCTTCAGAGGAAGAACTGGCCGCAGCCGAGGGCGTCGGGCCCGCGCTTTCGAAAATTGTCTATCAGCATTTTCACGCGCAGAAAGGCGGAGAAGAAACATGAATTATGAAAAGCTGGATCAAATCGTCGCATCCTACCGGGAGGAACTTTTGGGCAAGCTCAAAACCTGGATCGCCATCCCCAGCGTACAGGCGCCCAAAAGCGCGGATAGCGCGCCCTTCGGCCCGGAAGTCCGCCGGATGCTGGACCTGTTTCTGGAAGACGCCCGGGAGATGGGGTTTGACGTCCGCGAATTTGACGGCTATGCCGCCCATGCCCAGATGGGCGCGGGCGACAAGACCATGGGCATTCTGGCCCACCTGGACGTGGTGCCCGCGGGCGACGGCTGGGTGCACGGCGCTTTTGGCGGCGAGATCGAGAACGGCCAGCTCTACGGCCGGGGCGTCACCGACGACAAGGGCCCGGCGCTGGGCGCGCTGTTCGCGATGCGCGCGGTTCAGGAAGCGGGCATCCCCCTCAAACACAGGGTGCGCCTGATCGCCGGCTGTGACGAGGAAACCGGCATGAGCGATATGCGCTACTACCGGGAGCATTCGGATCTGCCGGATTACGGGTTTTCCCCCGACGCGGAATTCCCGCTGATCAACATCGAAAAGGGCGGGCTGAACCTGATCCTGTCGGCGGAGGTTGACAGCGTGTCGGATGCGGACATTCCGCTCTACGGAATGGAGGCGGGCCTGCGCTGCAACGTGGTGCCGGGCCTGGCGACGGCGCTGGTGGGTACGGCGGCCTTGTCGCTTCCCGCGCTTCAGGAAAAGCTTGCCGCCGTCCGCAAGGCGCACCCCGGCTTCGATCTGACCGCCGAAGCCGCGGGCGAGGGCCGGGCGAAGATCACCGCGAGGGGCGTCTCCGCCCACGCGTCACTGCCCCACCTGGGGCTGAACGCCGCTGGCATGCTGCTGGTTACGCTCCACGAACTGGGCGCGGGCGGGGCCGCGGGCTGCGCCATTGAAGGCCTTGCGAGCGTCATCGGAACCACCCATGATGGCGCGGGGCTGGGCATTGCGATCTCCGATAAGGAATCCGGCGCGCTGACCTCCAACCTGGGCATTCTGCGCTGCGACGGACACAGGCTGTCCGTGGAGTTGGACAACCGCTACCCGATCTCGGCCAACGAGACGGCCATGGTGGAAAACGCCGTCACCGCGATGGCGCCTTGGGGCGTTCAGGTCACGAAGCTTCGCAGCCATACGCCGCTGCACGTCCCGGCGGACAGCGAAGTCGTGCGGGGCCTCCTCGAAGTCTACCACGAGGCCACGGGCCTGCCCGCTTACCCTGTCGCCATCGGCGGCGGCACCTACTCCCGTATGATGCCCCAGACGGTCGCCTTCGGCATCGGCTTCCCTGGCGACGAGGAAACCTGCCACATGCCCGACGAGCACGTGGACATCGAAAAATTCATGCTGGCCGTCAAGATCATGGCTCGCGCCATCGCCAGGCTGGCCGGTCAGTAAGGGAAACGCCGGAGGGTTCCGCCCTTGAAACTTCGCCGGAGGGCTCCACCCGCCGAACCGCCCGCCGGGGGCATGATGCCCCTGGACCCAATATAAATGGATCAATGGATAGCACAAGCGCAGTGGCGGCATACGCTCCTGCGCTTGTGTTTGTTTTGGCCCGTGAGCTGCTCCTCTTGCCGGATGACAGGCGCGCCGGTAGAATCCGCTACCCGCCGGCTGCCGCTCCCCTCAAGCGGGAGCACCCTTGATTCCATTGACATTTTTCTGGAAAACCGCATGGGTCATTGCCAATTCGCTCATACTTTTCCACAAATGGAACAGTTCGACAGGAAATCGCGTCGAAAAACTGATTCCATGTGCTGTGGAGGTTGACGATGAAACATGTAAACCCCCGAAGGCTGCTCCTGCTGGCGCTTTTTGTGGCGCTTGGCGTCGCCGTATCGGGCTGCGCGTTCACATTTCCCTGGAGCCAACCCACTCAGGAAACCCTGGCCCAGACACCCCTTCCCACGGAGACGATCGGAGCAACCGCCGGAGCCGCCTCCGACGAAACCGCCGGGGCGATGGCTGACACGGCCCCCGCGGAAACCGCCGGGGCGACGGCTGACGAGACCCCCGCAGAAACCGCCGGGGCGACAGCTGACGAGACCCCCGCGGAAACTGCCGGGGCGACAGCTGACGCGACTGCCGCCGCCACGCAGGAGGTAACATTGGGGGCAACCGCCGCTGTAACCGCCGGGGCGACCGCCCCCGTGGCTGTGAGCGCAACGGTCGCGCCGGAATCCGTGCTGCCCACGATTGAGAAACGCACCACCGAAGAGACGGCGCTGATCCGGGTACTTCTTAAATCCCTGGACGCGCCCGTAGCGCTGGGCATTACCCTCACCGGCCCCTATTCGATCGAAAACGACAGCGGCTTCCGCTTTCAGGCGGATACCGACCTGTCCGTCGCCGTCGAAGGCGACAGCCTCTACCTGAGCTGCGGCGGCCTGACCCTCAACATGGGTACGTCTCTGACGCTGACCCGTGCCGCGTCGGACGATCCCCATGCGGGGCTCATCATCCACGACACCGGCCGCGAAAACATCTACTGCGGCGATCTAAAGCTGACAAACGACAAGGGTGTGATCATGCCGGTCGTCACCCTGGACATTGAGGACTACCTGTACGGCGTCATCCCTTACGAAATGAGCGACTCCTTCCCCATCGAGGCGCTGAAGGCGCAGGCGGTGGCCGCCCGCACCTACGCCATGAGCCGGAAGGCGGGCGCGGGGAACCGCGCCTACGACGTGGTGGATACCACCGGCGATCAGGTGTTCCGCGGCCTCGACCCGGATACTGAAAATGCCATTCAGGCGGTGGACGCGACCCGCGGCGTCACCGGCCTCTACAAAGGCGCTTACGCCACCTGCTACTTCACCGCCTCAAACGGCGGTCAGACGGCGCTGCCCAACCAGATTTGGGGCTATTCCGGCGATTACGGCTATCTGGACGTCCGGGACGACCCCTACGACCTGGCGAACGCCTCCAGCGTGGTCAAGACGCTGACGCTGACCGCCGACGGATCGCAGCTGCCCAGCCGGATCCAAAAGGCGCTGAAAAGCGGCCTGGCCGAGCAAATGGCGGCGTTGGGCTGCAGCGAAGAGCTGGCGGACATCGGCATCGTGAAGGTCCTGTCCATCACGCCCGCCGCGCCCAAGTTTGAAGGCGGCAACCGCATGTTCACACGGCTCGACGTCTCCATGCAGGTGCAGGCCAAGAAGTTCACGCAGCTTACCGCAGAGGAAGCCGCGCAGTCTTCCGCCACTTACCGGTCGGACGTGGTGGTGCTGGACCAGCCGCTGACCGCAAGCCTGGACATCTACGAGGACCTCAAGCCCAACTTCGGACTCAAGATCAATTCCGCCGACTGCGAAGTGACCAGCGTTCAGGAGAACAAGAACATTCTTGGCAACCTCGTCTCCTTCGACATCCAAACCCGCCGCTTTGGACACGGCGTCGGCCTCAGTCAGCGCGGCGCGCAGCAGATGGCGGGGAAAAATGGCCTCACCTGGCGGCAGATTGTGAACTTCTACTACCCGGGCATGACGCTGGTGGAGATGGATTACACCCGCCAGCCGCTTCAGGCGCTGGACGCCCTGCCCCAGAACCTTGGCCGCGCGCGCCCCAGGCCCACGCCCAAGCCCACGCCCGCACCGCTTCCGGCGCTGGCTTCCGGCGAAATCTACGCCCGCGTCGCGCTGGGTTCCAAGAGTTCCACCCTCAACGTGCGTGCCGAGCCCTCCACCGACGCCGCCGTCAAAGGGGTCATTGACCACGGCGCGCGTCTGATCGTCATTGAATATACGGACAACGGCTGGGCGCACATCAAGACCGCGGAACTGGAAGGCTACGTCTCCTCAGCGTACATCGTGAAGGAGTCCTGATCGGGCGCGGAACGCCGGTTGTTTTCGAACGAATCATGACCAATGCGTGAACGATCTGGAAACAAAACCCGTATCGTTGCAAGCTTAACGAAATTCGATTACAATACACTCATCCGGCCGGCGTAAAGCCGGAGAGATGGGGTGAAGCATGAGGCGAACGAGAAGCGTATGCGCATTTGCGCTGATGCTCTTGTTCGCTTTGTCTCTGGGCCTGAGCGCACACGCCGAGGATCAGGCATCGGTGATCAACGAGCGCCTTCCGGTCTCTTCCGCCGAGGCGCGATTCGCCTTCACCGGCCCCTCCAATAACCTGTACACATTTCGCTTTTTCGGTTCTGGCAGCGCCACCGGCGCATTGTATCAAAACGGCGGAAGCGTTCCCATCGCCCAGGGTGACGGCTTCAATTTCTCCGCGCGCCTGATTACGGATGTGGAATACCTCCTGATCGTGCGCGACGGCGCAGGCGGCGCCGTGGAAATCATGCGCGATGCGCTTGGCCGTAGCTTTGACCGCCCCATTCAGCTGAACAACCTGGCCGATGGCTACGACAAGGTCATTGCCCGCGCTTACGATACCCACTGGTATGCTTTCACCGCGCCGACAAGCGGAACTTATGTGATCTCCACCAGTTCGGAAATCGACACCATCGGGTACCTGCTGGATGCGCAGGGGCTTGAAATCGCCAACTCCGACGATGCCTTCCCCCCCTATGAGCAGAATTTTCGCATGGAGGCGAATCTGACCGCGGGGACGACGGTTCTTCTCAGGGTCAGCGCCAAGGGCGACATGACCGGCGCGTACCACCTTTCCATCCTGGAGCCCGACGAGGGCGCGCCCGCGCTGACCACGCTGTCGCTCAGCCAACAGGCGCTTCAGATGCGCGCGGGCGACGTGACGCAGCTCACCGCCTCCGTGCAGCCCGACGGCGCCCAGGCGGACGTCGGCTGGGTCACCACCGACCAGGCGGTAGCCAAGGTCACTCAGGAGGGCGAGGTCATCGCGGTCGCGCCCGGACGGTGCGAAATCATTGCGTACTCCGGTAGAAGCGTAACGGCATCCTGCCAGGTGACGGTCCAGTCCATCCCGCTGCAGGAAGTGCACTTTGAACTAGACCAGCTGGAGCTGCCCAAAAAACAAACCGCCCAGTTGAAGTACGCGG
>CALGYL010000071.1 GCA_937934775.1 uncultured Clostridia bacterium
TGAGCATCCCCATCATCTTCAAGGGCGAGAACCGATACAAGGGGGTTTTCACAGGTGAATAGACGTCTTATCCGGGACAAATTATACAACATCAAATGGCGGCATAGCTTGCTCAATTTTACCGTCAAGGAGTTTGCCGTTAGCTTTTTTGCTTCGCTTAATCCCATCAGATCCCCACGTCCCCCATTGTTTAAAAAAGAAAGGTATGTTTTTATCATTAGCCTGGGCTTGTATTGACATAACCCATTCCAGGCTCATAGGCCGTGCTTGAACGCCGCTTTCACCTCCAACAATGATCCAGTTGATATTCGATAAATCAAGTCTACCTAAGTCCTCCAACAGAGGTTCGCAAGATAAAAAACGAACAGATGATTTTATAGTTCCAAGTGTATCGATTCTTGACTTGGCCTCTACATCCTCTACTGTAACCCCCAACCACACATTGGAGGGCACTGTACAATTTCTAAAATACTCAGCCATTCTTCCAGCGCGTTTTGTAAGTATCTGATAACGATGATGTGCAGCTTTCTGAATTGTATCCATTACTTTATCGATAAACGAAAAAGGGACAGATTCATGGAACAAGTCTGCCATCGAACAGACAAAAATCGTATGCGGCGCTTTCCATTTAATTGGCTCATCAAGAGCATCCTCGTGGATCGTTGGCAAAAAACCATTAGAATATTTCTCGACACCCATTGCCTTAAGCCGATTGGCCATAATCTCAGCGTAACAATGCACGCATCCTGCTGATATCTTTGTGCAACCAGTGACGGGGTTCCAGGTTCTTTCTGTCCATTCAATCTTCGTTGCGCTCATTTTATATCTCCAAACGTAATTCGCATTTTATCTGAAAAAGTACCTTTCTTTGGCTGTTTATCTGTTGTGGGATCTTTCGCCGCAACTTTTCCTTCATCATATAATTTCCTAAGAACATCTTTATAATTCTTCCTAATATATGGCCTATCAACACTATGCTCTTCGTACAGGCGCATAAAGTCAATCGTTTTACCCGCGTACTCCGATAAGAGCATGCCGCTCAATTTTTCTAACGGCGTTGATAATAAGTCAAAGATGGATCCTTGCCTGAAATGAGCATCTCGCGGATTGTATTCAAATGTTGAGACGCATTCGTTATTTTCAGAACATTCCTTATGCATAATTCCTTTCATAATATCGTATCCTAGGAAGTCCTTACTCAAGAATATCAAATGATGACTTGTTCGAGTTCCACTATCATTACGAAATCTAAATGGCAATACAAATCGGCTCCCATTCTGACGCAACGAGTCGCATAACGCCTGCACAACAATCATTTCCCGTTCATCTGGTGTTTTACAGAAGCACTCTTGTTGAAGCATGCCTAGACGCTCTTCACCAAACAAAGAAACCATATGAGCCTTTATAGCATCATTATTGACGCCCATGTTCACGCGATTATAGTTAAAGAAAAATACACAGTCGCATCCCCAATCCTTGATAATCGAGGACACTAAGTTGAGCGAAAGCCCTTTATATCCCCATGGATCGACAAAGAAAAATGCTGGCACGAGCTTTATTCGACTAAACATTTCAGCAATTTCGTCTCCAACCTCTTCATTATAGAATGCTGGAGGGTACTTGAGCCTTTCTATACCGGGGAGTTGACTTATTGCATTTTTGAGGCTCTCGATATTTGCTAGATCCTTATCATTAAACCACGTAACCATTCTTTCTGAAAGTTCAGGGCTGCTAAGGATGGTTTCTAAAACCAACAAGGGCGTGGATTTGCTCTGATCATCATACCTGCCTGGCCCTGCAAACAAATCAATATACGCCATTCTTTGGACGTGCTGAGGATACCTCTTCTGTGTGGCAAGTATTACTTTTGCCCAGGCATCAAAGTACTTCGCAACAATTCTTGCCTTTATCATTGATTGTTCGCGCTGCTCTTGAAAAAAGCTGTTAGCCACACATGTCACTCCCTTTCAAGTTTCACAGATGGTTCCGGTTAGTTCCAATTGTGTACATTTTCTTGATACGTCATGTTGAACACCATATCGGACAACCACTTCTTGAAGGAAGGATTGTCCTGAAACTGCTTGAACAGCTCCATGTTGTCCGACATAATAGAAAAGATCACCTGCTGCAAGGCGCGCTCACTCTCCATGCGCGCGTTTTGTTTGTCGGAGTTCTTCATGGCGTTCTGATATTTCTCGTCCTTGAATACCATGCCTGGGATGGCCAGAATCTGTCTACGCACATTGTCGGCATCGCTCCATTCAATGTTGCCGAACATATCATTAAACGCAGACAAAATGGACGACAGCAGATCCATCTCCGGATCGTTCTTCATGCCAACCTTCCCGGCGGGAACGGGATCAACCTCAGCGTCCTCATCCTCCAACACAAGCGACATGGACTCCTGCGCCTCAAGCCGATAGCTATCCAGATCAATGGATTCCAATATACCCTGCGACAGATCATCATCCTGCGGTGACGGTAACTTGGGTATTAGTAGGTTCAAGAAGATGGAGAGCTTCTCCCAATCTGGATTACCGTAAGGCAATATCGCGCCGAGGAAACCATAAGTGCGCACGAATGATTTGGCTGCGCTCTTGAACTTGATCTGGTCTTCCAGATGCAGTTTTTTGTACACCGCCGCGCAAGCATCCAGAATCGGGTCGAGTCGATCACGCTCTGCACCGTTCAGGTACAGAGCAACCAAACTCTCTACGTGGTCTGATGAGTACACTTCATATTGCTCCATAATGGCGATTACGTCATAAAGCTTATTCGGGTCAGTCTCTCCGGAAAGGATCGTTGTGCGGTAGTACTGTGAGAACGAATCAATAATTGCCTGCGGATTGTTGGCGAAATCCAGCACAAACGTGTCGTGCTTCTTCGGATGCGCACGGTTCAAGCGCGACAATGTCTGTACGGCCTTAATATCGGTGAGAATTTTGTCGACGTACATCGTATGCAGCAGCGGTTCGTCATAGCCAGTCTGGAACATTTCCGCCACAATCAGAAAACGATAGGGATCTTTCTTAAACGTCTTTGGTATTGAGGCGTCCGGGAAGCCGTTCATACCTGCGGACGTCAGCGCGGGCTGGCCCTCACCCATTGCGCGCTCCCCAGAAAAGGCGATAATTGCCTTATACGGGCTGTGCCGTGCGGAGAGGGATTGATTCACTGCGTGGTAATACTCAATACAGCGTGGGATGCTGGCCGTCACGACCATCGCCCGCGCCTGACCGCCGATCTTGCCCTTGGCGATCACTTGCTCGTGAAAATGCTCCACCATCATATTGGCTTTCTGGCCGATGGTAAAGGAGTCGCTTTCGACGAACGCCCGCAGCTTCTTCTGGGACTTCTTCCTGTCGAACATCGGGTCGTCCTCGACCGTCTTCATCACGCGATAAAAGCTCTGGATGGGCGTATAGTATTTCAGCACGTCCAGAATGAAACCTTCTTGAATCGCCTGCTTCATCGTGTAGACGTGGAAAGGCCGGTGCTTGACTTTGTCGCCTTCCTGGAAGGGCACGCCAAAGGTTTCCAGCGTTTTGTTCTTGGGCGTTGCCGTAAAGGCAAAATAACTGGCGTTTTTCAGCAGCTTTCGCCCTTCCATCATGGCGTTGATCATGTCCTCGTTGTCCATTTCATCAGCAGAAGCGAGACCGGACAGCGCCAGATTCATCTTGGCGGAGGTTCTGCCGCTCTGCCCGCTGTGCGCTTCATCGATGAGGATGGCGAAGTGGTTCCCCTTGTGATCCGCGCCCAAATCAGGCAGGATAAAGGGGAACTTTTCGATGGTGGTGACGATGATGCGTTTGCCATCAGCAATGGCTTTGCGCAGGTCTCCGGAATGCTCCGCCCACGCCACGGTGTTTCCCACCTGCATGAACTGCCGGATGGTATCCCGAATCTGTTTGTCGAGAATCACGCGGTCGGTCACCACGATGACGGAATCGATCAGCGGATGTCCGGCAGTGTCAAAAAGGCCAATCAACTGATGCGCCAACCACGCAATGGTATTGCTCTTGCCGCTGCCCGCGCTGTGCTGAATCAGATATTTCCGCCCTACTCCATTTGACTGCACATTGCGAATCATTTCTTCAACGGCGTCCAGCTGATGATAGCGCGGCCAAATCTGGGTCACGGACTTCTTCTTGGTCTCCGGGTCTTCCTTTTCCACAACCTGCGCGTAGTTTTCAATGATGCGGTGCAGCTTTTCCCTCGTCAAGATGTCCTTCCACAGGTAGTCGGTCATAAGGCCGTCTGGGTTGGGCGGATTGCCCGCACCGTCGTGATAGCCCTTGTCAAACGGAAGAAACCAGCTGGATTTGCCGTCCAGACGGGTGCAGAATTTCACGCGCGCATCGTCCAAAGCGAAATGCACCATACAGCGCTTAAACTGGAACAACAGTTCCTTCGGGTCGCGGTCGACCTGGTACTGGTATACCGCGTCGTCCACGTTCTGCTTGGTGAGCTGGTTTTTTAGTTCAAAGGTGATGATTGGCAGGCCGTTGATGAAAATGCACAGATCCAGTGCAAGGCGGGTCGAATCGCTCGAATACTGCAGCTGGCGCGTGACGCTGAAAATATTTTTCCCGTACAGCAGCTTCGCCTTGGCGTTGTGTTCGTTGGGCGTCAGGTAGAACAGGATCAGATTGGCGGGATAGGCCTTGATGCCGTTGCGCAGCACGTCGATGATGCCGCGCTTGGCAATTTCACCCTGCAGGCGGTCGAGGAACTGCCTGCGCTTCAGGTCGCTCTTGAACACGCCCAACTTGTCCATCGCTTCCGGCTGGGTATCGGATAGGAAGCGAAACAGACGCGTCTCGTCGATGGCGCGGTCACGGCTGTAATCGGCGCTCAAGCCCTGCTCGTAGCCATTGTGTTCCACAAGCCACTGAACGATCAGCGATTCAAGGCCGCTTTCCTTCGTGTTGGTACACGCCATGAGTCATTCCTCCTGTTCTTTGGCTTCTTCAAGAACCTCGCCCTCGTCTGGTTCGTCTTCTCCGGTCGCGCTCTCCTCGGCCATCTCAAAGTCCGGGATTTCGACGTCGCGCACGTCGATTTGGCCGGTGACGACATCTGAGATCAGGCGGGTGCGGTATTCTACAAGCTTCGTAAGGCTACACGTAATTCCGCTGATTATCAATTCTGTACTTTTAGTAATCGCGTCGATCCTACTGGCAATTTCTTCCTGACTTTCGAGAGAAGGCAATATGACCCGAATCTTCTTGATATCCGTATGTGACAGTTTTGGCATTGTTCCACTTGAACCTTTAGCTGCGCGCTCAATTTGATGCCTAGCCAGAGACGACATCAAGTAGTACATGATGTACTTTGGAACGGCCATCTTTTCATTTATCAATAGACGATAAATCAAATCTGAAAAAATGGTTTTTTCATCAATTCCATCTACGATGCAAACTTCGCCCACAAGGTTGCGGGTATTAGACCGTGTCATGAGAAGATCTCCTTCTCGCAACATCAATTGCTGTGGCACCGATGCAGCTACATCGATGGGCTTATTTGCGCCAGCATGGAATACGCCATGTTTGATCGCTGATAATGTCAAAACATGCCATTGCTCAGACGAATTTGTTTCTTCTCCAGCATTTGGGCTCCATCCCTGTTCAATTCCGTTAAGTAGTTGGCTCAGATTCGCAACTTTACAATTCGCATTTATGGAAGACAAGGCTCCTTTCAAAGAATTAGGGACCTCTTCTATGCCGCATATTGTACTCGAAATAAGCTTCGTCTCGCGTTCGCGAAGGACACTAATTTGATGCTTTTTCGCCGCGATCAGCTTGTTGATCTTCGACACCTGCCAGTCCAGATAGCGCACGATTTGGTCCTGCTCGGCGCGGGGAGGGATAGGAAGCTTCATATTTTTCAGCAACGAATATGAGAGAGTCAATCTAATTCCAGTCCCCATACCATTGAACAGCTTTATTGCGTCGAGTGATTTTAAAAGATAGCAATAATAAGATGCATTTACATCAGAGCGCGGACGAACCGATATGTATGCAGAAGTAATGATTCCCCTTTGCTTGACGGCAGCTACCCGCTGCGTGACAAAGTCATAATTTAAGTTTAGCCCATTAATCATAATGTCGTTGGGTTCGACGATAGTGTACTTTTTGAACGTTTCTTTCAACACTTCATCAATTTCAAAGCGCTTTTTTGGAACGATATCACCGAATCGAAACTGTAAAGCATTTAATTCTTCCAAAAATGAATTCTGAGTAGCGTTCTCTTGAAGTATCGAAGCAAAGCGGAGCGTCTTCCATGTTGGACGATAAGTATGTGCATTCATCCCTCCAGCCCTCCGAGGATCTCCGCCATCATCCCGTCAGTTTCCTTCTCAAGCGCCCGCAAGTCGGCGATGATCTCCGTCATGGCCCGCAACTCCACCGGCTTATAGAAGTATTTGGTAAAACTCAGTTCATAGCCGATCTGGGTTTTCTTCTCATCCACCCACGCTTCCGGCGCATAAGGGCGCACTTCTTTCTCCATGAAGGCGTCTATGCCGCCTTCATATGTAAAGGGAATGATCTCGCTGTCGGTCTTGTCCTTATCCGGTATGGGTTTCCCCTTTTTGTCGCGCTGGGGCCTGCCATGCTCGTCCACCAGCGGCTGCAGTACCGACACCTTCCAGTAGCCGAACTCCTCGTTCGGGAAGATGCGACTGACTTCGCTTTCTTCCATCGCCATGAAGATACGGACGATCTCCGCGCGGATTTCAGGCGTAAGCTCGCAGTTCTTTTCGCCCATGTTCTTGCGCAGCGGCGATTTCATACCGGTGGCGTCGATCAACTGAATCCTGCCTTTCCGCCGGTCTTCTTTGCGGTTGGATAGCACCCAGATAAATGTGCCGATTCCTGTGTTGTAGAACATTTTCTCAGGCAGGGCGATGATCGCCTCCACCAGATCGCTTTCAATGAGATACCGCCGCGCGTTGCTCTCGCCTGAGCCTGCGTCGCCTGTGAACAGCGAGGAGCCGTTGTGCACCTCCGCGATGCGGCTGCCGAGGGCGGTATCCTTTTTCATCTTGGACACGTTGTTGAGGAGGAACAGCAGCTGGCCGTCGCTGGAGCGCGGGATCATCGCCAATTGTTCGCCGCTTTCCAGATAGGCGTTGAAGCGGCTGTCTAGAATATCCTTCTTGCCGCCCATCTTTTCGGCGTCCACCTTCCAGCTCTTGCCGTAGGGTGGATTGGACAGCATGAAGTCAAACTGCCGGGAGGCGTTCTGGTCGATGGACAGCGTGGAGCCGAAGCCGATATGCTCCGCCTGATCGCCGTCGCCCTTGAGCAACATGTCCGCCTTGGCGATGGCATAGGTTTCCGGGTTGATTTCCTGCCCAAACAGATGGATGGACACTTGCTTTCCCGTCTGCTCAGCCAGACTGAGCAATCTGTCCTGCGCCACCGTGAGCATACCGCCCGTACCGCAGGCACCGTCATAGCACGAATAGGTCGCGTCCATCACCTGATCGGCAATCGGCGCGAACACGAGGTCTGCCATCAATTCCACGACGTCGCGGGGCGTCCAGTGCTCACCGGCTTCCTCGTTGTTCGCCTCGTTGAAGCGGCGCACCAGTTCCTCAAAGACAGTGCCCATCGCGTGATTATCAAGCGCGGGCAATCGTATCTCCGACTTGCTGTCATCCCGGTAGACGGGATTAGGGCTCAAGTTGATGGTGGGGGAAACGAACTTCTCGATCAACGCGCCGAGGATGTCCGCATCGATCATGGTGTCGATCTGATTGCGGAACTTGAACTTCTCAAGTATCTCCTGTACGTTGGGCGAAAACCCATCCAGATACGCTTCGAAGTCGGTCTTGAGCTGCTGCTTCTTGGCGCGGCTGGTCAGGTCACGCAGGCGGAATCGGGAACTGTTGCAAAACGCCTGACCGGCGGCGTTGCAAAGCGCAGGCCATTGGTTGGATATACCCGCCGCATCCAGCGTCTTCTTCATGGCTTGTACCGTTTCAAAGGAATCCTCCAGCACGGCGTCCAGACGGCGAATGACCGTCATGGGCAGGATCACGTCCCGATACTTGCCGCGCACATATACGTCGCGCAGACAATCGTCCGCAATGCCCCAAATAAAGTTTGTGATTGTATTTTGCATTTGGCTGTCCATATCATTTTCTCCTCGTCAACCCAAAGGCGGTAAGCCTTCGTATCAATTCTCGTTTTTCTCCCTGGGCACCGCATCGGCTATGTCGTCAAGCCCGCAGTTCAATGTCTCACATATCCGCAAGAGTACATCAGTAGTGACATTTTCTCCCTTGCTGAGTTTTGCAAGGGAAGATGAACTAATCCCCGCCGCTATACGCAAGGCAGACTTGTTCATTCCCTTGTCTATCAGCAATTTCCATAGCTTGTTATAGCTCATCTTCATTTTATAAATGCTCCTCTTTATTCCAAGACAGCCCATAAAGCTCGCAACCGCCGTCAGACAGCCTTAGCACCTGATTCCTAATGAGTATCTGTTGCGTATCAGGCGGGTACGCATCTTGCTTATCAAAAGCAATAAACACCTGCTTCTTGCTCTGTTCGTAAATCTTCATGATCCCGCCTATCGCGCCATCGCTGATGTTCTTCAAGATAAGCGAGTCATGCGCGATCGCAGGTAGCGCTGTTGTGAACAGGACCGCGAGATCATAGATGACCATCCCCTTATAGTTCGATCCCGTGCCCGTATCATCCGGTGTTTCGAAGCGATAGCTGTTGTACTCGTTAAACTTCAAATGCGGTGCTTTTCGCGAATCGGAAAATAACGAGTCGTTGAATTCCTTCATCTTATCATTTAGTTCCTGTTCGATATCTGAAAGAATAGTCTCAATACCTTTCCGGAGTATCTCATCGGCGCGCTTTTTTGCATCCTGCAACTCAATTAAAGTCAAATACGCGTCGTTCTGCGCCTTGATTGCGTCAATTCGACCTTTAATTTCGGAATGCTTATCCAAAAACTCTTTGGATATATTCCCCACAAAGCCCATGTCGCTTATCTGCCTTTGGATCTCCCGTACCTGTTCCTGCAAGGTGGCGATTTCTTGTTCGACGTTGTCACGTTCCGCCATAAACTGGTCGCCAAGTATTTGAGCCAGCTTTTGATGATATCTTTCCACCTCATACAGTTTCCGCAGGTTTACATCCGGGAAGAATTCCTGAAGGGAGGAAATGTCAGCATCGGTAGGATACAGGCCATACTCGAGGCTCATGTCCAGCAATTTTAGCCGACGTTGCTGCGATTGGATTTCGGTTTCCAGCCGCAGTCTATTTCCTTCAAGCTGTGACTTGGCCCGACCTTTTTCGATATCTTCACTAGAATGAGCTTCGCTCTGTTCGGTGGTAAGTGTTTCCAACTGCTGCTCAAGGTCTTTTATCGTAGAAAGATTCTCCTCATATTGCGTTTTCCCGCCAACCAAGTCCGGGACAAAGCGGTAGCGCCTTGCCTCGCGGAAAGCGTCGAGTTTTTTCTTTTGCTCCGCCAGTCTCTGGTTATACGCCTCGATATCCTTATAGCGGTCGAAGAGTTTCACCAGCATTTCTATGGAATTCTGCATATTCTGCCCGGGTATCCCCCGCAGCGGTCTGCGTTCATCCGTATTATCTTTTCCATAGATCCTGAAAAAGCTGCTTAGCGTTGTTCTGAAGGAGAGACCGGGGAAATCAATCTGATAGTTCGTTTTAAGCCAATCGGTATATTGCTGTATAGGCCATACTGTGCCAGTAAGGTTATAATTTGTTGTGCACACAAAGACTTTTTCAGCATCTGCGGTACTACGTGCGAAGTAATGTTTATTTCCGCTAAAGGAGAACGCAAAAAAGATGGTATGGTTGCCAATATGTTTCACGCCATCGCTTGATAGATAGGTGTTGCCACCAAACACGAAGTCGATAGCGAGCATCGCTGAAGATTTCCCGATGGAGTTTTCACCATCCTCCTTGCCGAGGACAACGTTCAGCCCTTGCTTAAAGGAGATCGGCGGACGCTCTTGACCTTTTTCCTGGAACACTGGTGAACTCATTTCGATAAGCACAAGAACACCTCGCCTTCATCATTTATGTCAGTCGCCTGCAGTGCATAGATGCAATCCATCACCGAAAGGAAATCGGTTGCATCGTTAAGGTATGGCCGTATCCTCTGATACAGTTCGTTCACCGGAATCGGCCCATCCTTTACTTCGCCTAGCACCATTGGTATCAACGCCAAGGTGCTATTTCTGTATGAGTACAGTTTATTCGGAAATTGCATCGAACACCTCACAGCTTTGAATAAAGTAAGAAACCACAATCTGACAGTAGATGTCGGCTTGAAGGCTGACATGATGGATTTTGTCAGTTATTTCATTGAAAATCTCCATACTCGTCTTCTTGGCTTTCTTCAGCCTTTTATATATCGCATGCATCTGATCCTGCATCTCGTCGTAATCAATCTCTCCACGCTTGTCTAAGTTCATCATAATTTCCTTGATGCGTATGAAGTACGTCGTAACATAGTTTTTCACGGTCATGTAAAGCGCCATATTGTCTTCTGGGCTGAGCTTCTGCCTGAGTTCTTTCGGATTAAGCTCAGCATTAAGCAGATCCTTTTCTTTCAGAACGGTTACTTTTCGTATAACACCGACAATTCCTCTTTCAAGAGGTAGGTCATCAAGTAATCGAATGCTTTGACTGTGGGCAATCAGAACCGACTTGATGCTCTGCAAATCTCGGCATAGCTTATTGCTGTCATCGAGCAAATACGTTGCATGGCATCGCGGACACATAGCCAGCAGATTTTCGACCTTTGATGTCCGATTTTTGTCTATCAAGCCGACCTCATATGGATGAACTGCTTTGCCATCGCGCGTTAAGGTCAGCTTTCTTCCACAACCGGGAAATGGACAATGGTCGCCGGCCTCGTTTAAAAGGTATTCGCCGTATTTTATTTTCAAGTCAACCGCAAGCTGTTGTTGCTTCTGCTTTTCGAGCTCTTCCTGCTGAACAAGCCCCGCGGTAGTCTGTATGATATCCACCATCCAATCGGCCACTACCTTACCGACGTTGCCAGCGTCAATGGCGGAATCATAGCCATGAAGGTCTTCAGCCAAAAGTCGACGGGTAGCCTCAGGACGCTCATCTATGCGCTCTATTAGAACTTCAGGAGTAAGCCTGTAAACAATTGCCTGAGCGAGCTTCTTTGGCAATTTGCGTTTTGTATAACTGCGGATGGTCTCGTCATTCTCCTGTTTGGCAGACGGATCTTTTTTTGTGCCCCATTCTGCTTCTGTCACATCGGTAATCATCGCCACAAGGTCGCGGAAGAAATCCGGGACATCGGCACCGTCCGATAGATGTTTCTTCAAAATTGCGAATAGGTGTTTGAACTCCACTCTTTATCCAGCCTTTCTCGAGATTTGCACCACGATGCACCACGCTGTACCAAACCATCCCCGGATCAAGAACCGTGGTTTTATATAATATGAGCGACCTCGGACAGTGAACGATATCTATGCGTATTGTATCACACGGATGTCTAAAAGTCAAAGATATTGTTTGCAAAAAGGATTTCTGTTCAAGCCCAGCTTCCTGTTTCCAATAGCGGATAAGGGTGTGCATAGACACTCTCACCGCAACTAGTACAGCCTGATCCTGCCGGGTCGCTCCCGGTCTGAAGTTCCCGATCAAGCTGGAAGACCCGCACCACGCTTGGGAAGGCGCAGGTGCAGCCGATGAGGGATCCTCCTTCATTTTGCGGCTGACCTTGTTAAGGTGTGCTCAAAATGCCGTGGATGGCTCCCTCAGATGCAGCAAAGCGTTGAGGGAGCTTCATTTTTGCCTCCTTCGCGCTTTCAGAACAACACGACCTGAAAACGAAAAGGAGCCAAACATGAGCCAATATGCCAATTCCCGCAAGACCTATCCCCACGTCCCAAAGCAGTCCTACGACCATCAACCGATGCAGTACTTGCATATCAGGGATGATGGCAGCCACGACATTATTACCCGGACGGAGTTTTTCTCTCTGATGCACGGCGTGGACGAGCCTGTCAAGCAGACCTACATCGACACCGAAGGCGGGTACGCATATTTCTTCCCGCTTTCTGCGCGGATGGCAGAATTCGCCGTCCGACTCAAGCGAGAGAAGGATGCTGAAGACCAGCGCCGCCTCCGCGGCCGCCAATGCGTATACAAGAACACTGCGAAATGTGATGGCTGGCGCACCCGAGA
>CALGYL010000072.1 GCA_937934775.1 uncultured Clostridia bacterium
AGCGCGTCGGCCGTGCCGTCCATCGGCGTAAGATCGATGGCCAGCCGCGTCTTGGAGGCTTTTTCCGGGTTTAAAATGTCAATCACCTTGGCTTCGCCCTTCAGGCAGAAGTTCCAGGCGCTGGTTTCGTTCTCCCGTGTGCCGTATTTCTCACCCGCGGCATTCATATCCTGCTGGGCGGCGGCGAGAATGGTCTTGGCGTCAAGCGCCTTTTCCAGGATTGAGGGCAGCATCTTGCCGTCCCAATTGTCCTGGCAGTAACGCTCCGCGACGGTGAGGTTGGCGGTAGCCGTGTTGTCGGACGCGGGCGCATCCCAGATGACCGTCACGCGGCAAAACGCCGCGATCAGCAGGATGGCTGCCGCCGTGACGACCCATTTGATCCATCCGGTCGGTTTCTTCTTCATGTCCTTTGGACCTCCCTGACTTAAAAAGAAGGCGGGGCGCGGAGCATTCCGTTCGTATCCGATGGGCAGGGCTCTTTATACGAGGAAGGCGGGGTGTACGCACCCCGCCTTCCATTGCTTACGATTAGTCGGCCAGGGTGAAGTTGTCCAGCTTGGCGGCGTTGTCCTTGTTGATCAGCACGCAGTCCAGCAGCTGCTTCTCTTCGGCCACCATGGGCTTGCCGTTCTTAATGTAGTAGTCGGCCTGAACGACCGCCTGCTCCGCGATGTAGGCGATGGGCTGCAGGCCCGTGGCCTTGATTTCGCCGCGCAGGATGGAATCACGCACGTCGTTAGAGCCGTCGAAACCGCATACAATGACGTCCTTCATGCCGGCCTTGAGGCAAGCTTCGATGACGCCCATGGCCATGGTGTCGTTGCCGCAGATGACGCCCTTGATCTTGTCGGCGCCCTGGGCCTGGATGATGGACTCCATCTTGTCGTAGGCTTCGGTCTGGTCCCAGTTGGCGGTCTGCTGGTCAAGCATCTTCATATCCGCATACTGGTCGATGATGGAGTGGAAGCCCTCGGACCGGACGTGGGCGTTGGTGTCGGAATCCTTGCCGGTCAGTTCCACATAGCCGCCTTCTTCGCTCATCAGATCGACGAAGTACTCGGCCACGGCGGTCGCGCCCTGGAAGTTGTTGGAAACCATCTGGGCGACGGCGTCGCCGGTGGAGTTGATCTCACGGTCGACCAGGAAGGTGGGGATGCCAGCCTTCTTGGCGGCCTGTACGGGGGCGACGGAGGCATCCGCGCCGGCGTTGTCACAGATGATCGCCTTGGCGCCCAACTGGATGGCGGTGTCAAACGCTTCCTGCTGCTTCACGACATCGTCGTCGTGCTGAATGACCTTGGTCTCATAGCCCAGTTCGGCGGCCTTGGCGGCGGCGGCGTCGGCCACCGTCTTGAAGTAGGGGTTCGAATGACTGGGGGTGATGATCATGATCAGGTCCGCTGCGAAAGCGGTGGAGGCGAGGCCCAGGGTCATCATAAGGGCCAGCATCAGGGCGACCAGTTTCTTCATGGGTGATTCCTCCTTGAATCGTTCTATTCCATGCGGCGGGGCCGCACTGAAACCCATTCGAAAGCGCTTAACTAATTCAGTTGTTTCCTGGAACATGGTATCACGGGTTGTGAAATATGTCAATAGATCGTTGAAATATTTTAAGGCGTTGTTGCGTTCACAATCTTCATCTGTTATAATGGCACTCGGAAACGATGCGTTTTCGGGGGGTGAGGCACGGATGCCAGTCAAGATCAAGGACATCGCGCAGGAGTTGGGCGTTTCCAACGCGACCGTCTCCATGGTTATCAACAACAAACCCGGCATCAGCGAGCAAACGCGCAAACGCGTGCAGAAAAAGCTGGTGGAATCTGGGTACCGGGACGATTTAATGCGCAAACTGCCCATTGGGGCGGTGCGGGAAATCGCGTTTGTGGTCTGTAAAAAACACGGAAAAGTCGTCGGGGATACCCAGTTCTTTTCGAGCATTATTGAAGAAATTGAAAGAGCCTGCCGGGATGCCGGCTATGTGCTTTCACTATCTTACTTAAATTTTTTAAGCGGACTTCCGGTCGAACAACAGCTTGCCCGGGTGGACCGCGGCGCGCAGGGAATTCTGGTTCTGGCGACGGAGCTGGAAGCCGAGGACATGACCCGCTTCCTCGCGCTGGGCCTGCCGGTGGTGGCGATCGATTCGGCACTGACGGGCGCGGAGCTCAACAAAGTCGCCATCAACAACTTTGAGGGCGCTTTCAAGGCCACCGATTTCCTGATTTCGATGGGCCACCGCCGCATCGGTCACCTGCAGTCGAGCGACTGGATCAAGAATTTTGACGAGCGGCGGGCAGGGTACCTGTCTGCGTTGAAGCACCGGGGCCTGGAGTGCGACGCGTGTGGCACGATTCCGCTGCGCGCCAATACGGAGGACGCTTATCAGGACATGCTTGCCTATCTGAAAACAAAACCTGCGCTGCCCTCCGCGTTCTTTGTGGACAACGATGTGATCGCGCTGGGGGCAATGCGCGCGCTCAAGGAGAGTGGCTACCAGATCCCCGGCGATGTTTCGGTGATCGGATTTGACGACATTCCCGCCTGCACCGTGATCGAGCCGCCGCTGACCACCATGCGCGTCGAGTGCAAGTGCATCGGCAAGGTGGCGGTGGAACGGCTGGTGCACCTGATCAAGAGCGGCGACCCCTACCGAATCAAACAGGAAATTGACACGCTGCTCATCGAACGGGGAAGCGTCGGCCGGGCCGGATAGTTTAGGCGGCCGTCGGAATCGGAGGGCGGATTTCTTGCGCATACACGTCAAGCTGCTGATTTTGAGTTTTGCGCTGGTCGTGGCGCTGGTTGCGCTGACTGGCGTAATTTTCTTCCGCTATAATGAGCGAACCGCACTGCAAAAGACCACCAACGAATTGTACACCGTGGCGGAGAAGCTGTCGCTGCAGGTGGAGTCCCGCATCCAGCAGATCGACGTGGCGCTGCTGTTTGTTTTGTCGGACCCGGACTTTTTGTCGGCGCTGTCCAACTACACCATGCCGGGGCGGGATGCCGAGCGAAACCGGCTGATTCTGGCCGACAGCGCTTCGACCATCAACCGCCTCTTTAAAAGCTACGCGGTGGACAAGCACTTCCATCAGATTGTGCTGTTTGACGAGGTGGGGGATTACTTTTCCAGCAATTTCCGGATCCCGACGCCCGAGCCCGACCGCGTGATTGAAGTGGCCGAAGGCATTGCCTGGACAAAACAGGCGCAGGGGCTGCAGGGGCGGCTCCTGCTGGTCGCGCCATACATCGATCCCTGGAGCGGACAGACGCAGCGGGTGTACGGGGCGGCGAGAGCGCTCAAGACGGTTTCGGGCGTCACATGCTACATCGAGGTGCAGCGCGCGCAGGCCGAGCTGGACGAGCTATTAACGCTGGGCGGTTTTGATGGCGTGAACGTTGAGCTGATGAACGATCAGGGCGTATTCTACGCGCCTGGAGGGCGGCACGAAGCGCCCGCCGGGGCCATCGTGGTTGAAAGCGAGCGCAACCGCTACGGACTTTACGCCCGGCTGACGTTGGATTCTTCCGCGGTACGCGCCGACCTCGCGCCCGGGGCGCTGCAGATCGCGCTGATCTGCCTGGTGGCGCTGGCAGGTTCTTTCTTCTATATATATTACGCCACACGGCGGCTGATGCGCCCGCTACGCACGCTGCAGGAGGCGATGGATCAGACCGCGCTGGACAACCTGGACGGCCGCCTCGCGCCCCACAGTGTGGACGAGCTGAAATCGCTCAACGAGTCGTTTGGTCGGCTTTGCGACCGGCTGGGCGGCGCGGTGGACGACAAAATGCGTGCCCAGCGGCTGGAGCTGGAGGCTCGGCTGGATGCGCTGCAAGCGCAGATTGATCCGCATTTTCTATACAACACGCTGAATGTGATCATGAACCGGGCGATTCAGATCGGCGACGACGAGATCCTGACCATCTGCGAGGGCATCGCCGATATGCTGCGCTACTCGACTTCCACGGAGAAGCGCCTCGCGACGCTGGGCGAGGAGCGTTCTCATCTGAACACATACCTGGCGCTGATGCAGAAGCGGCTCCGCCACCGGCTTGCCTACTCCGTCGACATCCCGGAGGACATGCTTGCGCTTCAGTTGCCCAAGATGACGCTGCAGCCGCTGGCCGAGAACGCCATACAGCACGGCTTCGCCCACAAGGGCGGGCAGATGCGGGTGGCGGTGCGCGCGTGGGCGGACGGCGAGTACTGGCGCGTCGAAGTAGCTGACAACGGAGAGGGCTTTGGGGAAGATGTCATGCGGGACCTGCAGGAGAAGCTGTCCGCGGTGCGCGCGGGCGCCTTTCGGCCCGGTTCGGAGGGGTTGTCCATCGGCGGGATGGGCCTGATCAACACCTATGCTCGGCTGCACTATCACTTCGGCCCTTCCTGCAAGATGACCATTTCCAACCAGGAATCGGGTGCGCGGGTGGAGATCCGCGTGCCGTTGAAAGGGGAGGACCGCGTTTGAAGCGCATCCTTCTGGTGGAGGACGAACCGGCGTCGGCGGATTACCTCGCATCCCTGATCCGCAGGGAGCTGCCCGATATGGAGGTTGCCGGCGTCTGCGAGAACGGAGAGGAAGCGCTGGCCGCGATGCGTAAAACCCGCGTGGACATCGTGGTGACCGACATCGCCATGCCGGTGATGGACGGGCTTCAGCTGGCTGAGGCGGTGCGCGCCTCCTGGCCGCTGGTCCCGGTGGTCATCGTCAGCGGGTACGAGCGTTTTGAGTACGCCAAGACCGCGCTGCGCTTCGGGGTATCGGATTATCTTCTGAAGCCTGTGAAGTCCGCGGAGCTTCGCGACTGCCTGAACCGGCTCGCGCTCCGGCTGGAATTTTCACAGGAGACGCGCCAGGCGCTGGGCGAGGCGCGGCTGACCCAGGACGAGGAAGCGGCGCTGGACACCGAGGTGGGACGCGCCGTCCGAGACGCCCCCGGCCCCGCGGAGCTCAGGGCGAGGCTGGACAGGCTGATTGAGGAGTATTCCGTCCGGGCCAGATCCGGCGAGGGCGATCACGCCAAGGCGGATTTCGAAGCGCTGACGGCCTACATCAGCCGGAAGCTGGGTGAAAAGCTGACGCTGGAGGGCGTGTGCCGCGCGCTCGGCCTTTCTCAGACCAGCGTCAGCCGCCTGTTTAGGACCTATGCGCGCTGTTCCTTTGTGGAATACCTGACTGGTCGCCGCGTCGAGCGCGCAAAGATGCTCATCCAGCGGGAACCTTCCCGCCGTTTGAAGGAAATCGCCTGCGAGGCCGGATTTCCCGATCCTTTGTATTTCAGCCGCGTGTTTCGCGCGGAAACCGGCCTGACCCCAACCGAGTTTGCCAAAAACTGCCAGGCAAATGGAGAAACAGATCAGCGCGATTGAATTGTCCATGCCCCTGGCTGGATTCTCCATCGACAGATCACCGCCCGCGTGTTATGATCACATTACATACTATAGGGAAAGGTGGTTTATCGAGTGAGAAAATTGTCCATTCTGCTGATGGCCCTGGTTCTGATTGTTGCTTCCGTGAGCATGCCCGCGTCCGCTGAGGGAACGACGCTGACACTCCTGATCGACAACACTTCGCCCACGGCCGGTATCGAAGCGGTCGCCGCCCTTGCGCAGGAAAAGCTGGGCATCAGCCTTGAGATCGAAGTTCGTCCCGGCGGCGCCGAGGGCGAGAACGTCGTCAGGACCCGTCTGGCCGCCGGCGAGATGGCCGATCTGTGCTATTTCAATTCCGGCTCGCTCCTGTCCTCGCTCAACCCGGCCCAGAACTTCGTGGACTTGACCAGCATGCCCTACATGTCCACGTTCTCCGATTCCTACAAGCAGACCGTCACCGTCGACGGGAAAGTCTACGGCGTGCCCTCCGGTTCGTCGTTTGCCGGCGCGTGGCTGTACAACAAGAAGGTCTATGCGGACCTGGGCCTCACCGTTCCCAACACCTGGGATGAGCTGATGGCCAACTGCGAGAAGATCAAGGCCGCCGGCAAGACCGCCGTCATCGCCTCCTTCGGCGACGACTGGTCCAGCCAGCTGATCCTGCTGGCCGACTTCTACAACGTGCAGAAGGAAAACCCGAACTTCGCGCAGGACTTCAACAACAACAAGGCCAAGTATGCCACCGATCCGGCCGCCTTCAAGGCATTCCAGAAGATGGCGGAAGTCTACCAGAAGGGCTATATGAACAAAGACTATAACACCAACACCTATGACTACGCGCTGCAGATGCTGGTCAATGGCGATGGTGTTCAGTACCCGATGCTGACCAACGCCATCACCAACATCGAGAAGAACTTCGGCCGCGAGGCCGCCGACAACATCGGCGTGTTCGGCCAGCCCGGCGACAGCGCGGACGACCATGGCCTGACCGTCTGGATGCCCAACTCCATCTACGTCTACAAGAACGGCGCCAACGTGGACGCGGCCCTCAAGTGGGTTGAGTACTTTGTGTCGCCCGAAGGCGTCGCCGCCTACGCCGCCGCCACCGCGGCGGAAGGCCCCTACGTTGTGTCCGGCGTCCAGATGCCCGAAACCGCTTACGCCGGCGTGAAGGAAATGATGCCCTACTTTGAAGCGGGCAAGACCGCGCCGGCCCTCGAGTTCATCACCTCCGTCAAGGGCCCCAACTCGCCGCAGATCTGCATCGAGTGCATGGGCGGCCTGCGTACCCCCGAAGAGTGCGCGGCCGAGTATGACGCCGACGTTGAGAAGCAGGCCAAGCAGCTGGGTCTGGCTGGGTGGTAATCGCACCGGCATAACCGGCGCCGCAGCGGGAATCTGCTTGCAGATTCCCGCTGCATGGAGTATGGGCCGGTTTTCGGATACGCCTTCGGTCGTTTCCGGGCGAGAACCGGATCGGGTACGCTTTTCCCCTGCGCTTTCGCTCCCGGGAAGAGCCAAATCCGTCGTACATACCGCCGGGTTTGAGGGTGAGTCAGAGAGGGTCTCGGCCCTCTCTGATCCCGCAAACCGGGGTTCCTATGTATCCTTGATGGCGTGATATGTTTTCTAGAAGATCCTCGATGCAGCGATTCGCATTTTCCAAGCGCCGGCGGGACCGGCGCGCTTGCTACGGAGGTGTAGGCCTTGCCCAAAGCTCTCAGGCGCATGTATACCGGCTGGTTTCTGCTGCCGGCTGGCGTCATTTTCTTTGTATTGTTCCTTCTGCCCACGATCATGTCCTTCTTTTTCAGCATGACCACGTGGACGCTGACGGAATGGACGTTCACAGGGTTTGACAACCTGCGCATGTTTTTCAAGGAGATTTCGCTGCGCATCGGCTTTAAAAACACGCTGATTTACGCGGCGCTGACCTGCGGCATCAAGGTGGTGCTGGGGCTGATCTTCGGCGCGGTTCTGAGTTCGACCTTTCTGCGCAGCCGGAACGCGCTGCGTTCAATTCTGTTTTTCCCACACCTGATCTCCGCGCTGGCGGTGGGCATCACCTTCCGCTCGCTGATGCACCCGACCCGCGGCCTGATCAACGCCGCC
>CALGYL010000073.1 GCA_937934775.1 uncultured Clostridia bacterium
GAAGCGCTTCTTCCATCGCATCAAAAAACCATACGGGTTTTTTGATGCTCAGAGATGTGCCCGGCGCTTTTTTGCGCCGGGCACATCTTCTATTCGCAATTTCGCATCGCGTCGCTTAAACTTGCCAGTTCGACAAGCTCGAGCGCCTCACCCCTGATCTTCGGATCGAAGCCAAGCGAAGAAAGCAGGTTTTCCGCTTCCTGTCGGGGCATGAAAAACGCGCGCATCAGGTTATTGACCAGCGTCTTTCTTCGCATGGCGAAAGCGGCCGTGACAACCTTCAAAAACATCGCCTCGCCCTCTGCGCTCCGGCGCTCCGGCAACATGTCTACGCGGAGCAGCACGCTCTCCACATGCGGCCTGGGCGTAAACGCCTCGGGTGGCACATACATGATGACGGAGGGCGTTCCGAAATGCTGCACTGTCGCCGCCAGCGCGCACCAGTTCTTATGCCCGGGGGTGGCCATCATGCGCTCCGCCGCCTCCTTCTGCACCATCACCGTCATCCGGCGGATCGGAAGACGGGACTTTACCAGCATCAGGAACACATCGGCAGTGATGTAATACGGTAGATTCGCCACCACATCGAAGTTCTCGCCCTGAAACGCGTGCTCCGTCAGCGCGGCAAGATCGCACTTCAACACATCGGCAAACTCCACCTGCGCACTGGAACCCGCCAGCACCTCCCGCAGAACCGGCTCCAGAGACCCGTCGATCTCGAGCGCCAGTACCACTGCGCCGAGGTCGCTGAGCGTGCGGGTCAAAACTCCCGCGCCCGCGCCGATTTCCAGCACGCGGTCGCCGGGCGCAACCTCCGCCGCGCTGGCAATCCTCGCGACCAGCGCATCGTCCAGGATGAAATTCTGCCCCAGCGAATGGGTGAAATGAAACCCGTTTCGCTCCAGCGCCGCCCGCGCAATCGTCCCTGCCGCCATATACCCTCCCGGATTGCTTCTCGTCCGGCGTTGCCCGGATAAATCTCGAATAAGCCCGGCGTGCTTGCCGCCGGGCTTATTTTAATGGAAATGGCTTACTTCGTGCCGAACAGCCGGTCGCCCGCATCGCCCAAGCCGGGCACGATGTAGCCGTGGTCGTTGAGTTTCTCATCCACTGCGGCGATGTAGATGTCCACGTCCGGATGCTCTTCCTGAACGCGGCGGATGCCCTCGGGCGCGCCGATCAGGCAGACCAGCTTGATGTTTTTGCAGCCGCGCTCCTTCAGGAAGCGGATCGCCGCCGAGGAGGAGCCGCCCGTCGCCAGCATCGGATCCAGCACGATCAGCTCGCGCTCAGTGGCGTCGGAGGGCAGTTTGCAGTAGTATTCCACCGGCTGCAGCGAAACTGGGTCGCGGTACAGGCCGATGTGGCCAACCTTTGCGCCAGGAACCAACTGCATGATGCCGTCCACCATACCCAGGCCCGCCCTGAGAATCGGAATGATGCCCAGCATGCGCCCGTCGATTACCTTGGTGCGGCAGGGGCCGATCGGCGTCTGAACTTCAATCTCCTTGAGCGGCAAGTCGCGCGTCACTTCGTAGGCCATCAGCGTCGCGACTTCCTGAAGCAGTTCCCGGAAATCCTTGGTGCCGGTATCCTTGTCGCGCATCAGCGACAGTTTGTGCTGCACCAGCGGATGGTCGATCACATGTAGCTTTCCCATTCGTACCGCCTCCCAAATCTGATCGAAAAAAGCCCTTTTGTCAGTATACCGCACAGCGGGGGAAAAATCAACACAAAACTTGCACATGAGCAACAAAAAACGGTCGTGCGGTGATGCGCGACCGTTTTTACGTTATTCTATCCCGTGATCCCATTCGCGCTTAAAAAGTCGCCGATCAGGTTCATCAGAACCTTCTTGCGATACTCTGCCGAGATGCGGCCTCGGATGGGCTGGATGGCCTCATCCATTGCGCTCAGGTAGTCCCCGCGAATCCTTTTGGCTTCTTCGACCGTACGGCCAATCAGCATGCCGTCGATGTCCGGTCGTCGCAGGATCGTACCCGCCACCGCACCGTAGGCGGTCGCCGCGTGGCAGATGAGGCCACCTTCCACGCGCATAAGCCCCGCGAACGACACGCGGGCGATGGCCAGCGCGCCGCGCGCGCCCACCTTGTGGTAATAATATGTCCGGACATTGCGGATTGGCATGATGATCTTCGTCAGCAGCTCGTTATCCTTCAGGCACGTTTTGCCTCGGCCCAGGTAGAACTCCTGAATGGGCACCCGGCGCGCACCGTCCGCGCTTTCAAGCACCAGAATCGAATCGGTGACGGAGAAGACCAGCGCGCTGTCCGCCTTGGGCGAACCGTTCGCGATGTTGCCGCCGAAGGTACCCGCGTTCCTGATGGCGGGCGCCGCGATATAGCGCACGGCCTCCTTCAGAATCTCGGGAATCAGCGGGCTGGCAAGCGCCCGCGTGAACGTCACCGCCGCGCCGATTTCCAGGTTCTCATCCACCCTTTCGATCGTCCTGAGCTCCGGGATGTCCGCTAGAAAAAGATACGGCGCTTCCGGATCGGCCTCGATCATCAGGTCCGTGCCGCCCGCGTAAGGGATCACATGCTCCCGGGCGCGGATTTCCAGCGCTTCTTTCAGCGACAACGGCTTAAAGCTTACCATAGGCCCTCGCCCTCCTTTGCCGCCAGGCTGATGCCCTCGACGATCGCGCTGTAGCCGGTACAGCGGCAGAGATTGCCGGAGATGCCGTCACGGATCTCCGCCTCGGTGGGGCGCGGGTTGCGGCTCAACAGGCTTTCCGCCGCCAGCACCATGCCGGGCGTGCAGAAGCCGCACTGTACCGCGCCGGTCTTACCGAACGCCTTGTCAATCGCGCGGAAACGGTCGGTCTCCCGGTAGCCTTCGATGGTCGTTACCTCGTGACCGGGCAGTGTGCCGATGGCCACCATGCAGGAATTGACCAAAAGCCCGTCCAGCAGCACCGAGCACGCGCCGCACTCGCCCTCCTTGCAGCCGCATTTGGCGCCCGTCAGGCCGAATTCATTGCGCACCACGTCCAGAAGGCGCGCGGCCGGCGAGGAGGCGCTTTCCACCATTTTCCCGTTGAGCCGGAATTGAACGCTCATTACGCTTCGCCCCCTTCCAGCGCGTTCAGCGCGTCTTCTGTGGTATACGGCGCTTTATACAAGGGTTTGCCGACCGCCTGCTCCATCGCCAGCACATAGGCGGGCGCGACGCCCACATGGGGTAGCTCGCCCGCGCCCTTCGCGCCCATGGGGCCGAATTCGGCGGGATTGAGGACGAAATCGCTGATCAGCGGCGGCGCGTCCACCGCCGTGGGGATGATGTAGTCGCTCAGGTGATCGTTGCGGATGACGCCGCGATCGTTGTAGCTGATCTGCTCCATGGACGCGTAGCCAAGTCCCTGCAGCATGCCACCCCGCATCTGTCCGTGGCAGACGGCTTCGTCAATCGGCACGCCTATGTCGTACACGCCCCAGCAGCCGATGGTTTTGGCTTCGCCGGTCAGCGTATCCACCTCGACCTCCACCACGTTGCCTGACCAGGAGTAATCCGGGTAGGCGTCGCCCTTGAAGTTGTCCAGGCTGAAGGGGATCATGTAGTCCGGATGCTGGTAGTGCTCCTCAATGGTGACCGTTTCGCCGGGCTTCCACTGTTCCTTCAGCCGGTCGGCGGCCCGTCTGAGGATCAGGCCGACGATCATCATCGAACGGCTGGCCACCGTGGGGCCTGAATCGGGCACCAGATCCGTGTCCGGCACCTCCAGGCGCACCCTTTCGGCGGGGATGCCCAGTCTGGCCGCGACCAGCTTGGGGAAGCTGGTCGTAAGGCCCTGCCCCATCTCGGTGTTGGCGGTGAACACATCCACCGTGCCGTTGGCGTTGCCGCGCATGCGGGCGACGGCCTTGATCAGGTCGCGCTCGCCGTTTCCGGTAAAGGCACAGCCGTGAAAGACGAACGACATGCCGATGCCCCGGCGGTAGCGGCCCTTCTGGTTTTCATAGGCTTTGCGCTTGGCGCGGTAGTCCGACAGCGCTTCAAGCCTTGCGGCGATCTCCGGCGTGGGCACATGGAAATGGTACAGGCCTTGAGTGGAAGTCTCGTCGCCCTTCCTGGACGCGTGGCGGAGCTTGAAATCCAGCGGCTCCTCGCCGAGAGCCTTGGCGACGTGCTCCATCATCATTTCGACGGAAAAGAACG
>CALGYL010000074.1 GCA_937934775.1 uncultured Clostridia bacterium
GCTCGGCCCGCCCGAAAACGCAAGATAACAAACGCCGTCGTTTTTGCGTCGTTTGGGATACGTCGCCCGACCCACGCGCTATAGAGGAAGCGCGCGCCACTGCCCACCCAAACCCCGCCCGGCCGCCCGGCAAAAACCCCGCCGCCGGCTTTCGCACGCCGCTTCGGAGAAGTCCGACCGGTGTGGTTGGCTTTCGGGGTTTGCTTCGGAGAAGTCCAACGGGCACAGTCGGCTTTCGGACTGTGCTTGGGAGAAGTCCCACCGACCCCGTGGACTTTGGCGCTCCGCTTTGGAGAAGTCCGACCGGCGTGGTGGACTTTCCGGGTTTGCTTCGGAGAAGTCCAACGGGCACGGTCGGCTTTCGGACTGTGCTTTGGAGAAGTCCGACCGACGTGGTGGACTTTCGCGCTCCGCTTCGGTGAAGTGTGCCGGGGAGGGGGGATCGGATCTCTGCAAACCTCTCGCTGGAGACCGCGGTCCCCTCTCGCGTGAGTTTTCGCGAAATTCAGGGCCCGGGGGATTGGGCCCCAAAACGAGAAAAAGCCGCTCCTTTCGGGCGGCATTACGTATTCCATCAGAAAACGGGAGGATGGCCGTGAACACGAGCATGAACCTGCAGCGGATCCCGGTTGAGAAGCTAAGGCCCGCGAAATACAACCCGCGCAAAGACCTGAAGCCCGGCGACCCCGCCTATGAGAAGATCAAGCGGAGCCTCCGCGAGTTTGGATATGTCGATCCTGTCATCTGGAACGAGGTGACCGGGAACATTGTGGGCGGCCATCAGCGCTACAAGGTGCTGATCGCGGAAGGCGGCACCGAGATCGACTGCGTGGTCGTGCACATTGAAAACCCACAGGACGAAAAGGCGCTCAACATCGCGCTCAATAAGGCCGTGGGCGAATGGGAGCCTGTCGCGCTGGCTGACCCGCTCTCTGATCTACAGAAGAATGGCTATGACCTGGGCGCGACGGGATTTGACGCCGCCGAGATCGACGACCTGTTCTCCAAGGTCAACGACAAAGACGTCAAGGACGACGAGTGCGAGATTGATCCGGATGCCATCAAGCCCTTTGTCCAGCCGGGCGACGTCTGGACGTTGGGCAGGCACCGGATGGTCTGCGGTGACGCTACGAATGCGGATCATGTCGCGTTGCTGATGGACGGCGTAAAAGCGAACCTCGTTGTGACTGATCCCCCGTACAATGTTGCATACGAAAGCGCGGATGGCAAGTCAATTTTGAACGATAGCATGGCGGATGGTGCTTTTTTCGAATTTTTGCTGACCGCGTTTCGCAACATGGCGGCGCACATGGCCGAGGGCGGCTCCGCCTACATCTTCCATGCGGATACGGAGGGTCTCAACTTCCGGCGCGCGTTCAAGGAAGCAGGCTTTCACATCAGCGGCGTGTGCATCTGGGTAAAGCAGTCGCTGGTACTGGGCCGAAGCCCTTACCAGTGGCAACACGAGCCGGTTCTTTTTGGGTGGCTCCCTAACGGAAAGCACAAGTGGTTCGCCGACCGTAAGCAGACCACCATCTGGAACTTCGAAAAACCCAAGCGCAGTGCAGACCATCCGACCATGAAGCCTGTACCGCTTCTGGCCTATCCGATCAAGAACAGTTCGGCCCCGAACGCGGTCGTGCTGGATCTATTCGGCGGTTCTGGCTCCACGCTCATCGCCTGTGAGCAGACGGAACGAATCTGCCGCACCATGGAGATTGACCCTAAATACGCGTCTGTCATTGTTCAAAGGTTCATCAATCAGGTACAGGGCAACACCGGTGTGAAAGTACTCAGGGATGGGCAGGAGTTTTCGATGGAGGAGGTCCTTCGACACCATTCGCAAGGTGTATTCGGCACAAATCAAACTTCTGCTTGATTTCTATGGAAGATTGTGTTATATCGTAGTTGTCGCAATTACATTGTAATCATAGTCACTACGACTTTCACCCGGGGCTAACAGGCTCTTCTCTCACAAGAACGACCGATGGCTTGAGAAGGAGTGTTCCTGATGCGGCGGATGATCTGCAGTCTTCTGACGTTACTCGTGCTGTGTACTGGTCTATTCGGTGTGGATGGATTCGGAACCTTGGAAGCGGCGGCGGCTCCCTACATTGTGCAGATTGCGGCGGGCGACACGCATTCGCTGGCGCTCTTCTCGGACGGCAGCCTCTACGCGTGGGGAGGGAACAACTATGGCCAATTGGGCGACGGGACCAATACGATGCGAAGCTCCCCCACGCTGATCGGCACGGGATTTACAGCGATCGCAGCAGGCGGATACCACACCCTCGCGCTGAAGGGCGGCACGCTCTACGCCTGGGGGATGAACTACCAAGGACAATTGGGTGTCAATTCGCCTGATCCAACAAGACCTTACCTTGTCGGCACGGGGTATACGGTGATCGCGGCCGGTACTTTCCATTCCCTCGCGCTGAAGGGCAGCGCGCTCTACGCTTGGGGAAGCAATGGATATGGACGACTGGGCGACGGAAGCACAGAGGATCGACCTACCCCCACCCCGATTGGCACGGGGTATGCGGCGATCGCGGCAGGCAATGCATACACCCAGGCGCTGAAGGGCGTCACGCTCTACGCCTGGGGATACAACGTTGTCGGGCAATTAGGCGACGGATCGACGATCGACCAGCATTCCCCCAAGCAGATAGGCACAGGGTATACGGCGATCGCGACGGGTGCTCTCCACTCCTTG
>CALGYL010000075.1 GCA_937934775.1 uncultured Clostridia bacterium
TTCAGCGCTCGAACAGATCCCGGACGGCGTGGTAGAACTTCTTGTACCGCTCGTAGTGGGGGCGGTAAGCCGCCGTGCGCTCCGGGCGGGGCAGATAGGAGTCCTCGTAGCGGATCATGGCTTCCTGCGCCGCCCGCAAGGTGGGGTAGACGCCGGTCGCGGTGTAGCAGAGCATGGCGCCGGCCAGCGTACCGGCCTCCTTGTTCTCGGGCAGGTACACGGGGCGGCCGAACACGTCCGCCCGGATCTGCATCCACAATTTGGAATTGGAACCGCCGCCCACGGTGACGACCTTCTGAATGTCGACGCCTACCGCCTCCAGGCATTCGATGTTGAGCATCATCTCATAGGTCTCGCCCTCCAGGAACGCGCGGAACAGCTGTCCGCGGGAGGTGCCGAGTCGGAGTCCAGCCAGCGCGGCGGGGGTAGCGCCATCCATGTAGGGTGTGCCGCCGCCCGCAAGGCAGGGTAGCGCCAGGATGCCGGTGGGGTCGCCCTGCGCCTCGTCATCCAGTACTTTATAGGCGTCCTTCCGGTCCTTGAGGTCCTGCGCGAGGGTGTCCCGGAACCACTTGATGGCGCAGCCGCCCGACATGTTGAACGCGTAGGTCACGTAGCAGCCGGTGTCCATGAAGGGCACCACCGGGAAGTTGTACCGGATCAGCGCCTCCAGATCCAGACTGTCCCCCGGCAGGACCGCCGTAATGCAGTCCACCGTGCCCATGCCGTTGGCCACGTCGCCCGGCGCCCACGCGCCGCTGCCCAGCGCTGCCAGAATCTGGTCGTGGCCGCTGACGATCAGCTTTACGTTCTCGGTCATGCCCAGCTTTTGAGCCATCTCCCGGCTCATATGGCCTGTAACGCTGCCGCTGGGCACGGGTTGGGGCAGCATGGAAAGATCGATGGTGGAGAATTCAATGGCCTTTGCGATCCATTCCTTTTTAAATACGTTGAACATGGCGCTTCGGGCCGCCAGCGAATAGTCGCATTGGTGGGCCGCGCCCAGCCGGTAGGTCATGAAGTCCGCGATGAAGCAGAGTTTTTTGGTCTTTTCAAGGATTTCCGGCAGGTGCTTTCGCATCCAGCGCAGTTTGTACACCGCGAACATCGGGTCGATAAACTGTCCGCACTCGGAGAAGATCTCCTTCTCGGAGCGCAGTGCGCGGTACTCCGCGCACTCCTCGGCGCCGCGCTTGTCCATGTAGATCATGGTGTTGCAGAGGGGCTGATCGCGCCCGTCCAGGCACACGAAGGATTCGCCGAACGACGTAACTGAGATCGCCTTGACATCCCGGCCGCAGCCCTTCGCGGATTCGCCCAGCACTTCCAGCGCCTTTTCCCACAGTTCGGCAGGGTTCAGCTCAAACCTGCCCTCCCGCTCGCCGATCAGGTTGTACTCCCGGTAGGCGTGCCCGATCACCTGCGCGTTCTCATCGAATACGGTGCTCTTGACGCCGGTGGTTCCAACGTCCAGGCCGATAACTGCCATGCAAGTTCCTCCTCTCGGGAAAAAACACCGGGGGCCATCCCGTTGATCGCGGAAAAGCCCCCGAAAAGATGAATCGAGCTTACTTTTTGGGCATGTTGGGGTACTCGCTGAACAGCGGATACAGGATGGGCTCATCCTCCTCGATGGTGGGGAAGCGGCCGATCTTCTCGAAGAAACGGTTGTCCACGTTGTCGTCGTTGGTCTTGGAGACCTCGCCGATCAGGCAGGTGCCACCCTCCGCCCAGAAGGTGTGGTACTGGCCGGTGGGCAGCGTGATGCTCTCGCCCACGCCCACTTCGATCCGCTGGCCCGCGGGCACTTGGAAGGCGCGGCCGTCCATGAAGACGGTGACGGGGGTATCCAGCATTTCGCCGCTCTCGCCGGAGTTATAGCACTTGACCACCAGCGTGCCGCCGCCGCGGTTGATAATGTCCTCCATCTTCTTCCAGTGGAAGTGGTAGGGCGTCACCTGACCTTCTTCGGAAATCAGCAGCTTTTCGGCGTAGGGTTTCACGTACTTGGGGTTGTGGAAGTTGCCGTTCCGGAGCGTGATCATCAGAAGGCCGCACTTGTGGAAGTCCCCTGAGCCGAAATCGGTGATGTCCCAGCCCAGCATGTTGTCCTTGATTTCGTCGTACTCGTAGTTTTTGGTTTCCCACTCGTCCGGCGTCCAGGTGACGAAGGGGGGCAGCGCGAACTTGAAGGAAGCGATGAATTTCACCGCGTCCCGCATGATCTGGTTGAGTTCCGAACGCTTCATGGTTTGTGTCCTCCCACCGCTTAAAATCACACGATCTGCTTGGATTTCTGGGTCTTGATGAAGCTGTCCAGCGCGACGGCGCCGATGAGCACCATGCCCTTGACAAACTGCTGCACATATTCGTTGATGGTCAGCATGGTCATGCCGTTGGTCAGGATGCCCATGATCATGACGCCGACGACGACCATGATCAGCCGTCCCTGGCCGCCCGACATGCTGACGCCGCCCAGCACGACGCCGGTGATGACGTCCATTTCATACCCTGCGCCTGCGTTGGGCTGACCGGAGTTGACGCGGGCCAGCAGCACCACGCCCGCCAGCGCGCTCATGAAGCCTGCCAGGCCGTACACCAGATACTTGATTTTCTTGACGTGGACGCCCGACAGGCGGGAAGCTTCCTCGTTGCCGCCCACGCCGTAGATGTGGCGGCCCAGGCGCGTCTTGGACAGGAAGATGATGCCGAAGGCGAACACGATGAGCATCATGATGACAGGAATCGGCACGACGCCGAAGTAGCCCTGGCCCAGCACCGTGAAGGAGCGGTTGAAGCCGAAGACCGGAAGGCCGCCGGTGATGATGTAGGCGATGCCGCGGACGGAGGTCATCATGCCCAGAGTGGCGATGAACGGGGGCACCTTCAACTGGGAGATGAAGAACGCGTTGCCCAGGCCCAACAGCGTGCCGAAGCACATCATGATCAGGCAGGCCAGAACCGGGTTCATACTGGCCTTGGTCATCAGAAGCGCCGCGCCCACGCAGCTGGCGCCCACGATGGAGCCGCAGGACAGGTCAATGCCGCCGGTCAGCATGACGAAGGTCATGCCCACCGAGATGATGCCTACGATGGATACCTGCCGGAGGATGTTGAAGATGTTGTCCGGAAGCAGGAAGCGATGGGATAGTGCCGCGAACACCGCCACCAGCAGGATCAAAACGAAGATGATGCCGTAGCTGCCCAGCATGGATTTGAGCTTTTTCGAATCGATCTTGGCCATGGGGTCAACCTCCTATCAGTCCGGATGCATATTGGAAGATGAGTTCCTGCGAGAATTCCTTCCGCTCGATTTCACCGGCAATCCGGCCGTGCCGCATCACCAGGATGCGGTCGCTCATGCCGATGAGCTCGGGCATTTCGGAGGATACCATGATGACGCTCTTTCCCTCGACCTCGACCAGGTGGCGCATCAGGTGATAGATCTCCTGCTTTGCGCCCACGTCGATGCCTCGGGTCGGCTCGTCAAAAATGATCACGTCGCATCTTGTGGCCAGCATCTTGGCCAGAACCACCTTCTGCTGGTTGCCGCCGGACAGGTTTTTCACCAGCTGATGGACGCTGGGCGTCTTGATGCGCAGTTTCTGGATGTACTCGTCGGCGATCTTCGCGTCTTTTTTGTCGTCCACGAAGGGGCCGATCATGGCCTGCTTCAGGGACGAGAAGGTCACGTTTTCCTTGACGGTCAGGCCCAATAGCACGCCCTGGTTTTTACGGTCCTCCGGGATCAGGCCGATGCCCTGCTCCAGCGCGCTGCCGGGGTCTGTGATTTTCAACTGTTTGCCGTTCAGGACCACCTTGCCGGCCTCCACGGTGTCCGCGCCGAACACGGCCTGCATAACCTCCGTCCGGCCCGCGCCCACCAGCCCGCCAAAGCCCAGGATCTCGCCCTTTTTCAGCTTGAAGGACACGTCGTGAACCTTGTTGTTGGTCAGCCCCTGAACCTCCATCACCACGTCGCCAAGGGGCGTCTTCCTGAGCGGGTAATCCTCGCCCAGTTCGCGGCCAACCATGTAGGAGACCAGTTCCTTCATGGTGATGTCCTTGATGTCCTTGGTTACGATGTACTTGCCGTCCCGCATGACGGAAACGCGGTCGCAAATCTTGAACATTTCCTCCATGCGGTGGGTGATAAAGATGATGGTGGTGTTGCGCTCCCGGAGCTTTGCGATGATCCTAAAGAGCATCTCGGTTTCCTTGTTGGTCAGCGGCGCGGTGGGCTCGTCCATGATCAGGATTTTGGAATTGGACGACACCGCTTTCAGAATTTCCACAATCTGCTGGTAGGCCACGCCCAGGTCGCAGACGTAGCTGGCGGGATTCAGATCGATGCCCATGTCGTCCAGCAGCTTGCCGACCTGCTCGTTCATGGCCTTGCGGTTGACAAAGCCGCTTTTCGCGATTTCTTTGCCGAAATAGATGTTCTCGGCGATGGTGAGATGGGGGACCAGCGTGAACTCCTGATAGATGGCCGCAATGCCCTTGCTGATCGCCTCGATGGGGTTGAGCTTTGCAAAGCTCTCGCCCTCCACCACGATTTCGCCGCTCGTCGGTTCGATGGCGCCCGTGATGGCCTTGATCAGCGTAGACTTGCCGGCGCCGTTTTCACCGGCCAGCGCGTGTACTTCGCCGCGTCGGAATCCGAGCGATACGTCGTCCAGCGCCTTGACGCCGGCGTAGAACTTGCTCAGATGTTTGACTTCAAAAATATACTCTTGCATCTTACGCCTCCGCCTCGTGCAAAGCACGCGTAGAAGAATCGGGCCAATAAAACGGTGTGGCAATTTTATTGGCGTGCGGGCCCTTTGGCTTTGCCAAAACCGGACCTGCTAACGAATCGGGATACGGCCTGCGGCCGTATATGCCGCCTTCCGGCGGGCTTGATCCGGGGGCCGGAATGAATCGGATGCCGGGAAGGCTCCAGCCCGCCCGGCGCCCGTTCGTAGAGGTCTTTACGCCCCATGTGCGCCCCCGCAAGGAGGGCGCACATAGAAAGGGCTTAACGGGTTTTTGATCAGGACGCGGGCACGAACGCGCCGCTCAGGACGTCTTCCTGCCACACCGGAACCATGGTGAAGTAGGAAACGGGGGCCTTCTCCGGGATGCCGTTGGTGAGGAAGTCGTTCAGGGTGGTCACGCAGTCCAGACCAGTCTGGAAGGGGGAGAGGTCGACGGTCGCGCGGTAGATGGAGTTTTCTTCCTTCATCTTCGCGATGGCTTCGGGGGTGGCATCGCCGCCGCCGATGTAGAACTTGTCGAGTTCTTCCTTCGACAGGCCCAGACCCAGGATGGCTTCATAGGCGCCGAGCGGGCCGGAGTCGTTGTTGCCGGTGATGACGCGGACGTCCGGATACTGCTGCATGATGTTCTCGGTGATTTCCATGCCCTTGGTCGGGTTGTCGCCAGCCTGGCGGGCAACGATCTTGGCATTGGGGCACAGCTTCTCGATGGTCTCCTGGATGCCGTTGCCGCGGGCGACGACCGCTTCCACGTTGTCCTGGGAGATGATCAGAACTTCAGCCTTGCCGTCCAGCTTCTCGTTGATCCACTTGGCGGCGTTGGTGCCGATGGAGACGCCGTAGGTGTACTCGTCCAGGGTGAAGATGGCGTTGGCGTTCTCGATGATCTGCGCGAAGGAGATCACGATGATGCCCTTTTCCTTCAGCTTGTCCACGACCGGAACCAGCGCGTTGGAGTCGATGGGGCAGGCGATGACGCAGTTCACGCCCTGGTTGCCGAAGTTTTCAAAGTCGGAGACCTGCTTGGCCACGTCGTAGCCGGCGTCCACGGGGATCAGCTTGTAGCCGAGCTCGTCGCACTTCTTCTGCACGCCGTTCATGACGGAGACAAAGTAGGGGTTGGCCATCTGGGGGATGGACATGCCGATGGTGACCTGCGCGGTCTCGGCGACGGCCATCGGGGCGAGCATCGCGGCGAGCAAGAACACGGCCAGGACAAAGGATACAAGTTTCTTCATGGGGTTCCCTCCTCGTTCAGTATATTATCATGCCTTGCGGCACAATAAACAAGTGTTTGGGCGGCGGCAGCGGTTGCAAAAGGCCGGTAGCGCCGCGGATTTTGCGGAGTGGGCGAGCTATACGGTGGTCTCGCGGATGACCAGTTCCGGCTGAATCAGATAGGTGCGGCCGCGCTCGACCGCCGCCTGATTCTCGCCCGCGCGCAGCTTTTCTTCCAGAATCTCCATTGTTTTTTCACAGATTGTCTGCAGCGGCTGGCGCACCGTGGTGAGCGGCGGGGAGACCAGCTGGGAGAACATCACATCGTCGAACCCGGCGACCGACACATCCCGCGGGATGCGCAGGCCCCGCTCGTTCATCCGCTTCATGATGGCCATAGTCATGATGTCGTTGATGCACAAAACCGCCTGGGGCAGGTCGTCCACAATCCGGTCGCTGGCCTCGTAGGCATGCTGATACCGGGGAGAGGCCAGCAGCATCACGCGATTTTTATCTACCTCCAGCCCGGCTTCGCGGAGCGCGCGGCAGTAGCCCTCGTAGCGGAAGCGGGCGAACTGCACATCCATGTCGGTGGAGACGAACCAGAAATCCCGGAGGCCCTTGTCCAGCAGGTATTTTGTGATGGCGTACTGTCCGCTGGCAAAGTCGCACATGACCAGCGGCTCGTCGCAGCAGGCGTAGTTTTCCGTGCAGAACACCATCGGCACATCCGCCGCGCGGAGCATGTCCAGGTGAGAGATATCCGGATGGTTGGCCAGCATTGGGACCACGATCACGCCGCACACCCGCCTGGAGAGGAACATCCGGACGTATTCGGCCTCCTGACGGCTGCTGCTGTTTGAAATGCCCAGGAGGAGCGTGTAGCCCTTGTCTTCCGCGATGCGCGTCAGAATGTCCACGATCGCGCTGTAGAACGGATTCTGAATTTCCGGAATCATCAGCCCGATGACGTTGCTGGATTGCATCACGAGGGATCGGGCTGAGTGATCGGGCACGTAGTTCATTTCCTGCGCGACGCTCAGAACCTTGGCCCGCGTTTTTTCGCTGACGCCTCCGCGGTTGTTGAGCGCCATAGAGGCGGTCGCAACCGATACCTTGGCTGCCCGCGCCACATCCTTGATCGTCAGCTTCATTCACAATTCCTTCCATGGCTTGAAACGTTTCAAATTTTGGGAATAAACCACCCGTCTGCCCCCGAATTACATGCGGTTTTCTGCGCCGCTCCATACTGCTTTGATCTAAAACGTTTCAAATTTTGGAAACAATCAACTTTTTGTGAATTAACAGCTCTTGGGTTCTCGCAACACTTTCGTCTATATGCCAATTTAAAACGTTTCAAAACTGTCTGTTCGTTGATTATAGCAACATTGTGTGCTATAATCATAGCACTGGATTGCAAATTCATAGCACTATCATGCGATTGCGAGGGAATTATGACAACATTGGAACCTCTGGGGCGGGCGGACATTTTGACCGACCTGTCGCTTGCCACCGGGTACGGGGCTTTTCTCACCGATCTGAGCGCGATGCAGCTGATCGGCGACCGGGCTGCCGGTTTCCCGCGGGAGGACGCCGCCTGTCCGGGGTGCGCGTTTTCATCGTTCGCGTGGTGTTTTATCCACTGGGCGGTGCCCGGCGGCGAAAAGAGTCTGGCGCGCTGTCCCGGCGGCCGGCCGTTTGCCAGCCTGACACTTGAAAACGAAGGTGCGCCGGCCGGGTATCTGCTGCTCGGGCCGCTGAACCCCGAAGCCGCGGAAAACCCGCGCCGGGCGCGGGCGCTTCTCTCCATTATGGACGCGCTGGCTTTCAGAATGGGGCGGTTGGGCCTTCTGACGCGCCGGAACGACCTGTTTGGCAGGCTCTCCTGCTATATTGCTGGACATCTGACCGACGAACTGACGGGGGATGCGCTGCACCATGCGCTCTATGCGTCGGAGAGCGCGCTGGCCCACGCCGTCAAGCAGGAGATCGGCATGCCGCTTCGGCACTAC
>CALGYL010000076.1 GCA_937934775.1 uncultured Clostridia bacterium
CTCCGGCGTGGAGCTTTCGGAGTTTTTGCTGGACGACGTGCGCAAGGCTTCCGGCGAGGTGCTGGACGACTATCCGCTGATCGTCACCACCCAGACCCACGGGCATGAGTTGCAGGCGCTGCTGGGCGAGCGGCAGGAGGCCATCGGCAAGGTGGTCATGTCGCCCAGCGCCGAAACCATCATGGAGCTTTCCCGCATCGAGGCTGGGCCGGGCCTTCAGATTTACTGCGAGACGCCGCGTTTTTCTCAGATCATCAAAAACGGCCTAAGGATGTTCCCCAACCTGCGCGCGCTGGATGTGCCGGCGCACCTGGCGGGCTGGGAGAAGTTGGGGCCGTTTCTGGAAGGCGCCCGGGTGGTGCTCACCGCGCCGGATTACCTGACCTATGCGCCCAAGGAGGATCTGGATGCTCTGGACGCCTTCGAAGAACGGGGTGGCATGGTCATAAAATACCACCATCAGATCGACCTGGGTTCCCTGATGTACATCGAGGACCGCATCAAGGCCCTGGCGCAGGGGTAGTCTTTTCGGAGCGGAAAACGACGCGGACCGCATCATGCCCCTGTCGCATGGGCGGTTGCCAGATTGGGCAACGACGCGCATCCGCCGGCGCGTAGCGCGCAGCCTGAACGCCATTTCGCGTTCGAAAGCCCGTTAAAAAATCGAATCTGCATACTCTGAATCCCTCCGTACAAGCTTGTATGGAGGGTGAATTTTTCCCGTCATTTTTATGGCAGCTGGTTGACAATTGAACTATATCATGATACGATAATGATATAAATCAAATGCAAAACGTTTGAGGTGAAGGGACACATGCCGGAGAGAACCATGGTGCTGGGCGTCATCGGCGCGGACGTGCACGCCGTCGGCAACCAGATCCTGAATTACGCGTTTACCCAGGCGGGTTTTCATGTGGTCAATTTGGGCGTGATGGTGTCGCAGGAAGAGTTCATCGAGGCGGCGATCGAGTCCGCGGCGGGCGCGATTGTGGTCTCGTCGCTCTACGGACACGGGGAACTGGATTGCCGGGGCCTTCGGGAGCGCTGCGACGAGGCGGGGCTGAAGGGCATTTTCCTGTACGTGGGCGGCAACATCGTCGTGGGCAAGCAGCCCTTTGAGGCGGTCCGAAAGCGGTTTGAGGATATGGGTTTTGACAAGGTCTTTGGCCCCGGCACGCCGCCCGAGGTGACCATTGAGGCGCTGAAGGCGGACTTTGAAGCCCGGGAGGCGGGTGAGACGCATGCGCGCGGTTCTGCTGATTGACTTTGGCAGCACCTACACCAAGGTCGCCGCGGTGGACGTGGAGGGCGAGAGAATCCTGGGCGTCGCGCAGAGCGGCACCACCGCGACCACCGACATTGGTGTTGGCCTTGACAGGGCCGTGGACGCGCTGCGGGAGCGGATCGGCGACGTGCCGGTATCCGAGCGCTACGCCTGTTCCTCCGCCGCGGGTGGTCTGAAGATGATCGCAAGCGGTCTGGTGCCCTCGCTCACCGCCGAGGCAGCCAAGCGCGCGGCGCTGGGCGCAGGCGCGAAGGTCATCCGAACCTACAGCTACGAGTTGACGGAGGACGATCTGCGTGAGATCACGCGGCTGAAACCGGACATCCTGCTTTTAACCGGCGGCACCGACGGCGGCAACCGGGACTGCATCCTGGGTAACGCCCGGGCGCTTGCGGGTCTTCCAGCTTCATTTCCGGTGGTGGTGGCGGGCAACCGCGCGGTGCGGGACGCCTGCGTCAAGATTCTCGCGGAGGCGGGCTGCGAGGCCATCGCCTGCGAGAATGTGATGCCCACCTTCAACCAACTGAACATCGAGCCCGCGCAGGCGGTCATCCGGGCGCTGTTTTTGCGCCGGATCATCGCGGCCAAGGGGCTGACAAAGGCTCAGGCGCTGATCGACGGCATTCTGATGCCCACGCCTGCCGCGGTGCTGACCGCGCTGGAACTGTACTCCAGGGACGCGGGAGAACTGGTCGCGGTGGATCTGGGCGGCGCGACCACCGACATTTATTCGATCACCGAGGGCTTGCCCACCCGGGCGGGCACGGTGATCAAGGGCCTGCCGGAGCCCTACGCCAAGCGCACTGTGGAGGGCGACATCGGCATGCGCTTCAGCGCCCGGGGCGTACTGGAGGGCGCGGGCATGAAAGCCCTGTGTGATTCCTCCGGCCAGCCGGAAGCCGAGGTGGAGGCCTGGCTCAAAGAAATCGACAGCCAGCCGGGCGTTCTGGCGCAAACCGATGCGCAGAAGGCCGTAGACCGGGCGCTGGCTTCGCTGGCCATCGAGCTGGGGCTTCTGCGTCACGCGGGCGAGATCGAGCAGGTATACACCCCGATGGGGGTGGCTTACCAGCAGACCGGCAAGGACCTGACCCGCGTGAAGACGATCGTCCTGACCGGCGGCGCGCTGGTGCACGCAGAGGACCCGTATGACATCGCGCGGCACGCGCTTCAAGGGGATCATCCTTCCTCCCTGATGCCAAAGGAGGCCGCCGCGGTGCTGGACGGCCGGTACACCCTGTTCGCCATGGGGCTTCTCAGTCAGAAGTACCCCGAGCTTGCACGAAAACTGCTAAAGAAGGAGTTTCAACATGGAAATTCGCAATAAGAAGCTGACCATTGACGAATTCATGCGACAGCGGGGGGACGTTCTGTCCCAGTGGCCCACCGGCAAGGATGTCGATCTGGACGAGGCGTTTCAGTACCAGCGCGCGATCCCCGCGGCCAAGCGCTTTTCGAATAAACTGCGGAAGGCTCAGGCGGAGAAGCGCACGCTGATCCAGCCCCGCGCGGGTGTGCCGCTGATCGACGAGCACATCCAATTGCTCAGTTACCTGGAGACGAACGGCGAGGCGGACCTTCTGCCCACCACGATTGACAGCTATACCCGCCTCAACCGTTACGAGGAGGCGGACGTGGGCATCAAGGAGAGTATGAAACTGGGCAAGGCCATGCTCAACGGCTTTCCGGCGGTCAACCACGGCGTCTCCGGCTGCCGCCGCGTGACCGAGGCGGTGAAATCCCCGGTGCAGGTGCGCCACGGCACCCCCGACGCAAGGCTCCTGGCCGAGATTACGCTGGCCGGCGGCTTTACCAGCTACGAGGGCGGCGGCATCTCCTACAACATCCCCTACGCCAAGAGCGTGTCACTGGAGCGCACCGTGGCCGACTGGCAGTACGTGGACCGTCTGACCGGGCTGTACGAGGAGAACGGCATCTCCGTCAACCGCGAGCCCTTTGGGCCGCTGACCGGCACCCTGGTGCCGCCCTGCATGTCCCACGCGGTGGCGGTCATCGAGCTTCTTCTGGCGGCCGAGCAGGGCGTCAAGGATGTGACCATCGGGTACGGCCAGCTGGGCAACTTGACCCAGGACGTGGCCGCCATCAGGACGCTGCCGCTGCTCGCGGAAGAATTCCTGAACAAGGCCAACCTCGAGGGCGTGAACGTCACAACGGTTCTGCACCAGTGGATGGGCGGCTTCCCGCAGGACGAGGCGAAGGCGTTCGGCGTCATCGGCTGGGGCAGCGCGGCGGCGGCGCTGGCGGGCGCCACCAAGGTGATCGTGAAAACGCCCCATGAGGCGATGGGCGTACCCACGATGGAGGCGAACGCCCAGGGCCTGCGGTGCACCAAGCAGCTGATCTCCATGCTGGCCGATCAGACGATGCCTCAGACGGGCGAACTGTCCCAGGAGATGGAGATCATTCTGGACGAAACCCGCGCGATCCTTGAAAAGTGCTTCGAACTGGGCGGCGGCGACATCGCGGTGGGCGCGGTGCGGGCGTTTCAGGCGGGCGTTCTGGATGTGCCTTTTGCGCCCAGCCGCTTCAACGCGGGCAAGATCCTGCCTGCCCGGGACAATCAGGGCGCGGTGCGCCTGCTGGATACCGCGGGGCTGCCCTTCTCTCCGGCGCTCAAGGCCTACCACCGGGGCAAGATGGAGGAGCGCGCCAGGTTCGAAAAGCGTGAAATCTCGTTCCAGATGGTCATCGACGACATCTACGCCATCTCGAAGGGCCGTCTCGTCGGCCGTCCTCGTTAGGCGATAGAAAGGAAGCGTAAGTATGAAAATCGTGGATCTTGTTCTGTCCGGCGGGCGCACCGGCTTCTTCTTTGACGACCAGCGGGCCATCAAACACGGCGCGCTGGCGGATGGCTCGGCCTATGCCGGCGATCCTGAGACGCCGGGCTTCGTGTCTGTCCGTCAGCCGGGCGAATCGGTTTCGGTGATGCTGGTGATGGAAGACGGCCAGGTCGCCTACGGCGACTGCGCGGCGGTGCAATACTCCGGCTGTGGCGGGCGCGATCCGTTGTTTCTGGCGGAGGATTACATCCCGGTGATCGAGCGGTACATAAAGCCTCTATTGGTCGGGCGGGAAGCGGACTCCTTCCGGAAGCTGGTGGGGGAGACGGAGGCGGTTCATGTGGACGGCCACCCGCTGCACACCGCGGCCCGTTACGGCGTTTCGCAGGCGGTTCTGGACGCGGTGGCCCGTTCGAAGAAAAAATTGATGTGCGAAGTCGTGGCCGAGGAGTACGGCACCACCGTCTCGGACGCGATGATCCCCATCTTCATGCAGTCGGGCGACAACCGCTATGATAACGCCGACAAGATGATCCTAAAAAGCGCCGACGTTCTGCCACACGGGCTGATCAACAACGTGGACGCGAAGCTGGGCCGCCACGGCGAAAAGCTTCTGGACTACGTGGGCTGGCTTCGGGACCGCATCGTCAAGCTCCGCGTCGCCGAAGGCTACCGGCCGGTACTGCACCTGGACGTGTACGGCACCATCGGCGCTTTGTACGGAAACGAGCACTTCAAGGCCATGGCCGACTATCTGGAGAAGCTGACCGAGGCGGCGAAGCCCTTCCGCCTGCGCGTCGAGGGCCCGATGGACGCCGACGAGCGGACGCGTCAGATGGAGGACATGCGCCTTCTGCGCGAAGAAGTCGACCGGCGCGGCATCCCGGTGGAGCTAGTGGCCGACGAGTGGTGCAACACGCTGGAGGATGTGAAATACTTCGCCGACAACAAGGCGGGCCACATGCTGCAGATCAAGACGCCCGACCTTGGCGGTATCCAGAACACCGCGGAGGCGGTGCTCTACTGCAAGGAGAAGGGCATCGGCGCCTACCAGGGCGGCACCTGCAACGAAACCGACCGCTCCGCGCAGGTGTGCGTACATGTGGCGATGGCCACCAAGGCCGATCAGGTGCTGGCCAAGCCCGGCATGGGCGTGGACGAAGGATACATGATCGTTTATAATGAGATGCGGCGCATTCTGGCGCTGCGCGGGAGGCGCGCATGAAAGAAGAATTCCGGATTCTCTCCACCACCGCCATCCTGGGTTACGGCTTCCCGGTTTCCTCCTTTGAGGAGGGCATGAAGCGAAAACCCCACCTGATCGCGGTGGACGCCGGTTCCTCCGATCCCGGTCCCTACTATCTGGGTGCGGGCGTGTCCTTCACCGACCGGGGTTCGGTCAAGCGGGACCTTACCATCATGCTGAGCGCCGCGGTGGAACACAATGTGCCGGTGGTGGTGGGCACCGCGGGCGGAAGCGGCGCGGACGCGCATCTGGAATGGTGCTTTGAGATCATTCAGGAGATCGCCCGGGAGCAGGGACTGCACTTACCGATGGCGAAGATTCACGCGGAGGTGCCCCACCAGACGGTTCTGAGGGCGATGCGGGAAGGCCGCGTCTCGCCGCTTGGCCCCGCGCCGGCGTTGACCGAGGAAGCCCTTCACGCCACCACCAGCGTTGTGGGCCAGATGGGTCTGGAACCCATCGTCAGGGCGTTGGAGGGCGGCGCGCAGGTGGTGCTGGCGGGCCGCGCCTACGACCCCAGCTGCTTTGCGGCGCTGCCGGTGGCGCGCGGCTACGACCGGGGCCTCGCGATCCATCTGGGCAAGATTCTGGAGTGCGCCGCCATCGCGGCCACGCCGGGCAGTGGTTCCGACTGCATGTTCGGCTATCTGGGCGAGGACTACTTCCGGGTGGAGCCGCTTTCGCCCAACCGGCGCTGCACCACGATGTCGGTGGCGGCCCACACGCTCTACGAGAAGACCAACCCGTACCTCCTACCCGGCCCGGGCGGAGTCCTGAGCCTGGAAAACGCGTCCTTCGAGCAGGAAACCGACCGCATCGTCCGGGTGCGCGGCTCCAAATTCCTGCCCGGAAAGTACCAGATCAAGCTGGAGGGCGCGAAGAAGATCGGTTGCCGCACGGTGTCCATCGCGGGTGCCCGGGACCCGGTGATGCTCCGAAAGATCGATGAGATCATTGCGGGCGTGCGCTCCCGGGTGAAGGACAACTTCCGGGACGCCGCATTTGACTACCGGCTGGACTTCAAGGTCTATGGCCGGGACGGCGTTATGGGCCAGTTGGAGCCGAACCCGATTGTGGAGGGCCACGAGCTGGGCATCGTGATCGATGTGCTGGCCGATACCCAGGCCCACGCCGATACCATCTGCTCCTTCGCCCGCTCCACTATGCTGCACTTCGGCTATGAAGGCCGCCGGGCTACCGCAGGCAATCTAGCCTTCCCGTACTCGCCCAGCGACTTCCACGCCGGCGATGTGTACGTCTTCAGCGTCTATCACCTGATCGATGTGGACGACCCTTGCGAGCTGTTCCCGATCGAATACCTTACGCTATAGGAGGCCCGAGCTATGAAACTGACAGACCTTGCGGACATCATCCGCTCCAAGAACTCCGGGCCTTACGAACTGACGCTGGACGTGATGTTCAAGACGCAGGAGGACTTCGAGCGCGTCTGGTCCTCCGGCGCGATCAACGAAAAGGTCATCTGCGAACTGTACCGCATCACGCCGGACAAGATCGTGAACATCGTCTCCTTCCCGCCCGCGAAGGCCATCAAGGTGACGATCGAGCGGCCCATCTGCTCCGGCGACCCGGGCGAGACCGACGT
>CALGYL010000077.1 GCA_937934775.1 uncultured Clostridia bacterium
TTCCGGCGACCAGTGCGCCGGAAGCGTGTTTCTGTCACCAGTGCGCGCACTGGTGGCAGAAATAGTACCAACAGTCAGTGCGCCGCCCGGAAATCCCGCAGGATTTTAGGCGCACGAAGCGTTCCTTCCATCGCATCAAAAAAACGAACGGGTTTTTTTGATGCTCAGACGGCGCCTCGCCTCCGGCAGGCGCTGTACTTGTGCACTTTCGGATGCCGCCGCGCGCGGCATCCTTTTTTGTGCGGCAAAATTTACATTTCTGTCTGCTCCTTCGTTTGATTTCACCGCCGCTTTCGTCTATAATGTAGAATGTATAAGCATACATTCGTCCCCTGTAGCACGGAAGAACGGTAAGGGAGGAAGCACCATGATCTGGAATCCAAGGGCGGAGGCCATGGATCGGGCGGGCATCGAGGCGGTACAGCTGGACCGCCTGAAGAAGATCGTCGCCCATGCCTACGCGAACGTCCCCTTCTACAAGCAGCGTATGGACGCGCGCGGCATCAGGCCCGGGCACATTCAAACGCTGAAGGACATCGAACTACTGGACTTCACGGTCAAGAACGACCTGCGCGACAACTACCCCTACGGCCTCTTCGCCGTCCCGATGGACGAGGTAGCGCGTCTGCACGCCTCCAGCGGTACCACAGGACGCCCGATCGTCGCGGGCTACACGGCGGAGGACCTCGCCAACTGGACCGAGTGCGTCGCCCGGCTCGCCACCGCCGGAGGCGCCCGGAAGGGCGACATCGCGCAGATTTCCTTCGGCTACGGCCTTTTCACCGGCGCGTTCGGCCTGCATCAGGGGCTTGAGAAGATCGGCGCGGCCATCGTGCCCATCTCAAGCGGCAATACCGAGCGGCAGATCACCCTGATGCGGGACTTTGGCTCCACGATTCTGGTTGCCACGCCCTCCTACGCCATGTACATGGCCGAAGTGGCCGAGAAGATGGACGCCATGAAGGACATCAAGCTCCGCGTGGGCCTGTTCGGCGCGGAAGCCTCCACCCTCGCCATGCGGCGGGAACTGGAGCGCCGCTGGGGCATCCTGGCGACCGAGAACTATGGCCTGACCGAGGTCGTAGGGCCCGGCGTCAGCGGCGAATGCGACCACAAGTGCGGCATGCACATCAACGAGGACTACTTTCTGTGCGAAGTCATCGACCCAGATACGGGACGAGCGCTGCCGCCGGGCGAACCGGGCGAGATGGTCATCACGACGCTCACCAAGTGGGCGATGCCCATCCTGCGCTACCGCACCCGCGACATCACGCGCCTCCTATCCGAGCCCTGCGCCTGCGGCCGCACCACCCTGCGGATGGAGCAGTGCAAGGGCCGCACCGACGATATGCTGATCATTCGGGGCGTCAACCTCTTCCCCAGCACCATCGAAAGCGTGCTGGTGGGTTCCGAGGGCGTCAGCCCCAATTACGAAATCCACGTCACCCGGGAAAACTACCTCGACAAGATCGAGGTACGCGTCGAGATCGACGACCGGCACAACATCGACGATTTCCAGGAGATTGAGAACCTGCGCAAGGGCGTTATGGCCAAACTGCGCTCGGTCTGTCAGTTGGAAATCCCGGTCCGGTTTGTGTCGCCCGGCTCACTCAAGCGCTTTGAAGGCAAGGCGCGCCGCGTGACCGACCAGCGAGAGCAAACCAACTGACAAGGAATGATGCACATGATGAAATCCCTGATGCTGGGCAACGAAGCGATCGCGCGGGGCGCATGGGAAGCCGGCGTACGCGTTGTCAGTTCCTACCCCGGAACCCCTTCGACCGAAATTACCGAGGCCATTTCCGCCTATCCTGAGATCTACAGCGAGTGGGCGGTCAATGAAAAGGTGGCGCTGGAGGTCTGCGCGGGTGCGGCCACCGCGGGCGCGCGGGCCATGTGCTGCATGAAGCACGTGGGCCTCAACGTGGCGGCCGATCCGCTGTTCACCCTGAGCTACACCGGCGTATCCGGCGGGCTGGTCATCGTCGTCGCCGACGATCCTGGCATGAACTCCTCCCAGAACGAACAGGACAGCCGCTGGTACGCCCGCGCGGCGCAGCTTCCCATGCTGGAACCCGCGGACAGCGAGGAGTGCCGCGCCTTCACCCGTGAGGCCTTCAGGCTAAGCGAACTGTTTGACACCCCGGTTCTGATCCGCACCACCACCGCCATCGCCCACGCGCGGTCGATGGTGAGCCTCGCGGAGCGCGCGGAAGCCCCCGTCAAGCCCTACCAGAAGGATGCCGCAAAGTATGTGATGATGCCCGCCATGGCGCGGGCGAGGCATCTGGCGGTCGAAAAGCGGAACCGCGCGCTGGAAGCCTGGGCGGAAGAAACGCCGCTGAATCAGGTTGAAATGCGCTCCGGAGAAATCGGCGTGATCTGCTCCGGCGTTGTCTATCAGTACGTGCGGGAGGCGCTGCCCGAGGCTTCCGTCCTGAAGCTTGGCGCGATCCATCCGCTGCCGAGAAAACGCATCGAAGAATTCGCCGCCAGCGTGAAAAAGCTCTACGTGATTGAATCGCTGGAGCCGATTTTCGAAGAACAGATTGCCTCCTGGGGCGTCAGGATTGCCGCCGGCAAGGCGCAGACCGGCGTTCAGGGCGACCTTTCCGCCCGCCGCATCCGCGCGGCGCTGGGCCTGTCCGTCCCGGAAGCGCCGCCCGAACAGGCGCTGCCCGGCCGCCCGCCGGTGATGTGCGCGGGCTGCCCGCACCGGGGCCCCTATTTCATTCTCTCCAAGCTGAAGCTGCGCGTAAACGGCGACATCGGCTGCTACACGCTGGGCGCGCTGGCACCGCTGAACGCCATCGACACGGTCCTCTGCATGGGCGCGTCGGTTGGCATGGCGCAGGGCTTTGCCCGGGCGCAGGGCGACGAGTTCGCGGGCAGAACCGTCGCCGTGATCGGCGACAGCACCTTCCTGCATTCGGGCGTGACCTCCCTGATCAACGCCGCCTACAACCGGACGAACGCGGCGGTCTTGATTCTGGACAACCGCACCACCGGCATGACCGGACACCAGCCCAACCCCGCCACCGGCTTCGACATTCACAATCAGCCCACTACGGAAATCGACATACCGGCCCTCTGCCGCGCGTGCGGCGTCCAGAAGGTGACGAGTGTAGACGCCTTCGACCTCCACGGTCTGGAAGATGCGCTGAGAGACGCGCTGGATAGCCCCGGCCCGGCGGTGGTCATCGCCCGCAGAGCCTGCGCGCTGCTGGACAAGAAGCGGCGCTTCAAGCCCTTCCGCGTCCACAAAGACCTCTGTACCGGCTGCATGGCCTGCATGCGCCTGGGCTGCCCCGCCATCGAGAAGGACGGGAAGAAGTCCTCGATCAACCCGGAGCAGTGCGTCGGCTGCGGCCTTTGCGAAGGCGTGTGCAAGTTCTCGGCAATCGGGAGGGAGAGCGAATGAAGAGCGCGAGCATCGTCATCGTCGGCGTAGGCGGACAGGGAACGCTCCTCGCCAGCCGCATTCTGGGCGCGCTTGCCGCCGAACTGGACCTTCCCGTCAAGGTCAGCGAGGTGCACGGCATGGCGCAGCGGGGCGGCAACGTCATCACCCACGTGCGCATCGGCGCGGAATTTCATTCCCCCCTCGTCGAGGCGGGCGGAGCGGATTACCTTCTGGCCTTTGAACAGCTGGAGGCGCTCCGGGCGTTGCCCTACCTGAAAAAGGAAGGCACGCTGGTCGTCAACCTTCAGAAGATCGCGCCCATGCCGGTCATCACCGGCGCGGCCGCGTATCCGGAGGATATTCCAGCCAGGCTTAACGCCACCTGCCGCACCGTGGCCATGGACGCGCTGTCGCTGGCCCGGGAGGCAGGGGACGCCCGCGCGGTCAACCTGGCGCTATTGGGCGCGCTGTGCCGCCTGACGGGCACCGACCGGGCGCACTGGCACAGGGCCATTGAGTCCTGCGTGCCGGAGAAATTCCGTTCGATCAATCTCACCGCTTTTGAACTGGGCTATAAGGAGGTACCAAACGCATGAGGTCCCGCGAAATGAAAATCTGGAACCCCGAAATAGAGTGTATGGACCGCGAACAGCTGCGCGCGCTTCAGGACGAGCGGCTGAAGGCCACCGTGAAGCGCGTATACGAAAACGTGCCCATGTACCGGCAGCGCATGATCGATAAGGGCATCGAACCGGGCGATATCCGCTCGGTCGACGACCTGAAATTCCTGCCCTTCACCGATAAACCCGACCTGCGCGACCAGTTCCCCTACGGGCTGTTCGCGGAACCCCTCAAAAACATCGTGCGCGTGCAGGGCTCGTCGGGTACGACCGGCATGCCCATCATCGCGGGCTATACCCAGAAGGACATCGACATCTGGACCGAGGCGATGGCCCGTACCATGACCGCCGCGGGCGCGGGCGACGAGGACATCATCCAGATAGCCTACGGCTACGGCCTGTTCACCGGCGGTCTGGGCGCGCACCAGGGCGCGGGCGCGGTGGGTGCCACCGTCATCCCCATGTCCAGCGGCAACACCCCCCGCCAGATCGCGATGATGCGGGCGCTTGGCACCACGGTCCTGTGCTGCACGCCCTCCTATGCGCTGCATCTGGGCGAGACCATCCGCGAAATGGGCATTCCGCTTTCGGATTTCAAACTCAAGGCGGGCGCTTTCGGCGCGGAACCCTGGAGCGAAAACATCCGTGTCCGGATTGAGGAACTGCTCGGTATCGACGCGCTGGACATCTACGGTCTGACCGAAATCACAGGCCCGGGCGTGTCCTTCGAGTGCCTGGAAAAGCACGGCATGCACGTCAACGAGGACCACTTTATCCCGGAGATCATCGACCCCGACACCCTGGAGCCGCTGCCCTACGGGGAGCGCGGAGAACTGGTGTTCTCCACCATCACCAAGGAAGGCATGCCCATGCTGCGCTACCGCACCCACGACCTGTGCCGCCTGCACGCCGACAAGTGCGCATGCGGCCGGACGCTGGTGCGCATGGACCGCATCCTGGGCCGCACCGACGACATGCTGATCATCCGCGGCGTCAACGTATTTCCCAGCCAGGTGGAGACCGTTCTGACATCCATCTCCGGCGTCACACCCCACTTCCTGATGGTGGTGGAGCGCGCGGGTTCCACCGATCAGCTGGAGATCCAGGTGGAAGTGGTCGAGGAAATGTTCGGCGACACCGTGGGCCAGATGCAGCACCTGCAAAAGAAGATCAACGAGAGCATGAAGTCCACCCTGGGTCTTACGGCTGCGATCAAGCTGGTCGCCCCCAAGACCATCCCGCGCTTTGAGGGCAAGGCGCGCCGGGTGATCGACAACCGCAAGCTGTAATACTAATGGAAAGCATGTATTACTCCAAAGGGCTGAGGGATTTTCGATGCGGAACAAGGAGCCGGAGCGAAGCGTGGCAGCGCTACGCTCGAGCGGAAGGTGACATAGTTCCGTGCGAAAAGAACCGGCACGGCGAGTAATTCATACTTGGAATTAGTATAACTTCATCATTGGGCAAAATGCGATTGGAGGGTACGAACATGTACGTCAAGCAGGTTTCGGTATTCCTCGAAAACAAGAAGGGCAGCCTGACCGACCTGACCAGGATCCTCAGCGGCAACGGCATCGACCTGATCGCGCTGTCGATTGCCGACACGGAGCAGTACGGCATCCTGCGCTGCATCATGACCGACTTGGACAAGGGCGTGAAGGTTCTGAAGGACGCGGGCTATGTGGTTAGGCTCACGGACGTTCTGGCCGTGTGCGTGCCGGACCATCCCGGCGGACTCAGCCAGGTGCTGGAACTGCTCACCAAAAACGACATCTCTGTGGAGTATGTGTACTCCTTCGTCCGATCCACCGGCAGCCACGCGCTGGTGATCTTCCACCTGTCCGACCTGGAGAAGGGCTTAAAAGTGCTGACCGACAACCAGGTGAAACTGCTGAACAACGATCAGGTGCGCTCGCTGTGAACACCTATCGCAAAACGACGCTGCGCGTCTCAGGCGCGGCGCTGACCGAAAACTTAGCGCTGATCCGCCGCCATCTTGCGGGCAAAGCCCGCATGATGGCGGTGGTCAAGGCCGATGCCTACGGACATGACCTGATTCGCACCGCCAGATTGGAGCTGGCCGCCGGGGCGGACCAACTGGCGGTGGCCATCGCGGAGGAAGGCATCCAGCTCCGGGAAGCGGGCGTCAAGGCGCCCGTCCTGGTTCTGGGCGGCGCCTCCGCCGACGGCCTTCGCGCCGCGGTGCAAAACCACCTGGCTCAGGCGGTGTACGAGCCGGAAGCCCTCGTCCTCCTGCAGAAGGAAGCCGCGCGGCTGGACACGGTGGCCCATGCCCACCTGAAGATCGATACCGGGATGACCCGCATCGGCATCCGCGGCGAGAAGGCGCTGGAAGAGATGCTTGCAGCCTTCAAGGACAACCCGCGTGTGAAGCTGGAGGGCGTATTCACCCACTTTGCCGCGGCGGACGACGATCCGGAATTCACCCGCGCGCAGAACGCGCAGTTTGTGAAGGCGGTCGCCCACATTCGCGCGCTGGGATACAAACCCATCGCCCACGCGGCTGCCAGCGAGGCGACATTGCGCGATTCCACCCTGTGGCACGACATGGTGCGGCCAGGTATCGCGCTCTACGGCGGCTCTGTCCGGCACCTTTTGCCTGGGCTGACGCCGGCGCAGACGCTCTCCTGCTATCCTGTACGCATCGCCCGCGTCCCGGCGGGTGAAACCATCGGCTACGGCCGAACCTTCAAGGTCGAGCGGGACAGCCTGATCCTGACGCTGCCCATCGGCTACGGCGACGGCTACCCGAGGCTGCTCTCCAACCGCGCCCACGCGCTGGTGCGCGGCCGCCGCGCGCCGCTGGTGGGACGCGTGTGCATGGACATGATCATGGTGGACGCGACCGACATCCCCGAGATGACGATGGACGATCCGGTGGTCCTCCTGGGCGCACAGGGCACGGAACGCATCACGCCGGACGAGCTGGCGATGCTGACCGGAACCATCCCCTACGAGATCATGCTGGGCTTCTCCCCGCGCGTGGCGCGCGTCTTCGATGGAATGTGAAAAGGCTGCCCTCCGGGCGCGCATGCGCGCCTGCCGAGCCTCCGCCTATAACCTCCCGCTTTCGGGGCGGGCCTGCGCGCGCATCCTGTCGCTTCCGGAATATGAGCGCGCCCGGATCGTGCTCCTCTACCACTCGGTGGGCGGAGAAGTGGACACGCTGAAGCTGCTTGACCGGATGCTCGCGGACGGCAAGACCGTGTGCCTCCCCGCGATCGTCTCCAGGGGCGTCATGGAAGCCCGCCGGATGGACTGCCTCGTCCCCGGCGCTTACGGCATCCCCTGCCCGGAGGGACCGGCAGTCCCGCCGGAACAAATCGACCTCATCGTCGTGCCGGGCCTGGCATTCGACCGGTTTTGCCACCGGTTGGGCCAGGGCGGCGGCTACTACGATCGATACCTGCCCACATGCCGCGGGATAACCATCGGGCTCGCCTTCGACTGCCAGTTGGTGGACGATCTGCCGCACGCAGCCCACGACGCGCCCCTTGACTATGTCGCAACCGAATCGACGCTCTACATTCGGCCCTGACGGGCCACGACGGAGGAACCATGCGCGAAGGATTCAAGTTCGGTTTTCGGACGCTGGGCAAGTATTTCGTTCTGCTGCTGCTCAGCCTGATGTTCCTGGGGATGATCACGTGGGACAAGCTGTGGCTGCAGGCGGTTTTAAACGCGGTGTTCCTGGCGGGCTTCGCGCTGCTCACCTTCAATGAAGCGGGTACGATCGGCGAGCGCGCGGAGACGCTGCGCGTAACGCTGGACACCCGGCGCGCAGAAGGCGGGAAAATCGACCTGCTGGCCGAGGAGAAGGCCTTCCGGCCCAAGACCGCCGTTACCGGCTTCCTGGTGGCCGCGCTGCCGCTGGTCATCATCGCGCTTCTCAACCTCGCGTCGCTCCCCGCGTACCCGAGTTCGCTGGACCCGGAGAGCTTCCGGCCGCAGGAGATCGAAGTGCCCGCGGAAACCGCGCTGCCTGAAGCCACGCCCATGACGGAGGCAACCCCCGCGCCGGAGGCAACGATCGCGCCGGAGGCAACCCCAGCGCCGCAAGCGATCGAGGACGTTTCGGTCAATCCGTTCAACACGGTGGCGCGGCTGACGTTCTCGCCGTTCATCGCGCTGTACGGGCTGCTCAACGGCAATCTGATGCTTCTGTACATTCTGATGGTGCCGCTGTCCTTCTTCCTGCCCGCGTTCGCGCTGGCGGGTTACCTGCAGGGACCCCGGCTGCGCACGCAGAAGCTGGAGGCCATCAAAAAGGGCATCCGCGCCAAGAAGCGCAAGGAGCGCCGCGAGCGCAAGCCCTCGTCCGGTCCGAAGCCGGAGGTATAACACCGGGGGGGCCGGCCCCGCATAACCCTTGTCACAAAGGTTAAACTATGCTATAATGCGCTGTATGGGTGGTGTTGGAATGCGCATTATCGCCGGGGAGGCAAAGGGCCGGAAATTGTTCGCGCCGGACGGCGCGGAAACAAGGCCCACCGCCGACCGCGTACGAGAATCGCTGTTCAACATTCTGAGTACGGCGGTCTATGACGCCCAGGTGCTGGATCTGTTTGCGGGTTCCGGCGCGCTGGCACTGGAGGCCATAAGCCGGGGCGCGGCCTTCGCCGCGCTGTGCGATATGAGCCGCGACGCGGCCCGTGTGATTGAGCGAAACATCGCCCTGATGCGCGCGGAGAACCGGACGCTCCTCATCCGGTCGGACTGGCGGGAGGCGCTTGCAAGGCTTCGCGGACGCCGCTTTACGCTGGTGTTTCTGGACCCGCCCTACCGCATGCTGGACGTGTACACAGCCGTTCCGGAAGCGCTGAAGGCCCAGGGCCTTCTTTCGGAGGACGCGCTGATCGTGATGGAGCACGCGGCGAAAACGCCGCTTCAACCGCCCGCCGGTTTTGAAATCTTTGATGAACGCCGCTACGGCGAAACCTCCGTGGCGCTGATGCGGGAGCAGTATGATCGCAGTCTACCCGGGCAGCTTTGATCCGCCCACCATTGGGCATCTGGACATCATCCGGCGTTCGGCGGCACTGTTTGAAAAGGTCTATGTGGCCGTGCTCATCAACCCCGTCAAGCGGCCGATGCTTCCCGCCGAAACGCGGGAAACGCTGCTTGTGCGCTGCGTCGCAGCGCTGCCCAACGTAGAAGTCCTCTCCGACACCGCGCTTCTGGCCGACGTGGTTCGCCGCCTGAACGCGGACTGTGTGGTCAAGGGCCTCCGGAGCGAGGCGGACTACGCGTCGGAGCGCACCGCCGCCGCCGCGATGCAGGCCATGTTCGGGTTGGAAACGCTGTTTTTACCGTCCAATCCGGCCATCGACTATGTCAGCGCGTCGATCGCACGGGAAATGATGACCTTTGGCCGCGTTCCCCGGGGCCTGGTGCCCGACGAGATTCTGGACGAAGTCATGGCCGCCTTCAGGGCAAGCAAGGTGTTGTAACGATTCGCAAAGGGGATGAACTTATGGATCGCGATCAGGATAAGTTCTTTGAGGACGAGCGCAAACCGCTCAAGCAGACGGAGCAGCGTCCCGAGCAGCCGGCGGACAGCAGCACGCCACCCTACGAGAACGACGACGACCATACGTATCTGATGAACCTGCTGGACTACCTGCAGGATGCCATCGAGAGCGGAAGCTCCGTGCCGCTGACCGGAAAACGGCTGGTGGACGCCGGGATGTGCCTGGACATCATCAAGGACATCCGCGGAAACCTTCCGCTGGCCATTCAGTACGCCGAGCAGGTCATGCGCGATCGCGAGCGCATCTTGTCGGGTGCGGAACGAACGGCCGCCAGCAAGATTCAGAGCGCTGATGTCCGCGCCAACGCCGCGCTGGACGACGCTTCCATGCGCTCACAGGAGATCTTGGACCAGGCCGAAAGCCGCGCCGACAAGATCATCAAGGACGCGGAAATCCGCGCCCGCGCGATGATCGATCAGCATGCCGTGACCATCGCCGCGCAGAACGAGGCCCGCGAAATCGTCAACGAAGCCCGCGCCGAGTCCAACGAGCGCCGTCTGGAGGCCAGCGCCTACAGCGAAAACCTGATGATCAACGTGGAGAAGGAACTGCAGCGCGCCCAGGATATGATCCGCCAGCGCAGGCAGCAGCTGAACGCGCAGCAGTGATTGACAGCAAGGAAAATCCGCTTCACGGCTTATCTTTGCCGGAAAAGATTCTCCACGCGCCTGAATTCCCCGCGGCTTTCGAAACGGCGCGCTGACGGAAAGTACTGTTACAGCCCCAAGTGGCGTGCCACTTGGGGCTGTATTGATTGCGTTTCCGGCGTACAAGCCGCCAATGAACGTATCATACGAATCAAAACACCCTGACGCTTCCCCCTCACGCCGGTTGCTGCGCCTTGGGCACGAATCCGGAGAAGCGGGTGGCGTGTTCGTCGGATGCGACTTCGATCCGGCCGCCGTAGGATTCCATGATTTCTTTGACAATCGAAAGACCCATGCCGCGGCCTTCGCCGTGGGTGGTGACGCCCGGCTCAAACAGGGTGCCCACGAAAACCGGATCAATGGCCGGGCCGTCGTTTTCCACGTAGAAGGTGTACTCCCGGAGCGTCTCGCCGATGGAGATGGTGAGATGGGGGTCGCTCTTCCCCTTGAGCGCGTCCAACGCGTTGTCAATCAGGTTGCCCAGCACCCGGCACAACTCCCAATCGGCCGCCGGAATGCCCTTCCAGGAAGACTGGGTTGCTAGCTGCGCCGCGATGTGCCGGGATTCGCACTCGGCCAGCTTTGCCGCCAGCAGCGCGTTGATCGCCGGGATCGCCGTCTTGAGCGCCTGGCCCACCCGCTGAATGTCGCCGTACACCTTTTCGATGTAGTCCCGGGCATCGGTGCTCGCGCCCATGTCGATCAGCCCGAACACCACCTGCAGATGGTTCATAAAGTCGTGCCGCTGGGCGCGCAGCGTGCCGTTGAGGTCGTTCACGCGCTCAAGCGCGTCCTCCAGCATGTCGCTCTGTTGGTTGAGCTTTCGGGCGGCAAACGCGTCGCGGATGTCCAGCGTCGCGCCCCAGATCACCACCAGCGCCATACCCGACAGCGCCATTTGCTCCAGTTGACCGGAAAACGCCCGGTCGCCAATCACAAGGGCCAAAATCGCCACGATGAGCGCCGCCGCGATCTGCAGCGCGTTGATAATGATGGCGTAGACCGCCGTCTTATTCAGATTCACATGCCGCCTCCGCATGGCAGTACCCCCTCATAATACCAATGTAAAACATGAATGCGTCCAAAGCGTCGAGAGATTTTCGATGCAGAACAAGGAGCCGAAGCGAGGCGTAGCAGCGCTACGTTGAGCGAAGAGCGACGTAGTTCTGCGCGAAAAGATCCGACGCAACGGCGCATTCATGGTTGGAATTGGTACAAGCCCTTTTTCCGGCGGGAACAGTATACCATACCGGCGCGGATTATGCTATAATGAACCTGGATGCGGATCTGATACCCGTGAATACCGCGTCCGCTGACGAACGAGCGGTCAAGGAGGAACCTCAATATGCTGTCGAAATTGAAGAAGTTGGTGTGCGACGCCAACCTGCTGCTGCCCAAGTACGGACTGGTCACCTTCACCTGGGGCAACGTCTCGGCCATCGACCGGGAGAAGGGACTGGTGGTCATCAAGCCCAGCGGCGTCGAGTATGACGCGATGAAGCCCGACGATATGGTCGTGGTGGACCTGGAAGGCAATCGGATTGAGGGCGACCTGAACCCGTCCAGCGACACGCCCACCCACCTGGAACTCTACCGGCGCTTCGGCGGCCTGGGCGGCATCGTGCACACCCATTCCCGCTACGCCACCTCGTTTGCGCAGGCCGAGCGCGACCTGCCCTGCCTGGGCACCACCCACGCGGACTACTTCTACGGCAGTGTGCCGCTGACCCGCATGCTGACGCCCGAGGAAATCCATGAGGACTATGAACTGAACACCGGCCGCGTGATCGTGGAAACCTTCGAAGGCCAGAATCTTGATCCGATGGCCACGCCCGCGGTGCTGGTCCGCAAGCACGGCCCCTTCGCCTGGGGCAAGAACGCGTTCAAGGCGGTTGAGAATGCCGCGGTGCTGGAGGAAGTCGCCCACATGGCGGCCATCGCACACCGGTTGAACGTCAATGTCGAGCCCGCACCCCAGTCCGTCATGGACAAGCACTACTTCCGCAAACACGGCGCGAACGCTTATTACGGCCAGGGCGACCACACCTGATCGCGGCGGTCAGCGTTGCGCCGCCCGGACTGGTGCTCCGGCCGCTACAGAAGTACAATCCCGCCGGATCATTTTGCCCCTGGCGGTGTCGCCCTCCGCATGAAATAGCGCTGCCATTCCTGCGCTCCGGCTCCTTGTCTGGAACAAAGGTCTCTCACTGACCTTACGCAACTTCTGCAGCAGCCGAAACGCTGGGCATTCAGAAAGATAGGGTTTTTCGCATGTACGCAGACCTGCACATTCATTCCACCCATTCTGACGGTTCGTATACGCCCGCGGACATCGTGCGCGAGGCGCTGGCCCATCGGGTAAGCCTGATTGCCGTCACCGATCATGAGCTTTCCGCCGGCAGTTTGGAAGCCGAGCCCCTCGCCCGCAAGGCAGGGCTTGGTTTCCTTCGCGCCGCGGAGACCGAGTGCCTGGCGGAGGACCGCTTCCACCATATCCTGGCCTACGGCGTGGATTTCTCCCAGCAAAGCCTTACTTCCCTCCTTTCGGACAACCGCAGGAAGCTGGACGAGATGAGCGTCGAGCTGATCCGAAAGATGGCGCCGGACTATCCGCAGCTGTCGCCGGAGGATTTCCATGCCTACCGGCGCGATGGGCTTCTGGGCGGCTGGAAGGGACTGGAATACCTGATGCGCCGGGGCGTGACCAATGCCATTCGGGAGGGCATCCCGCTGTACAAGCAGTACGATGTCAACTATGAATCCGCGGGTTTCCCGCCGATGGAGGAGACCATCGCCGTCGTCCATAAAGCGGGCGGGCAGGCGGTGTTGGCACACCCCTGGGCCACTGTGCCCCATCCGGACGAGCAGACGTTCCTGCGGAACGTACACGCCCTGATCGACCGCGGGCTGGACGGGGTGGAGTGCTTCTACCCGCTGCACTCGCCGGAGATCACCCGAATGCTGCTGGATCTGTGCCGGAACCGGGATCTGATCGTCACCGCCGGATCGGACTGCCACGGCAGCTTCGGCCGCACGCGGGTCGGCCAGATGGACGTGCCCGTCACATCGCTTCGACTGAAAGGATTGGCCCCATGAACGATCTTCACCAGATGTTCCTCGAGCAGTCCTACCGGGACGCTTACGGCTTCTACCGCCAGTCTCTAGAAGGCGGCGGAAGCCTGCCCGGCTGGGATTATGTGATCCTGACCGCCGCGAGCGAGGCGCAGGCCGCCGCTTACCGCCGCCAGATCGATTACCGTTTGGAGCGAGGCATGCTGCCCAAGGGCGCCCACTATCAGGTGCTGCCCGATCCGGAAGGCGCGCGCATCGGCTCCGGCGGAGCGACGATGGCGGCGCTTCATTTCATCCGCGCGCAGGAGGGGCCGAACCCTCTCAAGGGCCGCCGGGCGCTGATCATCCATTCGGGCGGCGACAGCCGCCGCGCGCCGCAGTATTCGGCCTGCGGCAAGCTGTTCTCGCCGGTGCCCCGGATGTTGCCCAGCGGGCGCAGGTCGACCCTGTTCGATGAATTCATCATCGGCATGAGCGCCGTGCCTGGCCGCATGAAGGACGGCATCCTGGTGGCTTCGGGCGATGTACTGCTGCTTTTTAATCCCTTGCAGATCGACTTCCACTTTGCGGGCGCGGCGGCGCTGTCCACCCGGGAGAGCCTGGAGCACGGCATACAGCACGGCGTGTTTCTGCCAGACGGCGAGGGCGACGTGGCCCGGTTTCTGCACAAGTTGCCGGAGGAAGCGCTTCGCGCCGCCGGGGCGGTGGACGAACGGGACCGCGTAGCGCTGGACACCGGCGCGGTATTGATGGACGGCGAACTGTGTACAAGCCTCCTGACGCTGATTGAGACAGACGGCGAGGTGGACCCCGAAAAGCTTGCCGCCTGCCTGTCACCCAAGGCGCGGCTCAGCTTTTACGCGGACTTTCTCTACCCACTGGCGGCGGACGCGACGCCGGAAGGTTATCAGCTGGAAAAACCGGAGGGTGCGTTCACGCCCGAGCTTCGGGCGCTGCGGACGGCGCTGTGGCCGATCCTTCACCGCTACAGGCTGAAGCTGATGAACCTCTCCCCCTCCTCGTTTATCCATTTTGGCACCACGCGGGAGCTGGTGCGCTTCATGTACGAAGAAGCCGAAAGCTATCGGGCGCTGGGCTGGCGGCGGCTGGTGGGATCGAGTCGGGTTTCGGGCGAGTTTGCCGCCTCGAACAGCTCGCTTCATCCCTCTGCCCGGGTGGGTGCGGGCAGCTACATTGAGGATAGCCTCTTGGGCGCGGATACAACGGTCGGCCGGGGCGCGGTGGTATCCTCCGCGACGCTTATGGGCGAGAGCGTGCCCGACTTCACCGCGCTGCACGTGGTCAAGCTGACCAGCGGACGCTTCTCGGCCAGGCTCTACGGCGTTCTTGACAATCCGAAGGAAGCGGTGTTTCTGGGCCGCCCGATTGCGCGGCTGCTGGAGAAGATGAAGCTGCCTCCGGAGGCGATCTGGGACGGGCCGGAGCGCACGCTGTGGACGGCGAAGCTCTTCCCGGTGCGGGATACCGCGCTGGAAGCGGTCCGCGCCGCGCTGGAGCTGGTGGCTGAGCCGCGTTATTCCGCGGAATTGCGCCCCGCGTCCGATCTGAAGCTGGCAAACGCGCTGCCGGAGGGCGAGCGCATCAGCTTGAAGGAAGGCTTCGAGCGGGCGGACGCTCAGGCGATCCTGGACTGGCAGGACGCGCTGGATGGGCGCATCCGCGCCGAGAAGCTGCTTGGGCTGATCGAAGCCCGCCGCCCTGCCTCCGAGGCGATCAACATCTTCGCCGGACGGGAACCGACCGTAAAGCAGACCGGCCGGATCCTGCGGAAGGCGGACGCGCTGGATGCTGGCGGAAACGCCCTTCCCTCAAACGCGATCCGCGCGAACTACTACCTCTCCAGACTGAGCGCGTCGAAGCGGTCGCATTTTGAGGACGAGGCGTTCCGGCTGGTCCGGGACGCGATCCACGAGACGTGCCTCAAGCGCTTCCGGTTTGATGAAAAACTGGCCATCCGCAAGGACAAATCCACTTGCCACTTGCCGCTGCGGGTGAATTTTGGCGGCGGCTGGTCGGATACGCCGCCTTACTGCAACGAAAACGGCGGCACGGTGCTCAACGCGGCTCTCCGCGTGGGCGGGCGGCTGCCGGTGGAAGCAAAGATCGAGCGCATTCCGGAGCGCAAGCTGGTGTTTGCCAGCGGCGACTCGGGCGCGTACGGCGAGTTCACGGACCTGCGCAAGGCGCTGGACTGCGCAAACCCCTTCGATCCCTTCGCGCTGCACAAGGCGACCCTGATGGCAACCGGTATTCTGCCGACGGAGGGCGATCAGACGCTGAGCACCCTACTCGAAAGGCTGGGCGGCGGATTCAAGCTGTCCACCCAGGTGAAGGGCATCCCGCGTGGCTCGGGCCTTGGCACCTCCAGCATTCTGGCCGGCGCCTGCGTCACCGCCTTCTGCGATTTCTTCGGCATCGAAATGCCGCTGATGGACCAGATCGGCCGCGTGTTGTGCGCGGAACAGCTGATGTCCACCGGCGGCGGCTGGCAGGATCAGGCCGGTGGCATGATCCCCGGCATAAAGCTCTTGACCAGCGCGCCCGGCGCGTGGCAGGATCTGTCTGTCCGGCAGCTGCTCATCCCGCCCAAGACCATGACGGCGCTGGAAGCACGGTTCTGCCTGATCTACACCGGCCAGCGGCGCCTCGCTCGGGGCCTTCTCCGGGAGGTCATGGGCCGCTACCTTGCGGGTGACCCTGAGGCGGTTTCAATCCTCGCGGCCATTCAGGCACTGGCGAAAGACATGGCCCGCGCACTGGAGACCGGCGACCTGAACGGCTTCGCCCGGATGCTGAGCCAGCATTGGGAACTCTCCAAGCGGCTGGACGCGGGCGGCACCAACACCTGCATCGACTGCATCTTCGTAGCCGTCGACGACCTGATGGACGGAAAGATGATCTGCGGCGCGGGCGGCGGCGGCTACCTGCAGGGGATCATGAAGGAGGGCGTGACGCTGGAGGCGCTCAACCACCGCCTGTCCGACGCCTTCCCCGGCACCGGCGTGGCGGCCTGGAACGGGAACTTTGACCTGTGACAATTGCCTATATAAAAAAGGCCCGCGCTTTACCGGCGCGGGCCCAGGCTGTCAAAGAACCCACTTATCGAGCAGCGAAGGGTGGGTTCTTGCGTAGC
>CALGYL010000078.1 GCA_937934775.1 uncultured Clostridia bacterium
AAGGGCGCCGCCCTTTGGAATCCCGCCAAGGGGAATGATTCCCCTTGGAACCCTCACAAAGGGAAAATGTCCGCTAGCGCGTCCATTTTCGGGTCAGATCAGGGCGAGGTAGTGGTACCAAACCGTGGGGATGCGGAACGAGGAGCGAGACTGATCCGCCTTATCCACTTCCCAAAATGGCCGCGCAATGCGCGGCCATTTTTGTGCGGGGTCAAGGGGCATCATGCCCCTTGCGGGGGTCCGGGGGCGCTGCCCCCGGCGTTCCTCCGGCGTTCCTCCGCCTACTTCCCCCGGCTGATGTTCTTTTTGCGTTGCTCGGCGCCCAGCTCACGCTTGCGCATGCGGATGGACTTGGGGGTGATCTCCACCAGTTCGTCGTCGTCGATAAACTCCAGCGCTTCCTCCAGCGTGAGGATGCGCACGGAGGTGATCTTGAGCGCTTCCTCGGCGCCCGCGGAGTTGCGGATGGAGGTCAGGTGCTTTTTCTTGCAGACGTTGACGTCGATATCACCTGGGCGGGAGGACCGGCCCACGATCATGCCGGAATACACCTTCGTGCCGGGGAAGAGGAACAGTTCGCCGCGGTCCTGCAGGTAGAACATCGCGTAGCTGGTGGTCTCGCCGGTCTCAAACGCGACGAGGGAGCCGCTGACGCGGGTGGGGATGTCGCCCTTGTACGGCTCATAGCCGTCGAACACGGCGCTCATCACGCCCTCGCCGCGGGTGTCGGTCAAAAATTCCGGGCGGTAGCCGAACAGGCCGCGGGAGGGAATGGTGAATTCCATCCGCGTGCGCTCCGCGCCCTGCATGGCGACCAGCGTGCCCTTCCGGCGGCCCAGCTTTTCGATGACCGCGCCGGCGTATTCGGCGGGCACGTCGCAGACGAGCAGTTCCATCGGCTCGTGCTGTTCGCCGTCGATCTCTTTATACAGCACATGGGGCTTTGTCACCTGGAACTCATAGCCCTGGCGGCGCATGGTCTCAATGAGGATGGACAGGTGCAATTCGCCGCGGCCGGAGACGCGGAAGGCGTCGGTGGTGTCGGTGTCCTCCACCTTGAGTGACACATCGGTTTGCATTTCCTTAAAGAGCCGCGCGCGCAGGTGGCGGGATGTCACATACTGGCCCTCGGTGCCCGCAAACGGGCTGTCGTTGACGCAGAAGTTCATGGATACGGTGGGCTCCGAGATCTTGAGGAAGGGCAGCGCCTCCGCGGAGCCTGGCACGCAGATGGTGTCGCCGATGGACAGTTCGTCAAACCCGTTGATGGCCACGATGTCGCCGACCTTCGCTTCCTCGCAGGCCACGCGCCGCAGCCCGTCGAACTGGAACAGTCCGGCAAGCCGCGTGGGCGCGCTGATATCGCTTGAGCCGAAGGTGCAGCGGACCGCCATCTGGGACTGGCGGAGCTGACCGCGCTCGACGCGGCCCACGCCCACGCGGCCAAGGTAATCGTTGTAGTCGATGGTGGAGATGAGCAGCTGCAGCGGCTCGTCCGGATCGCCCGCGGGCGCGGGGATGTGGGAGAGGATCTGGTCAAAAAGCGGCCGGAGGTCTTCGCCGGGGTTGTTGAAATCCAGGCTGGCGGTACCCGCGCGACCGGAGGCGAACACGATGGGGCTGTCCAGCTGCTCGTTGGACGCGTCCAGCTCCAGAAGGAGCTCCAGCGTCTCGTCCACGACGTCGGCGCAGCGGGCGTCGGGCCGGTCAATTTTGTTGACCACCACGATCACCGGCAGGCTCAGCTCCAGCGCCTTCTTGGTGACAAAGCGGGTCTGCGGCATGGGGCCTTCAAAGGAGTCCACCAGCAGAATCACGCCGTCCACCATTTTGAGCACGCGCTCCACCTCGCCGGAGAAATCGGCGTGGCCGGGGGTGTCCACGATGTTGATCTTGACGCCCTCGTAGTGTACGGCGGTGTTCTTGGCGAGAATCGTGATGCCGCGCTCCCGCTCCAGGTCGTTCGAGTCCATGACGCGCTCCGCCACCTGCTGGTTTTTGCGGAACACGCCGCCCTGCTTGAGCATCTCGTCCACCAGCGTGGTCTTGCCGTGGTCAACGTGGGCGATGATGGCAACGTTACGAAGATCTTCTCTGACAATTTTCAAGCGCTTTTACCCCTTTATCAATCCAAGACGTCTGCGGTTAACCGGTCGGCGGTTTCTTTCAGGATCAGGCCTTCGTTGTTTTCGGTGGCCAGGCGGATCGACCATTCGTTTTCGAACATCAAAACGTCGCGTCCTGCGCGGTCGATGGCGCGGGCGGTGGTGGAGGTGAGCCGCAGCCGGTCGAGGGGCTTGGGGGTCGTCTCCACCCAGCGTACGTAGCGGAAGGGCAGCGCTTCGCGGGTCAGATCCACGCCGTATTCGCTCTTCAGGCGGTATTCAAGAACGTCCATCTGCAAGATGCCCACGACGCCTGCGATGATCTCCTCGCGACCGATATCGGGGCGCTTGAAGGTCTGGATCGCGCCCTCCTGCGAGAGCTGCGACACGCCCTTGGCGAACTGTTTGCGCTTCATGGAGTCCACCGGGCTGATCCGGCAGAAGTATTCCGGCGCGAACAGCGGAATGCCGGAGTAGCGCAGCGGCTCGCCCTCGCACAGCGTGTCGCCCAGGCGGAAGATGCCGGGATCGAACAGGCCGATGATGTCGCCCGCGTAGGCGACGTCCACCGACTCGTGCTCCTGCGCCATGAAGGTCTGAGGCTGGGCCAGCTTGATCTCCTTGTTGGAGCTGGAATGCCACACCGTCATGCCCTTTTCAAACACGCCCGAGCACACCCGCATGAAGGCCAGCCGGTCCCGGTGCGCCGGGTTCATGTTGGCCTGGATTTTGAAGATGAAGCCGGTAAAGCGGGGCTCATCCGGCTGAATGAAGCCGATGTCGCTCTCCCGGGGCGATGGCACGCGGGTGTAGGAGAGAAAGCGCGTCAAAAACGGCTCTACGCCAAAGTTGTTGTAGGCCGAGCCGAAGAACATCGGCGTCAGCTGGCCGGACAGGATCTTGGGCAGGTCGAACGGATCGCCCGCAACGTCCAGCAGTTCAACGTCCTCCAGCAGCTTGTCGTAATAGCTCTTGCCCAGCGCCTGGGGTAGCGCGGGGTCGGTAAGCTTGAGGCGGATCTCCTCCGCCTGCCGCTGGCCGTGGTCGCCCCCGCGGTAGAGCAGCACCTCTTTGACGTCCCGCTGGTACACGCCCTTGAAGTCGCCGTGGACGCCGATGGGCCAGTTGACGGGGCAGGAGCGGATGCCCAGCACCTGCTCGAGTTCTTCCATCAGCTCGAAGGGGTCCTTGCCGGCCCGGTCGAGCTTGTTGACGAATGTGAAAATGGGGATGGAACGCAGGCGGCAGACCTTGAACAGCTTCACCGTCTGCTCCTCAACGCCCTTGGCGCAGTCGATCAGCATGACCGCCGAGTCCGCCGCGATCAGCGTGCGGTAGGTGTCCTCGGAGAAGTCCTGGTGACCGGGGGTGTCCAGGATGTTGATGCGGTAGCCTTCAAAGTCAAACTGCATGGCGCTGGAGGTGACCGAAATACCGCGCTGCTTTTCGATCTCCATCCAGTCGCTGGTTGCGTGGCGCGCCGCCTTGCGCGCCTTGACGGAGCCCGCCTGCCGGATCGCGCCGCCGTAGAGCAGCAGCTTTTCCGTTAGGGTGGTCTTGCCTGCGTCGGGGTGAGATATGATGGCGAAGGTACGCCTGCGGGCGACCTCCGTTTTCAGTTCCGGGTGCTCCATGAAATCCTTCCTCCCGATGTTTTGTGGGGGCTTATGCGCTCCGTTTGCTACATCGGAGGAACCTCCCAATCCAGAATGGCACAGGGACTTACGCCACGCGGCCTTCCTGTGCGTAAAACGCGCCCCAAAGGGCAGAAAACGATACGGTATAGTATAGAACGTTTTTTTCAGCCTTGCGCGCTGGTTTGCGTTAAATGCGGGAAGATGCTATAATGAAACGATGGAAAACCTTTCTGTTTTTTCGCCCGCGGGGCAGACTTTTTACGGCCTTGGAGGATAAACATGTTCGCGCATCTTCACCTGCATACACAGTTCAGCCTGCTGGACGGCGCGTGCCGCGTCGATCGGCTGTTTGACCGGCTCCAGGCGCTGGGGCAGACCGCCTGCGCCATCACCGACCACGGCGTGATGTACGGCGTCGTCGATTTCTACAAAGAGGCCAAAAAGCGCGGCATCCATCCGGTGATCGGGTGCGAGGTGTACGTATGCCCGGACATGGACGAAAAACAGTCCGCCGCCCGGGAGTACAGCCACCTGATCCTCCTGTGCGAAAACACGGAAGGCTACGACAACCTGATCCGGCTGGTGTCGGAGGGCTTCACCCGCGGGTTTTACTACAAGCCCCGGGTGGATTACCGGATGCTGGAAAAGTATTCCGGCGGGCTGATCGCGCTTTCCGCCTGCCTGTCGGGCGACATCCCGAAGCTCCTTCTGGACGGGCGGGAGAACGACGCGCGGCAGATGGTGGAGAAGTACGTCGCCATCTTCGGCGGGGACAATTTTTTCATCGAGATTCAGGACCACGGCCTGGCCGAGGAGCGGCAGGTGCTACCGCGGCTTGTTAAACTCGCCCGGTCCATGAACCTGCCCCTCGTCGCCACCAACGACTGCCACTATCTGGAACCGGGCGACAAAGAGGCCCAGGAAGTTCTGATGTGCATTCAGACCGGCAAGACCCTGGCCGACGAAAACCGCATGCGCATGGACACCGACCAGCTCTACGTCAAGAGCGAGGAGGAAATGCGCAATCTCTTCCCCAATTTCCCCGAGGCCATCGAAAACACCATGAAAATCGCGGAGCGCTGCCATGTGGATTTCGACTTTGCCCACACCCACCTGCCCCGCTTTCCGCTTGCGGAGGGGCAGGAGGCAAAGCAGCTTCTCCGGACGCTGTGCGCGAAGGGCCTGTCTGAAAAATACGCCCCCGACCGGGAGGACGCCCGGCAAAGGCTCGACTACGAGCTCTCCGTCATCGAAAAAATGGGCTACGTGGACTACTTCCTGATCGTCTGGGACTTCATCAAGTACGCCCGGGACAACGGCATTCTCGTAGGCCCCGGCCGCGGCAGCGGCGCGGGCTCCATCGTGGCGTATTCGCTTTCGATCACCTCCATCGATCCGCTCAAGTACAACCTGCTGTTTGAGCGCTTCCTGAACCCGGAGCGCGTTTCGATGCCGGACCTGGACATCGACTTCGACTACGAGCGGCGGGGCGAGGTCATCGATTACGTTGCCCGGCGCTACGGCCACGACCACGTGGCGCAGATCATCACCTTCGGCACCATGGCCGCGAAGGCGGTCATCCGGGATGTGGGCAGGGTGCTGGGCATCTCCTACCAGCAGACGGATCAGGTGGCGAAGATGGTGCCCTTCGCGCTCGACATGACGCTGGACAAGGCGCTCACCCAAAACCCCCAGCTGAAATCCGCCTACGAATCCGACGAACTGGTGAAAAAGCTGATCGATACCGCGAAAAAACTGGAGGGCATGCCACGCCACGCCTCCACCCACGCCGCGGGCGTCTTGATCACCGCAAAACCGGTCTACGAATACGTGCCGCTGCAGACCAACGACGAGGTGGTCACCACCCAGTTCCCGATGGGTACGCTGGAGGCTTTAGGCCTTCTGAAGATGGACTTTCTGGGCCTTCGGACGCTGACGGTCATCGGAGACAGCCTGAAGATGGTCAAGGCCGGCGGCGGGCCGGACATGACCCCGGAGGACATCCCGATGGACGATCCGGAAGTGTACCGGATGATCTCCGCCGGGGATACGGACGGCATCTTCCAGCTGGAATCCAGCGGCATGCGCGCCTTCCTGATGAACATGAAGCCGGAGAATTTCGAGGACATTATCGCCGCCATCTCCCTGTACCGGCCGGGGCCGATGGAGTCCATCCCCCGTTACATTCAGGGCAAGCAGAACCCCGGCTCCGTGCGCTACCCGCACCCGCTTTTGCGGCCCATTCTGGATGTCACCTATGGCTGCATGGTCTATCAGGAGCAGGTCATGCAGATCGTCCGGGACCTCGCGGGCTACTCTTACGGGCGCAGCGACCTGGTGCGCCGGGCCATGTCCAAGAAAAAGCACGACGTGATGGCGAAGGAGAAGGAGTACTTCATCCACGGAAAACTCCGGGACGACGGTTCCGTCGAGGTGGAGGGCGCGATGCGCAGGGGCGTGCCGGAGGATGTCGCCGAGCGCCTGTTCGAGGAAATGACCGCCTTCGCCTCCTATGCCTTCAACAAATCCCACGCGGCCGCCTACGGCGTGGTGGCCGTGCAGACCGCGTGGCTCAAGGCCCACTACCCGGTGGAATTCATGGCGGCCATCATGAATTCGGTCCGGGGCAATACCGACAAGGTGGCCTTCTACATCGACACCTGCCGGACGCTGGGCATCCGCGTACTGCCGCCGGACGTGGGCAAGTCCTACGAGGGCTTCTCGGTCGACCGAAATGGCGAGCGGGCCATCCGCTTCGGGCTGGGCGCGGTCAAGAACGTGGGCCACGGCGCGGTGGCGGCGATCCTGGAGGCGCGGGAGCGGCCGTATACCGACCTTTTTGACTTCATCGACCGGGCCTGCGGCGATCAGGTCAACAAAAAAGCGGTGGAAAGCCTGATCAAGGCGGGCGCGCTGGATCAGCTGCCCGGCACGCGCTTTCAGAAGCTGGAGGCGCTGGAGAAGGCCATGGACGGCGCGGCCAGGAAGCGTAAGACCACGCTGGACGGCCAGGTGTCGCTGTTCGGCGAAGCGGAGGCGGCGCTGCCCCCGCCGCCGCTGCCGCCCGCGCGGCCGGAGGATCCCCGGGCGCTCCTGCAGATGGAGCGGGAGATGACCGGCGTGTACATCTCCGGCCACCCGCTGGACGAATATAAGGACGAACTGAGCCGCTTCCCGATGGACCACGCGGCACTGGCCTCGTTTGCCGACGAGCCGGACGGCGGCCTTATCCACGACGGCGAAATCGTTGAAATGGCCGGCATGGTCGCCGAAAAGCGGATGAAGGCCACGAAGTCCGGCGGCATGATGGCCTTTGTGCAGCTGGAAGACCTGCGCGGAACCACCGAGGCGCTCGTCTTTCCGCGGGTGTACGAAAGGCACCAGTCGCTGCTCGAGCCGGAGACGCTGGTGGTATTGCGCGGGCGGCTGTCCGTCCGCGAGGAGGAAGCGCCAAAGATCATCCCTGAGGAAGTCCGCGCCCTGTGCCACGGCGATGGCTGCCGCCCCGGCGGGCGGCGCTTCCCGGGTGGCCCCGGCAGAAACGGAACCGGCGTTGATCCGGCGGGCGGAAGCGGCGCGGGCCGTATAAACGGAAGGAATTCAGCCGAAAATGGCGATGGCGCCTATGCCCGGCAGCCCGACTCCGCCGGAAACGGGAACGGCGCGCCCGGCGGAGGGAACGCCGTTCGCGGCAACACCGGCGGGGTGCAGCTTCCGCCCGCGCTGCGGGAGGAGATCGTATTTCGGGAGGGCGACGACCAGCCGGATACGCGGAAACTGACGCTGACGCTTGCGGGCCGCGCGGAACGGGAGCGGGCGGCGATGCTACTGATGCCCACGCCCGGGCTGATCCCGGTGACGTTCCGGCTGCGGGACGAGGGGCGGGAGGAACTGGCGCCCCGGAACCTCTGGGTGCGGGACGGGTTCGACGAAGCGGGGCTAAAGGCGGTTCTGGGGCCGGAAGCGGTGGCGCTTTCCTAGTGTTCGGACAACACTGAAAACATTCCTGAGGGCGCCGCGCGCGCCGGGACGGGGTTCGGAGGCCTCCTTCGCCTTCGAAGGCCCGCGTTTTGGCGCGAAAGCCGTCGCGGCTGTCAGATGATGAATTTTAACCTCCACAGGCGGCGCGAAACCTTGTCAAACCTTGACTTCGAGAGGGTTTTTTCCTATAATAGGACTGTTGAGGGCAGACAGCTCTGAGCTGTTTTCCAAATTTTCTCCATAGGACAAAGGGGGCATTCCACTTGAGTACCAAGATGACCATTGATGGCAATACCGCCGTCAGCCACGTCGCATACGCGTTTAGCGACGTAGCCGCGATCTACCCCATCACGCCTTCCTCGACGATGGCCGAGGTCTGTGACGAGTGGGCAGCGGGCGGCCGCAAGAACCTGTTCGGCCAGACGCTGCGCATTGCCGAGATGCAGTCCGAAGCGGGCGCGGCGGGCGCGGTGCACGGCTCTCTGGCCGCCGGCGCGCTGACCTCCACCTTCACCGCGTCGCAGGGCCTCCTGCTGATGATCCCCAACATGTACAAGAT
>CALGYL010000079.1 GCA_937934775.1 uncultured Clostridia bacterium
ACAAATAGAAGCAGATGACCGCTGTGCGGAGCGCGCTGCCGGTGCCGATCACCTGCCCATCCACGATGTGCCCAATGCCGACCAGCGCAAAGATCAGGATCTTGCGGGAGATGCCGCGAAAGCCAATCGCGCTGGACAGCGACCTGTCGGCGATGGCGCACATGACCCCGGTGATGTAGTCGATACAGGCGAACGCGATCAGCGTGATGAGCAGCCCATCACTGCCGCCGAGATACCAGCCGAGGAACCCGCCCAGCGCGGTGATGAAGATCTGGATCTTGTTCCAGACCAGGTCAATCGTAATGTCTCTCATAAGTTTGCCTCCTCGGAGTATTCCTTGCTGATCCAGCACACCTCGCCGCCAAACAGGATCGGGGCCCAGCCGTCCGTGTTTACCTGCGTCAGCAGCACGCCCTTATTGACCGCCTTCACCACATCGAAATTTGTCCCCGGACCAGTACGGATGTTGACAGAATCCCCGGTGACGCGGATGCCGTTGGTCGGCTGTTCCGGCTCGGGCGGCTTCTCCACCGCGGGCACGGGGCCCAGCGCGGCGAGCGTCGCGGGATCGCCCTTCCCAGTGATGGCGAGGCCCTTGGCCTTCTGAAACGCCTTCACTGCCGCCTGCGTCTTAAGCCCGAACTCACCGTCGCCGTTTAGGTCCGCGCCATGATTGTTGAGCGTCTTTTGCATCGCGGCCGTGCGGCAGCCCCTGTGGCCCAGCACCAGATCGCACGCCGGATTGTACCGAACCAGCGCGCAGACCTTCCCGGCGTAGTGCGTCAGGCTGTCCATCCGCACGCCATACGCCGTGCCACGCGCGTGCACGATCTTCGAAGCTGATGCCACCATCGTGACGTGGGTGATCTTGTTCACACGGCTGGTCTTCATGGTGTTCAGGAACTGCAGGTCGCCCGGCTGGTTCGCCTTCGCGATCACGGACGAGCCGCCGAACTTCTTCCCTATGGCGGCATAGCTCTCCGGCCAGATCAACTCGAAATCATCGTCGTATACCTCGTTGCATGAGAGCGGCACTTTGCCGCCGTACTTCCACGCCTTGCCCATCGCGCTGTACGCGCGGGCGACAAGCGACGAGCAGTCGAAGATGTTCTCCTGCGTGCGCCGCGCTTGGCTGTACCGGCAGCCCACTTTCTTGAGCGCCCAGTCCCGTGCGCCCTTTGCGATTTCCTCGTACTTCATGGAATCCACCCCCATAAAAAATGGTGCCACCCGGCGCTTGAAACCAATGCTAAAGGGCTTACAATGCTGGTGTGCATCTTGTAAACTGCACACTTTCATTGCGTAGCACCTTAAGCCGGGCCGTCATATGCGGCGGCCCGGCATGATTCAGATGGCGATGTACTGCACCTGCAGCGTCGTCGCCGTGGAACGCGCCGCATTGCGTGAGATGTTCAGCGTGAACCCTGTAGTCGTTAGGTTGGTGCTTCCCAACGAATATGAATCCAGCGATGTGGCGGTCCTTGGCCAACCCAGAAGCACCACGGAAGGGGCTACCGGCAGCGGAGCATCAAACGTGACCGCATAGGTGTAGTTGGTGTCCGCCGCCCACGTAGAGCGGGTTAGTTCGTAAATGCCCACGCGAACGCCCAGGTTTGCCAGCGTTGCGCCCAGATTCGCGCGCACAGCCGCAGGATCGGTAAAAGTCGGCGCGTCCTCAAAATCGACCGCTTCGCCAAACCGGCTCGCGATGCCCACATCGAACAGGCCCGCGGTGTCCGCCGGCTTGCCGATGGCCATGCCCTCGCCGGAGGAGTGCAGGTCAAACCAGATCTTTGAGGACGCAAGGTCCACTTCGACGGTCGTGGTGCTGTACTTGTCCGTCAGCGACGCCGACACGACGTACGCGGCAGACGTGATCGCGCCCGCGCCGATGACCCCGGTCACGGTCGCGCTGTACGCCGGGATTGCGCTCATCCCAACCGAGGAGCCATACGCGCCGCCTGCCAGCTTGAATTTGAGCGTACCGGCCCGGACGTTCAGATTATTGATCGGCGCGAAGGACACGGTCAAGACGTACTTGATGTAGGTCCCGGTATTGGAAACCACGCCGCCCGACGTGCAGCGCATCACGGAAAACGCCGTGATGATTGGCGCAAAGTACTGGTATACGGTCGCGGCTGCTGCGTTGATGAACGTCGCCGACTGCCCGCGTGAATCCACCACCGTCACCGTCCCCGAAAGAACCCCGTACTGCGCCAGCACACCCGTCGTGATGATGTTCGTCGCGGACGAGTAGGTCACGCCGCCGATGGTGAGCCGATACTCCACGATGGACGCGCCATAGACGGACGAAGCCGTTATCGTGCATTTCGTCCAGCTTCTGTTTTGCACGTACACGCCGATGGTATCGCCCGCGGGATTCTGCAGTGCAAACGGAGCGGAGGAAATGGTCGGCACATAGGACGCCGGCACGTTCAGCGGGAACGTCAGCGCGCGCGACGACTGAAAGACGCCGCCCGAATAGTTCTCCAGTGTGAGCGTGATGTCGCCCACCATGTCGTCCGTGATTTGGCTGGCCAGAGTCGCGGCTGGCGTCCAATTGACCACCGAGCCCGCCGTGATGAACCCGCCGCCATTCAGCGCACCGCTTGCGGACCCGATGGAATACGACACTTTGTGCGTCAGCCCACTATTCAGGTTTCCGACCGTGATCGTGGATTGCACGCCAATGGTGAGTTGATCGCCCGGCACGGTCAGCGACGAATCCTCGTACTCCACGACCAGGCGCGGCGAACTGCTGCCCGTCCCGCCGTTGAATTCACAATAGCTGTTTGAACCGCTGCCGTGCTGGACGTGCAGGTACCACGTCCCGGTGTACCCCTGCAGGATGTCCTTGTGCGCCGTCAGGCTCCACGATTTCGTGCCTGTGCCGGAGGAGACGGAAAAATCCGCCTTCCAGTCCTGCGTCCCCTTCGATCCCCACGCGTTCGACGTGCTGCTGCCGAACT
>CALGYL010000080.1 GCA_937934775.1 uncultured Clostridia bacterium
CAGCTTCCTGCTCTGCGACTTCGAAAAGCCGATGGACAATGACGTAGCGATTCTGAAGGAGGAGGGCATTCTGGTCAGAACCTGCGCGTCCTTCGGGCTTCCCGGAAGCATTTTGCGTCTGGCGGTCAAGACCGAGGCGCAGAACGCCCGGCTGATCCGCGCGCTGGAGAGGATCCTGTGAGTCGGGTGGTGATCTTCGGCGGTACCACCGAGGGCCGGGAGGCCGCGGCAGCGCACCTTCAGGCCGGAGACGATGTGACCGTCTGCGTCGCCAGCGACTACGCGCGGAAGCTGCTGCCGCCCGGCGTCCGCTGCCTCGTCCGGCCGTTGGACCGGACCGAGATGACGGCCTTCCTGCGCGGCGAGGACCCGGACCTGGTGCTCGACGCGACCCATCCGTTCGCGGTCCGGGCGCGGGAGAACATCCGCTGGGCTTCGGCGCACGCGGGGGTGCGGCTGATTCGAAAAACCCGGGCGGGCGGCGAAAGCGCGGGCTGGGCGGACGCCGTCCAGTGGACGCCGGACGCGCAAGCGGCGGCGGAAGGCCTCCGGGGGACGGAGGGCAACGTCCTTCTGACTACCGGAAGCCACACGCTATCCACATACCTTTCGGCGGTGCCGCCGGAGCGGATCTACGTCCGAGTGCTGCCCGACCCGGCGGTGCTCAAAGGGTGCGAGGCGCTCGGCCTTCCGCCGGGCCACGTGATCGCGATGCAGGGGCCTTTTTCGCGGGCGTTGAACGCGGCGCTCTACGACGCCTGGGCCATCCGCGTTCTGGTCACCAAGGACTCCGGCGAAATCGGCGGCGTGACCGACAAGGTGGCGCCCGCGCTGGAGCGGGACATTCATGTGATCCTGATCAAAAGACCGGAGGATTGACGATGCGCGGCAAGTGCCTGATGATTCAGGGGACCGGCTCCTCGGTGGGCAAGAGCGTTCTGTGCGCGGCGCTTTTGCGGATTCTGAAACAGGATGGCCATAAAGTCGCGCCGTTCAAGGCGCAGAACATGGCGCTCAACTCCTACGCTACGAGCGAGGGGCTTGAGATGGGCCGCGCGCAGGTGCTGCAGGCCCAGGCGGCGGGGATGCAGCCCTCCGCGCGCATGAACCCAGTGCTTTTGAAGCCTACCTCCGACCGCCGCAGCCAGGTGATCGTGAACGGTCGGCCCATCGGCAACATGACCGCGATGGAATACCATCTGTACAAGCCCCGGCTGGAGCGTATGGTGCGGGAGAGCTACGAAGCACTGGAATCCTCGGTGGATTTCGTGGTGATCGAAGGCGCGGGCAGTCCGGCGGAGATCAACCTGCGGGACGGCGACATCGTGAACATGGCGATGGCGAGGATGGCGGACGCGCCGGTCCTTTTGGTGGGCGACATCAACCTGGGCGGCGTGTTCGCGTCGCTGTACGGCACGGTGTTGCTTTTAACCGAGGAGGAGCGCGCGCGGGTGAAGGGCGTCGTCATCAACAAATTCCGGGGCGACCGAGAGATCTTAAGGCCCGGACTTGAAATGCTGGAAAACCTGATCCATGCGCCGGTTGCGGGCGTGGTGCCCTTCATGGACATCGACCTGGAGGACGAGGACAGCGTCACCGACCGGTTCCGGAAGGCCTCCGGCGAGGGTGAGGTGGACGTGGCGGTGGTGCGCCTCCCGCACATCTCCAATTTCACCGACTTTCAGGCGCTGTCATTGCGGGAGGGCGTGCGGGTGCGCTACGTTGAGCGCGCGACGGAACTGGAAAACGCGGACATCGTGATCCTGCCGGGTACCAAGAACACCATCGAGGACCTTCTGGAAATCCAGAATCGCGGCATCGGCGCGGCGGTCGTGCGCCACGCCCGCGCGGGCGGGCTGGTGGTGGGTGTCTGCGGAGGCTATCAGATGCTGGCAAACCGGCTGAGAGACCCATCCGGTGTGGAATCCCGGGTGCCGGAGGTGGCCGGGCTGGGGCTGCTGGACATGGACGTTGAGTTCCTTCCGGAAAAGACCACGGTGCAGGCCTCCGGGCGGGTGGAGGGCGGCGGGTGCTGGCTGGATGGGGTGGACGGCGCGCTGGTGGACGGCTACGAAATCCACGCGGGGCTGAACCGCCCAGGGGCGGACGCCGTGCCCTGGCTGCTACTGACCACGCGGGACGGGATCGACGGCCTGCGAAACCCGGCGGGCAACGTGCTGGGCAGCTACCTGCACGGCCTGTTTGACAACGGCCACCTGTGCCGCGCGCTGACAAACCGCGTGCGGACGCGGAAGGGGCTGGCGGCGGAGGGCGGCGCGCCGCTGACGATGGACGTCTTTCGCGAGCGCGAACTGGACCGGCTCGCCGGCGTCGTGCGCGCCAGCCTGGACATGGAGCAAATCTATGAGATCATGCGGGGTGGGGTGTGATGCCGGATCACGTGCTGGCGCTGGCCGCGGGCTTCGCCCTGGATCTTCTGATCGGGGACCCGGAGTGGTTTCCCCATCCGGTGCGGCTGATCGGGAAGTTCATCGGCTGGATGGAAAAGAAACTGCGGGCCGGCGGCGGCAACCTGCGGGTTTCGGCGGTTTTCCTGGCCGGATGCACGGTTTTGTCGACGATGGCGGTCACGGCGCTCCTTCTCTGGGCGCTGTCC
>CALGYL010000081.1 GCA_937934775.1 uncultured Clostridia bacterium
CGAACGGGAGGCCGCTGCCCTCGATCAGCCACTGGACGTTCTCGCGGTTGATGATATACACGCTGGTCTGCTGCCGGAGCGCCGCTTTACGCTCGGCTTCTGTGCCCACCGCGACCGAGTAGGTCAGACCCCGTAGGTGATCCCACTTCTGAATCTCTGCGGGCCAAGTATCCCGCGCCACACGTAATGGGGCGATGATCAATACTTTACGCACGTCGAAGTAGTCCAGGCAGAGGTCGAAAATGGCGGTCAGGGTAATCACAGTTTTGCTGGACCCAAGCCCATATCTAAAAGTACAGCGGCCACCTCATGGCGCTCGATGTACTCGGTCACGAACCTTTGATACTCGTGCGGTATGAACTTCATTGGGCATCACCCCCTTCGTGCAAAATCTCTGGAATTTGCTCCGGTCGGTCGATCACGTACACCCGAAACCCTAGCGCCTCCAGCTGCCCTTTCCGCCTTACCTGCAGCGGGCGCAGGGCCTTTCCAGGCGCTTTTACTTCCACGAATGTCATGCGCCCACCGGGGAGGAGAATGAGGCGGTCGGGCGCGCCTGCCCATCCGGGGGAGGTGAACTTGGGCGCAAGGCCGCCCATCCGACGGACGGCTTGTACCAGTTTCTGCTCAATGTGTTTCTCCAGCATGGTTGCCTCCCTGCGACAACTATGACAAGGTGACAGCTAGTCCCTTATATTCCTTACGCGCGGGTGTGCTTGTGTTGTACTCCTTGTTTCCCTTACCCGTTTTGAATATAATGGAGATAGTTGTCACCCCTGTCATAAATCCTTATTTTCCGGGCTTTATGGTTTGTGACAAGTCCTCGTGTACAAGCGTTGGAGCCCATAAAGCGGGATGCGCTTTCGCTCTTTGGTGCGCTCCCAGCCGTTGACCTGCGTCATCAGAGCCGCTATCGCGTAGCTGTCGGCGGGCTTGAGCTCCGCAAGCTGTCGTCCAAAGCACTCGCACCAGATTTCGGCGTTGCTGACGGCGTCGCGGCGGATGCTGCCCTTGGCGGATATCGGGCTGTCCCGCTCCGTGATGAAGTTCCGGCGGCTATAGACGTCCATGTCGTCCCAGCCCTCCGGCAGCAGGGTCTCAAGGTACTCCTCCACCATGCCCTGGCGCTCGTCGACCTCCATCGCCTCACGCTGCGCCTCTTCCGCGGCGGGGATCATATCGCCCTCCAGATACAGCTTCTCGCCGCTCTCGTAGAGCGCTTTCGCCTCCGCCCAGATCTGGTTCCGCTCCCCGGGCGCGAAATGCCATTTCTTCTGCTGCTCCTCCTGACGTGCCTTCACGACCCAGAACCGGCGGTTGCCCGTGATGTCGCGCAGGTATCCGCGCTCGCCGTTCACCGTCGCGATGATGATGCACTGGCGGGGATGGCTTTCCACGACCTTGCCGTAGCTGGGGCGGTACTTGTCGTCCGATGTGGAGAGGAACGCCTTCACCTTTTCGATGTCAGCTTTCTTCATCCCGGCCAGCTCACCGATCTCCACGACCCAGAACCCCTGCAACTTCTCCGCGCCGGACTTGTCGTCCATATCGGTGAGGGACAGCGTTTCCGAGTAGAACTCCTCGCCCACGAGGTCTTTGAACAAGGTGCTCTTGCCGATGCCCTGCGCGCCATCGAACACGAGCACGCTGTCGAACTTGGTGCCTGGACGGTAGATTCGGGCGACCGCCGCGGCGAGTGTCTTCCTACTGACGGCGCGGACGTAGGGGGTGTCATCGGCCTGCAGGCAGCGCACGAACAGCGTCTCGATGCGCGCTATGCCGTCCCAGGGCGGTAGGGCGTCGAGGTAGTCGCGGATCGGGTGAAAGCGCCTGTCGTCGGCGGCCTTGGTGAAGCACACGTCGTGGTTCCGGCTGGAGAAGGGTAAATAGCGGACGTCAATGAGGGCTTTCATCTGTGCAGTGTCCGCGTCGCGCCAGTACTTGTTGTCAGTGGGCCTGTCCCACGGCACGTCACCCGTGATCTGTACCCGGTTGGCGAGCTCGTTGTAGCCGAAGCCGGCAAGATCGGGGTCATTGTTTAGGATCAGCATCAGATTCCAGACACTGTTTTCCAGCAGTCTGCTTCGTGGCATATACTTGAGGAGCGTCTTCCAGTCCTTCGCACCGAACTCCGCCATCGCCGCCGCCTGGCGCTCCTCTGCAAGCTGGAGCTTCACCTTGTCCAGCGTCAGCGCGAACTCGCACATCGCCTTGTAGCTGGCCTTCTCTTCCAGATCACCGAAGCGGTGGACGCGAATTAGATCAAACGCGTTTAGCAGCTTGCCGCAGGCTGGGTCGGAAGCGTGGAAGGAGTAGGCGAACTTCTCATCGTAGATTACGACGCCCGCGCTGCTTTCTGCTGAGGTGTAGTCGTACCGTCCTTCACAAGCCGACGGTGCGTACACATCCGCCAGGTGCTCATCGATTGCGGTCTCGATGGGATCATACGCTCGGCAGAACGTTCCGACGAGATCCTCCTTTGCCAGCGGATCCTTTTGCTGGGCGGCACTACGCAGCATCACCTCTGACTCGCGGCTGGACGTCGGCCACTGGGTGACGTCCCTCCAGTCGTGGTACATTGCGAGGTACTTGTCGGGATCGAGAGGCGCGCCGATGCCCTCGTCGAAAATGAACACGCCGTTGGAGGGACAGGAAGACCAGTACATCATGCGGTTCGCTTGGTAGGTAGAATCGTCGAAGTGCTCCATACCGATCTGCTTGGCGATCATTCGAGTGAGCGCGGGGTACTCGTCTTCGCTGACCTCGCGCGCGAACAGTATGATTAGGCGGCAGCGCGGCGCTTCCTCGGTATGGCTGTGGGTGGAATAGATGAAGTACGTTATTCCTTCCAGCGCCCGCCGTACCAAGGAAACGAAATCGCCCTGGATGCTGTCCGCGTCTAGCGCGCCGACCGATCGGCAGATCACGTTGCCGTTTTTGCGGACACCATCCTTCAACCACCCGCCTACGAACCCGCCGACATCCTTTAGCGCGTCGCGCTGCTCCTTTGGCAGCTTCGGGTACTCCTGGGCCGTTTCGGAAGTGCGGATGGGCGCGCGGTTGCGGTTCACGAGGTAATCCCAGGTCTGCTCCTGGTTCTTGAACTTGCGGTCGGTCTTCCGGTTGCAGACCGCGATCTTGATGTTCATTACATCGCCTCCTCCAGGAACGCCTCCCAGGCGGTGATCGGGTAGCTGTTCACGGTGCCGAAGCGCTCGTCGTTGGTTTCGCACGACCGCACTTCGATCGCACGCGCGCGGCAGTAGGCCGTCAGGCGCTTGCCAATGGCCTTGCACTGCTCAAGGCTCCAACCCATCTTGAAGGTCCGGTTATACTTCGCAACTGGGAAGAATTTAAGCGATGTGTTCAGCGCGATCTCGAGGGTTTCTTTCTCCTCGGCCAGTGCGAAAATCTGGCGCTCGGCTTCCAGAGCACGCCGATGGGCAATCTGGAGCGCGCGCTCCATGATCTTGTCCGGGGTGTTCCACGCTTCCTCGATGGAGATGAAGTACTGCCGGAACTCTTTGCCCATCTCGCTACGTTGGAGCATGCAGAGCTCCTTGGCCATGGGGATCGTGAGCTTGTGGTCAGCTCGAATCGTCGTCGGATTCTTCGGATTATTGGTCGGACAAATTTGTTCGACCAATCCGTAGTCCTTTCCCGGCTTGAAACCGTACTCACACATGCGAGGGAACCAGATGTGATAGGGGGTTGTGATCTCGAGCGCGGCGTGCAGCTCGCGCCCGCTGACGGTCGGGTTTTCGCTGTCATAGTCGATTCGGATCAGATCATTCATTGGTAGACCTCCTCAAAATCGTTGGTAAAGTAACGGATGGGCTGGTCCCTATGTTGGGCCCTGGCGATTTCAAGCTCCATGCCCTTGGTGATGGTGTCGCCGAACACCCAGAGCTCCGCGCACTTTGTCAGCAGCACGATGTCCATGAAAAGCGCCAGATCGCGCTCGGCTTCGTCATCGTCTTGCATGAACTGGGGGAACAGCAGGTGCGGCGCGATGGGGATGTATCCGCGGTCGACCACGAACCGGCAGTAACGCCGGGTGTTGGCGGTGTTCCGCTCCACGTCGCCAGCGTATGGGGAGCATACGTAAACGATGGGGCGAAAGTGATTCATTTTGGAGAGAGCTTCGTAGGCCGTTGGGTCGTGGTAGCCCTCGTGGTTATACTTGCTGATGGTCATGTCGGCCCTCCTCGGCATCGTTGGGGAAGTTAAGGATGCGGAGCGAGGGGGACGGGACCCCCGCGCACCGGAAATCTTTAAGCATCCATAAAGATTCTCACAAGCGCGTCCCCAAATTCGGCATACTCCCAGGGAGCCAGATCCGCCAGATCGTAGATGTCGAACCGGTCGTAGAGGCCTATGACTTCCACCTCAAACCCGGACCGAGCCAAGATGCTCACCAGCCAGGCAATTCCGTCATAGGTGGGCCTGGGTATCATTTTCTTTTCTTCGCAGTGAGAGCAAAGGACGTCTGTCATGAACTCGTCCGAGAGGATCAGGGGCATCTCGCACCCGCACTCCGAGCAGTTGGTGAACACGTTTTTATCGGTCAGTTCAATCTTGACGGTTCGGCCACCCGGCAGCCTGGATTTGGTGTAGATCATTTTCTACCTCCTGAAAGTGTGATAGGCGCTCTAGCCTTCACTTACTACAGGACAGCGAATTTGCGCTTGGACACCCGAAACTTGATTTTTGTATTTTTTTCTGAGTGGGGAATTCGCTTGATCAACAGGGCCGCCAGAACTCTGGCGAGTCTGACCGATTCGACATGACGTTTTCCGCTAAAGCCGAAGGCGTATCCGCCCAGGCTGATTGTCTTGTTCTTGTACCCTAGGGCCGGCCGACCACAGGGTAACGGACTAGACCCTCCGCACCTGGGCGCGGAAGGTCTGGCGTCGACTTTCCGTAGATGGTTTAGCTCTTTTTATAGAACGAACACTCGTACCCATCTGATCGAAGGAGGAGTCCAGCTGCCCAGAGTGGCGTACGGCTCATCTGCTCGCAGAGCGCATCAACCGATACCTGAAGATCTGCGTCAATGACGATTTCGTCGTGGATATGCATTACAATGTCGCAGCAGCGCAGCGTCTTCATGGCGTGGCAAAGTATGTCCCGGCTAATTCCTTGGGAAATGTTTTCCACGAACTTTGGCCCATAGCTCTCGAGGCGCTCCCATCGCTTTGCGGTGCCGACGCCCTCGTAGGTCACGCAATCCGAGCCGAATTGGTTCACGCCGATGCGCGGTTTCACATAACATAGCCGCCGACCAGAGGGCAGGGTGATGAACAGCATGCCGCTCTGGTAGGTAAAACGGAGTCCGTGGGTTTCGGTGGTTGTTCTATCCCTGACCGCCTGCTTCGCGGCCTTGTCCACATCCCACCAGAGACGCACGATGTTGGGGTTGGCCGCCCGCCAGGCGTCGACCAGCGGTTTGAGCTCTTCCTCCTTGAGTCCCATCTCCAGCGCGCCCATCGCCTTAAGCGCGCCTACCGAGCCCCCGTAACCAAGCGCGAGCTCTGATACTTTCCCTTTCTGCCTGAGCGGCGAACCCTTGGTGATCTCCTCGATTGGGACATGGAACATTTGGCTCGCGGATGCCTCGTAGATGCGCCCATGGGAAGCGAATACCTCGTTGCGCCAGTGCTCCCCGGCGAGCCATGCGATGACGCGAGCTTCGATGGCGCTGAAGTCAGCCACAATGAACTTGTAGCCGGGCTTGGGCACGAAAGCAGTTCTGATCAGCTCGGACAGCACCTCCGGCACGGAGTCGTAAAGGAGCTCCAACGTTGTGAAATCGCCAGCGCGCACCAACGCCCGCGCCTGTTCGAGGTCGGGCATGTGATTTTGATAGAGGTTTTGAATTTGTATAAGCCTTCCGGCCCATCTGCCGGTTCGATTGGCGCCATAAAACTGAAACATGCCATGCGCGCGGCCGTCGGCGCAGACGGCGTTCTCCATCGCCTGATACTTCCTGGCCGCGGATTTCGCCAGCTGCTGGCGGAGCGAGAGAGCCCTGCCCAGCGGCTCCGGCGCGGTCTTGAGCAGCTCCCCGACCACTTTCTTGCCGAGGGTATCCGTCTCCAGACCCTGGGCGGCGAGCCACTCTTTCATCTGCACCACGGAGTTGGGGTTAGCTAGCTCGGTGATCTCCTTCATGAGACGGTTTAGCTCCGCCCTTGACTGCGCATCGGCAGCGATGGCGCTTTTAACGAGCATCATGTCCAGCGCCACGCCGCGGTCGTTGATCTCCTGGTCGAGATGATACTCGTCCCATACAAATTCGGGTACCGGGAATTTCGCGAGCCGCGCTTGAATGGCCATCTCGGTTTCCACGTCGCGGATGTTGTAAGCCTTGAATGCCGCCCATTTCTCCGGTGCGTGCTCGGGCAGATTGCGCCTGCGTTGGCCGTTGCTTTTTGTCGGCGCGCAGGGCGCGCAAAAATACTTGATGAGATCTTTGCCCTCGGCCATCTTCTGCTTTTCCAGACCGAGTACAGCACCCACGCCCATCAGGGAAAGTGGCAGGCCCATATAAGCGGCCCAGACCATGGTGCAGCGCCAGGACTCGGGATTGAGGTATTTAGCGCCTAGATAACGGGAGAGGCAGATGCGCTCAAAAGAGCTATTGAACGCCCACTTTTGCACGCTGTCATCACTCAGCGCGTCGAGGATTTCTGTGGGGATCGTTTCCCCCGATGCAAGGTCTACAACCTGAACCTCCCCGCCGTCCACGGAGTAACCAAGTAAAAGAATCTCGAAGTCCGGCGACTCGGTATAGCGGTAAAGACCGCTTTTTGCGAGGTCAACGCTGCTGTACGTTTCCAAATCCAGACTCAGGTTTTTCATTGAATCCCTCCACAACACAGAGGGCGGCAAGTTGCCCCGCCGCCCTCCGCAGTTCTTTCTGTTTAGGTCAGAAAGTCCTCGACCTCGTCAGTGGAGAACCCGTCGTTGAAGTCGTTTTCAGGCTTCGACCTGCCGCCCAGCGACTCACCGTCGCGCAACTTTTGGATGCTCTGCAAACCGCAGGCGACGCCCTTACTGCCGTTGGAGTTGAAAGCGTAGAAACTTAGGCACGCGCGGGCGTACACGCCAGAGTAGATTTCACTGGTGTCGATGATGGGCTGGCGGTTGATGTCCACCACGCCCGGCGCGGTATTGCTGTTGGCGTTGATGAACCAATGATCTGCATAGGCATCGTCGTCGGGGCGCTCGATGTCGCCGTCGCGCAGTGGGGTCTTGAGTGCGGCAAGGGGCGGCACGGTCTTGCCGTTTCCTTTCAGCTTGCCTTCGCCCTCCGCGTAGGCCGCCTGGATCGCCGCCCTGACCTTCGCGACCGTTGCCGTGTCCGACTTGGGGATGAGCACGCTGGCTGAAAATTTCGGCGTGCCGCCGTTGATGCTTTTCGCCTGCCAGATGTTGGCATAGGAGAGACGGCACACGCCCGTGACGACCTTGGTGGGGTTAAAATTCTTCTCCATAATTCCTCCTAATTTTCTGCGAAATCATTCGCGCCGGTTGTAATCTCTTGCCGCTTGTCCGCCATCGGGACGAGCACCGGTTTGCCTGCGGGCTTTTCGACTAGCCCGCCCAAGACCTCCTCGAACCGCTTCTTGCCAAGCAGCGCGGTCATCGCTGTAATGCCGAGAACTCGGCGTTCATATGGGTCAAATCCAATTCCCGAAACTACGTCCGCGACAGCCGCCTCATCCGTGTATTTGCGGGTAGAACGTCCCATGACCATTTTCCAGCCTTCGAACCTCGTGCCTTTTAGGGCTTCGGTCAAGGCAAATTCCTTGATGTCGGAGGCCCAGGAAACCAACTCGTCGACTTTGCCGAGAATGGTCGCGATCTCGTCGCGATCAAGTAGCGCAGGTTCGGCATAGTCGTAGGCTGCAAGCGCGAGGTTCGCCCTGGCGCGTTCGCGACACTCGGCCCTTGCCTTGCAGAACCGGCAGTGCTCGCCCGCCCTATAGGCGCCCTCGCCCTTCCATGCCAACTCCGCCGCGGGCGTCAAGGTTTCCTCCGCCCACTGTTCGATGCTCTCGCGGAAGACCTCCCAGGTGGAAACGTTGGCGAGCCGCGGTTGATAAATGCTCATCCGCACGACGCTGACGCAGTATAGGAAGCCGAACATCTCCAGGGCGCCGAGCGCGTAGATCCGCAGCTGGTCGTTTCCCTCCGCGTCCACCTTGACGCCGCGCCCATATTTTAGGTCGATGATGTGTAGCACGCCATCCGAGATGATGAGCACATCACAGGTGCCGGCGCATTCGGGAACGTAGCGGGAACAGTCCACTTTTTGTTCTACGAACACCTTGGGGTCCGAAAGCCCGTCAAGCTGCTCCATCACGAAAGCGACGTAATCATCCGTGTGATCGTCCATCTCAGCATCCTCGCAGGCCGGCGGGTTTGGAGCCAGGCCCAGGCGGTGCTTCAGCTTTGCCTCGGCGATGGCATGCGCTCGGCTGCCTTCAGCGGCGAAGTCGGAGCCCGCATCGGGGTAGTTCTCCGTCAGCCGCGCCGACGGTGGGCACAGGAGCCACCTGTGGCTCGACGACGGGGAGAGCAGGGCATGTCCATTGCTCATTTCAGCGCCTCCGCTTCCTTTAGTAGAGTGGCATATTCGGAAGGGGCGATGTCCGACAGCTTCCCAGCACCACGCTTGGTGATGAGCGACCTAACCGCATCCTGAAAGCCGAGCATGCTCTTCTCTGCAAGCATTGCCCTCACTTCGATTAATGTGGGACCACTGGCCTCTTCGGGAGCGGGGCCTCCCATTATTGGGGTCGCTTGTGATGTTGGCTCCGGTTGAGCAGAATCATGTCTGTCGAAGTCATACAAGGCTTTCAGCTCTTCGCCAATTTCGGCGATGCTAGCCGCGAGGCAGCAGAGGTCATTTCCAAATTGTGCGGCTTTGTGTGGGGTCATTGATTCTCGCTCCTTTCGCTGATTCTATCTGGCTGTGCTCAAGCGCCATAAGGCGTTTTGCGAGCCTCTTGCTCACAATGCTAATGGCCGTCAAAACACCGATGAGCTCCTCGTTCCGCTCCTGGCCGTCTCCGTTTACGAAGCGAGCCTTTTCCCTTGTTTGCATGCAGGTTGCCTCCTTTCAGATTCGTTTGGGCGTTCACCGCCCTCACTAACTACAGGACAGCAAGAATCAGCTTGGACACCGACATCGTGAAATCAGTCAAAAAAAGCTTTGAGTTGCTCGCTGGAACGAAGGGTAGCCGTGGCTTTCGCCAAGCGCTTGACTACACTGGTGTGGGACCGGAACCCGAGCTCGGCTGCTATTTCACGAACCGTTTTTTCGCGGTCGTAACTGGCCTTAATGATCTCGCGGTCCTCCTCTGTCAGATCGCCGAGCGCGGAGGTCAAGGCAGCAAGTCTCTGCTTGTCCTCAAAAAAGGCCGCGATATCGGCGGCTTCGTCGGGGATGTCGAAGCGGCTTTCCATATCACCATTGGGGTCATTATTCCAGTTCTTGTCCAACTCGACAGTACGGCTCGTATGCTGGCGGCTGCACTGGCCGCAATTTTGGTCGCAATTTTTCGTGCCTTTCCAGATGCATCGG
>CALGYL010000082.1 GCA_937934775.1 uncultured Clostridia bacterium
ACCATCCACTTGAGCAAATATAGGATTTTCAGGATCAACCGAAATCTCTGATAGCCTATCACACATAACAAATGGATTTAGACCAATTGTTTCAAGACTGCGCGGAAGGGCAACCGTGGTGAGGTCGTCGCACCCAGAAAACGCATCGTCTCCGATAGACTTAACGCCTTCCGGGATCGTTAGGGAGGTGAGGCTACCGCAATCAAAAAACGCATAGTCTCCGATTCTCTGAACCCCTTCCGGAATCTTAATCTCGGTGAGGCTTTCGCAATCAAAAAACAAATAATCTCCGATCGATTGAACTCCTTTCGGGACCTCAAAGGAGGTGAGGCTGCGGCACCCATAAAACGTATAATCCCCGAGTTCCTTTACGCCATCTGGAACCTTAATGGAGGTGAGGTTTTCACAAACGGTAAACGCATAGCCTCCAATAGACAAAATGTCTGTTGGAACAATATAAGATGCACTTTTTTTCCCTATCGGATAGCTTATCAATTTCTTTTCTGCTTTGTTAAACAGCACACCATCCACTTGAGCAAATATAGGATTTTCAGGATCAACCGAAATCTCTGATAGCTTTCCACACCCCAAAAATGGATTTAAGCCAATTGTTTCAATACTGCGCGGAAGGGCAACCGTGGTCAGGTTGCTGCACACTCCAAACGCACCGTTTCCGACCGACTGAACCCCTTCCGGCAGCGCGATCCCGAAGAGGCTTTCGCACTGATAAAACGCCTTATCTCCGATGGCGACAACCGGTTGCCCGGAAAGCAACGAAGGAACCGACACACTTTTTTCCTTGCCGACATATTTGGTGATTACAACCCCGCCGTGCTCATCAAGTGTATAGGTGTAATCGCCAGATTGGTGGATCTCTGATTCAGCTGTAGCAAAACCGGAAGTACCCATCGATAGCCCCAAGACCATCAAACCAAAAAGCAAGATGCCAAGCAGTTTCTTCATAGGATAAACCTCCACATTTCTTCTTGCTTATCGTCATGAATTCGTAGGTCTTTCATTTGCATCAGAATACTGATAGGAAATCTTGTTCTCCTTCACCCAAGCATCCGTAGTTGAGCCGCGTACAACCGTCACGTTCGTCCTCTTGGGGATTGCACTCGGGGAAATTGACGTAAGACTTTCCGGCAGCGTGATAGATTCCTGTTTATAGCTGAGATGAGTATAGCACAGTGGCGATTCTGTGGCAATTATAACTGCAGCATACCTCGACTGTCGTAAACTGACCCGCCATCACCTCCGTGGCGGATCGCACGGTCCAGCGCCATGATTGGGCGATCTTCCCCAAGAAAAACAAAAAGCTTCCGTTTAGGGCATTAAGGTTATCGGTGCTCTCAATCGCTAAAAGATGAAGGGAATTAGTTTTTTGGTTTTTGCTCTGTAATCCTCGTACTTTTTGCCGAATTTGTCGATGAGCACTATCTCCTCGACATGAATTCTGTACATCAATGCAATGGCTGGTAGTAATACGCTAGCGGCAAAGCATAACCAGTTTTGAGACAGAATTCCGTATCCAATAAAAAACAGGATTATCCCACTATAAGAAGGATGCCTAATGAAGCGATAAGGGCCTTTCTGAATAATCGGCTGGTTCCCGTCAATCTCTACCGTTGTCCGAAAGTACTCCCCAAGTATGTGGATTGAAACGTGGCGTAATGTAAATCCCAAAATGGCCAAGACAGTCCCTAGCGGCAACAAAAAAGGCGCATTGATATATAGGGAATTTGTCGATGGAATCACCATGAACAAAGCGGATAATAGAGCGCCTTCCGTGCAAATAAAATTCAGTACCCTGGTCATCTTATCTGATTGTGTTGAACCTTTGGCATTTCTTTTATCCCGCAAGAGAAGAAGTCCTTCAACAGTGGACCAGATTATAGCAAAGGTCAAGACAACAAACATATTCATTGATGTCTGCTCCACATAGTAATCTTTGCAGTTTAGTATAGCACACTGGAGGCGCAATGGCAATTATAGCTGTAAAAGCCCCCGACTATCATACACAGACCCTCCCTCGCCCCCCGTGCCGGATCGCCCGGTCCAGCGCCATGATGGTCGCCACGACTCCGTCGATCTTCTCCGTGGATTTCTCCTTGTCGGCTTTGATGTTGCCGGCTGGGTCGGTCCGGATCGCCACGTTGTCCACCATCCACCGGAGCACCGGGTGCCCGCCGTGGGCCAGCTTCTTCTCCAGCGTCAGCTTCATAAGCTCTTTTGTCGGAGGCGACATGTCCTTGTAGCCCTGGCCGAAGGGAACGACAGTGAAACCCAGCCCCTCGAGGTTCTGCGTCATCTGCACCGCGCCCCACCGGTCGAAGGCGATCTCCTGGATGTTGTACTTCGTGCCCAGTTCCTCGATGAATTCCTCAATGAACCCATAGTGCACGACGTTCCCCTCCGTGGTGAACACGTACCCCTGCTTGGCCCAGATGTCGTAGGGAACGTGATCGCGGCGGACGCGGAGATCCACATTTTCCTCTGGCAGCCAGAAGAACGGTAGAATTTCATACTTGCCCTCTTCGTCCTCCGGAGGGAACACCAGCACGAACGCCGTGATGTCGGTAGTGGAGGAAAGGTCGAGACCGCCGTAGCAGACGTGCCCGCGTAGGCCCTCCGGGTCCACCGGGAACGCGCAGGCGTCCCATTTGTCCATAGGCATCCAGCGAACAGTGGTGCTGGTCCATTGGCAGAGGAAGAACTGGCGAAACTGCATTTCCTCAGCGGGGTTCTGCTTGGCGCTCTCGCAGGCGGCGCGGTAGAATTCGGGGTCCACGGTCTTTCCCAGTGAGGGGTTGACGCTGCGCCACACCTTCGGATCGGTCCAGTCGGCTTCCGTTGGCGCGCCGTACACCACCGGGTAGAAGGTGGAATCGTGCTTTCGTCCTTCGAGGATGTCCGTCGCTTTTGAATGAACTTCGTAGCAGATGCTGTTCTTATCGGAACCGGCCGTGGTGATGACGAAATTGAGCGGCTGCTTGCGGGCCGCGCCGGACCCCTTCGTCATCACGTCGAACAGCTTTCGGTTCGGCTGGCCGAGTAACTCGTCGAAGATGCAGGCGTGAACGTTGTAGCCATACTTGGAGGCGACCTCGGAGGAGAGTGCCTGGTAGATGCTGCGGGTGGGCGTGTAAACCAGCCGTTTCTGGCTCTCTACGATCTTGATGCGCTTGAGCAGCGCCGGGCTTTGGAGCACCATGTCCTTCGCCACATCGAATACGATGCTGGCCTGTGCGCGGTCGTTTGCGCAGCCGTAGATTTCAGCGCCTTCTTCCTCGTCCGCGCAGAGCATGTACAACGCGACGGCTGCGGCCAGTTCGCTCTTTCCGGCCTTTTTGCAGATTTCAACGAAGGCCGTATTGAACTGCCGGTAGCCGTTTCCCTTCACGACGCCGAACAGGTCCCGGATGATCTGCTCCTGCCAGTCGAACAGCAGGAACGGCTGACCCGCCCACACGCCCTTGGTGTGCTTGAGGCTTTGGATGAAAGCGACAGCATGATCGGCGCGAGCCTTATCGTAATGGGAGGCGGGCAGCATGAATTCCGTGGGCTGGAACCGCTTCGTGCGTGCCAAACGCAGTCTCCTTTCCAAAATGGGCAACAAAAAAGCGGCTTGCGCCGCTTGAAGATCACTTTGGATTACAGCTTGCGGATCATGTCCGCGCCATATGCTGCGCCCAGCGTCGACCCGTTGTCCCATTGGATGTGGACGGTCCCGATATCGTCCACCGCGATGACCGCGCCCTCATCGCCGGGCTGAAGCTTCGTGTACGGATCATCCATCCGGACCAGCGCCACCCGCGTGCCCTCGGGATAGATGCGGCGGAGGCTCTCGACCACCGCGCGGGAAGGAAAGCCGTTCATCTGCGGCACCCCCTCAATACTCGCTGGGGAAAAGCAGCGTTGTGGCGCTGTGGTCCCACTCGGTGATGATCCAGAGCTTCCAGGCGGCGTGCTCCGCGTTCTCGTATGCGGCGAAGATGCGGTTGTCGTGGTTCTTGAGCGCGTCCTCGTTCTGTCTCTTATCGCTCTCGCACATCTCACCCCAATCGCCGGAGATGAACCGCTTGAGCGACCGGCGCGCAAATACCGAAAAGGCTGGATTCTCACCCATCATGTCGGCCACGCCCCGCGTCGCCACCAACTGCCCGAGCTCAAACTTTGCTTGCATGTCCCGCAACCTCCTTCTGAAGTGACAGGACTGTACTCTGAAACCGGTCAAAAAGGAAGCTATTACGCCTCGATTTGCTCAGCTTTTTCCCCGGTGAACTGCTCCCACCGACGCACAATCAGGTCGCAATGCATCGCGTCTGCCTCGATGGCACGGCAGACGCGCCCACTCTGTTCGGCGGCGATGATCGTTGTGCCGAGGCCCGCGAAGGGGTCCAGAATCACGCCGTTCGCATCGGAGTGCATCTTGAGGCAGCGCCACGGAAGTTCCACCGGGATCTGCGGTTCGCTGTCCTTATCGCGCCGGACGGCGGGGATCTCCCACACGCCGGCATAGCCCCATTTGCGGCGCTCGTCTTGGGTGAGCCTCCGCACGAATTGGAAGGCGTGGGAAGCGAAGGCCGACACCCAGGTATACTCCTGGTCATTGTAGGAGTCCATCTCATGTCCGGAGAACGCCGCCACGGTATCGTATTGTGGCGCAGGCTTTGTGGACGCGAGCTGCAACGGACCGGCGCCGGGTGCGCCTCCGGCCATCTTCCAGACGCGAATCCACAATGGGCGGTAGTTCGCGTCCGCGAACAGCCGGATGGAGTGGAAGCCGGTCGGCTCGATGAATTGGCTCCCAGTCTTCATGAGGTCGGTCGTCTGCCAACAGATGATGTCCGCGTACCGGGTGAGGTGCTTGATGACACCGCTCATGCGTTCCAGCCACGGTTCGATGCCGTCTCTGGCGTATGCCTTGGAATCGACGGCCGGCAAGGTGATCGCGCATTGTGCGCGCTCGGCACCCATGAGCCGCTCGTAGCTCGCCGCCTCGGCCGGATCGCCGCACAGGAGCAGGTGATCGCCCAGCCGCCAGAGGTCGCCGGCGTGAGAGGTGGCGCCGCCCGAAGCCTCGATGTCCTTCCGCGCTTCGTCGGCGTCGAAATCGTCCTCCACGGCGTCCTTGGAGTAGAATTTGTTGAGCAACGCGTCTATTTCGGCAGCGTCGAAGCCGGTCAGCGACACATCGAAAGCCTCGGCGTCGAAGTCTGCCATGAGGGAGGCCAGCTTGGATTCGTCCCAATCGCCCTGGATTTTGTTGAGGGCGACGTTCAGCGCCTTCTCGCGCTGCGGGTCGAGATCGACCACCACGCAGTCGATTTCGGTGTGGCCCAGGTCCTGCAGCACCTTGAGGCGTTGATGGCCGCCGATTACGTTACCCGTGCGAGCGTTCCATATGACCGGCTCTACGTACCCAAACTCGGCGATGGAACGCTTGAGCCTTTCATATTCCTTGTCGTCGGGTTTCAAGTCCTTGCGCGGATTGTACGCCGCTGGATTGAGCCGACCGGCGGGGATCTTCTGAATGTCCATGACCTCTCCTGTCTTGCGGGTATGAATTGGAGCGCGGAGAACGGAGTTGCACCGTCACTTCCCACCGGTTGGTGGGTGGTCTACTGTTAACCCATCCGCGCATGAAAATGCCGGGAATCATCCCGGCGTGGTGATGGAATGCCGCTCCGCCTGTGTGACCTTTTCGCCCCTGTACATCCCCGCGCCCAACTCATCGATCTTCGAGAAGTGAATGATGGGCACCGTCAACCGATCGCGGCAGGACGGGTCAATGAAGTACATGTACCTGAGCTGGAAGCCGGGGATGGGCTTGGCGCCCACGTAGTCCAGATACTTCTTGAAATTGTAGGTGCCGCCCGTCACGTCGAAAAACGTCAGCCCATTCAACTCCCGGCGTGGTGTGGTGGGATTCGAGGCCAGTGTCATCTTGTGGATACGGGTCCCGTCGGGCAGCTCCGCGAGATTCAGGTTTTCCTTGATGCCCGTCAGTATGATGTACTATTTTACTCAGCTCTTAGAAAAGCTAGGACGAGTATATCTCGACAGAAAATGGACCATTTGCCCATCTGGCGGGATTGATAAAATACAGAGCTTTGTATCGCTGTTTGGCGGAAATGCTTTGAAAGTGGCATCGCTGACCGATTACCACGAAGGTGACCGCAATAAAATTTCGCATTTGAAACAATCGGGAATTCTTCGTGTCGGCAATATATTCTTGGCGTGTGATTATACTGGATTTCAAACAAGTGATATAGAAGATATGATAGGCGACGCTCCATATCTCAAATTGATAAACACTTGTTATGGACTTAGCGACAACAATAGAATAAAACATGCCGGTAGTTTAGATGGTAAGATACTAAGCTTCGTTGAAGATGCTATGAGCAGGATAGAGGGAGTGCGCTTCAACCATTATGCTCCAAGTGAGTTTCTTCTAAGGCATCCGGACATTTGGGAGAGCGACGACATCAAGGACGCCCTAGATCGCTTCGAACGCTTATTCAAAGACCTAAATGCGCTTTTATAATGTTTATAGACTTACAGTGCTTGTGCAGAAAAATTGAGATAAGGCCACATGCCGGATGTTGATCACGACGCAGCTGGTAACCATCAAAGTCACCGCGATGTCGGAGCGAGACAAATTTACCAAGAAGCTATAAGACAAAGGAAGAGTGAAAGTGATGTGGGGACCAAGGACAGTATCGGCAATTAAGCCCGAACACCGCTTAAAACCTGTCACGCACTGGGACTATCATTGTTTCTATGCCAGCTCATTTACTCATGTTGCCAAGCTACCACGACCATGACTTAAAAAGTGGTATTACTTTCAATTCAAGGTAGGCGTTCGCTCAGTTATCGTGACCACAAGGGGCTTCATTACTTGGAATCTGGGGCAGGTCAGATTTTGAAGCAACTGGATTTTTTTCGCATATGTAAAGCGGAGCAAATCTTATAAATGGAGTGAGCCATCTTGAAAAAGATTACGATAGAGAAGACCAAAAGCATTCGCTGTCTAGATTTTCCCATACCGGAGAACAAAGGAGTATACCTTCTCGTTGGGGCTAACGGTGCTGGTAAGACGACTCTATTGGTTTGCCTTGATCGCATATGTAATCCTAATGCATTTGCTCGCGGTTTTGTCTCATCGAGGAATACAAGTAAAGTCGATCAATATGAGAATGCATTGATAACATATACAAACGGTAATGATGTTCTAAGATTTAGAAAAAAGTCGGCTAAATGGGCTCCGACACCAAAGACAAGAAGCATCGAAATACTAACGAGTTTCGGGTTCCGCGAGGTGGTATTTATAAGAGCTGACTCACAGCGAATTGATATTAGACAGGATGAGATCAGGCCTGGAAATTGTGTACAAGCCGACCAGGATATTAAAGCAACACTTAATTCTCTGTTTGAAACCAACAGGTTTACTAACCTTTATCGGCTAAGAAATTCTAATGGTCGTGGACGACCCGCTTCATATTTTTATGTTATCAAAGAAGGCGGCAAGCTTTACTCGGAAAAGAGATTTAGTTCAGGGGAATTAGCGTTGCTACGATTGGTAGAAAAAATGCAATCGGTTTCAGAAAATTCAGTAATCTTGCTTGACGAAGCAGAAATGGCACTTCACCCCAGAGTACAAAAAAGGCTACTAGAATATCTTAGGTCTAAAGCAACCGAGAAAAATTTGCTTGTAATAATATCAACTCATTCAACATCGCTCATTAATTCGACCCCAAAGGAGAACATTATTCTAATCGAAGAGGGAACGGCAGGCGCACTGAGATCGATAACTCCTTGTTATCCAGCAAAAGCTATAGGATGTGTTGACTATGAGGCCGCATCGGGTTTTGATTATATGTTTTTTGTGGAAGACGATATGGCGCGCTCGTTTTTGAAAAAGATGCTTATCCGATATATCCAACTCGTTCCGGCACACGCTACGGCATCAACTAATGTTATCCCCGTGGGAGGGTATGAGCAGACAGCTAGCCTGGCAGTGAATACTCATAAACAGTCGTTTGCTCATTCTAAAATTTACGCTGTACTTGATGAAGATGCCTTCAACGAGGGAATGAATAACCCGAAATTCAGATCGTTATATGTGGAGAATATGAATGTAGTAAAACATTTAGGGTGTACACCAGAAGTTTGGATGGTTGACCGAACAGAAAATGGCGAAGAAGACTTTCGTAGATTGTTGCGTGAGTGTTTTCACTGTGAAGCTCAAACAATCTTGTCGAATGAGGATTATAGGGGTTGTAATTCTCCAAATTTGCGGAAGAGAGCTAAAGCAAAGGTTAAAGTTATGATAAAGCTTTTGGCTGGATGCTCTGGAGATAATGAACTTTTAGTGCAAGATACTTTATTTAAGATCTTGGTGGATGGGTTGACCGAATCACAGATACGATCAAGCATTGGACCAATGCTGTCAAGATAATTGTGGAAATCAAATGGTTGGGTCGGTACCGCATACTAGGTACCGTAGCTGGTAGGCCTGGACAACCGAAAACGCACACCTGTATGCCTGGATAAGAACCCAAATAAATGGGCAAGATGGATGAGCTTTGCTTGCATGTAGGGTAGGGCAGCGCTGAAGAGCGACTTGAGCGGCATGCAAGATTTGCAGGGAAGGCGGCGCGGCATGCGACGTTTTTCTTTTAGTCGCCTTACCTGGAAATCAAAGCGATAAACCTCGGGGGTTTGGGGGCAGCGCCCTGCTACTGAAAAACAGGGCAGGGGTGTGCAAGGGTGTGCATGGCCGCACGCCCAAATCCACCTTCCAATGCTGGCAAAAATAGGTTCTGTGAGCCGGATCGTGTACTCCTGCAAGCTGGCACGAAAATCCGCCCGAATCCGCCCGCATTTTGCAAGCAAATAAAAACGCCCGCCGCATCCGGCGAGCATTTTTATGGGAACTAATGTCCCTCTTGATGGCGTTCCCGGCGGGATTCGAACCCACGGCCTGTCGCTTAGGAGTTGAGTTGTTTCAGTATCCTGCGGTGTACCAGCGTGTCATACAATGCTAGGAAGTGCTGTAATATCAAGGGATTCGAACAATTTGAGTGTCCTCTGATTTCCTGCTGAAACCCCTCGTACTACCTGATATTTCGCGCGTTATTAGCAGGAGTATTAGCAAAGGGGGGTGGCGAACGCTTTTCGTTCGTTTTCCGAAGTCGAACAGACTCACCTCTAGCAAGCCATTTGTGCAAGTCGCAGATGGCTTGTTTCTATTTTGGAGGTGATAGTATATTGCCCGCAAAAGTGATCGCCTTCGTTAACCAAAAGGGCGGCGTCGGCAAGACAACCACCTGTGCCAACCTCGGCATCGGACTGGCGCAGGAAGGGAAAAGGGTGCTGCTGGTGGATTGTGACCCGCAAGGTTCTTTGTCCATCAGCTTGGGCAATCCTCAGCCTGACCGCCTGCCGGTGACGCTGGCGACGATGATGGGAAAGACAATGATTGACGAGGATTCTGATCCCAGGGAGGGCATTCTGCACCACAGCGAAGGCGTCGATCTCATGCCCGCGAGCATTGACCTCTCCGGCATGGAAGTGTCCCTTGTGAACGCCATGAGCCGCGAAAAGGTATTGAAGCAGTATCTCGACGGCGTGAAACGCGAATATGACTTTGTGCTGCTGGACTGTATGCCCTCGCTGGGGATGCTCGCGGTCAATGCGTTGGCCGCGGCCGACAGCGTTGTCATTCCTGTCCAGGCTCAGTACCTATCCGTCAAGGGTCTTGAACAGCTCTTACAGACCGTCAGCAAGGTAAAGCGGCAGATCAATCCAAGCCTCAAAATCGACGGCATCTTGCTGACGATGCTGGACAAGCGCACCAACTATGCCAGAGAAATCAGTGCACTACTGCGCGAAACCTACGGTACGAAACTCAAAGTCTTTGAAACCGACATCCCTCACTCCGTCCGAGCCGCCGAAATCAGTGCGGAGAGCAAGAGTATCTTTGCCCACGATCCCAAAGGCAAAGTTGCGG
>CALGYL010000083.1 GCA_937934775.1 uncultured Clostridia bacterium
AATGGTTGGAGACATTCCTTAAGCGATATCGAGGCGCGATGATCATGGTCACGCATGATCGGTACTTTTTGGAGCGCGTCACCAACCGCATCGTGGAAATCAGCGCGGGCGCGCTCTATACCTACGAGGGGAACTACTCGCAGTTCTTGGCACAGAAAGCGCAGCGCGAGGAAATGGAACTTGCCACCCAGCGCAAGAACCGCAGTCTGTACCGGCGCGAGCTGGAATGGATTAAGCGCGGGGCCCGGGCGCGGAGCACCAAGAGTAAAGGCCGAATCGAGCGCTTCAACGCCTTGCAGGATGGCGTGACGGTCGCGCCTGAGACGTTCGCGATGGACTCCGTATCGTCCCGGCTGGGAAAAAAGATTATCGAAATCGACCATGTCAGCAAATCCTTTGGCGAACGCCGCATCATCGAGGACTTCTCGTATGTGCTGCTTCGAGACGCGCGGATCGGGATCATCGGCAGAAACGGCTGCGGGAAATCCACGCTGCTCAAGATGATGGTCGGCGTTCTCCCGCCGGATTCAGGCAGCGTGGCACGCGGCGCAACGGTGAAAATCGGCTATCTTTCGCAGATGATAGACACGCCGCCGGACGATATGCGCGTGATTGATTACATCAAGGAAGAAGCGGGCGAGATCGTAACGAACGAGGGCGTCATTTCCGCCGCCAAGATGCTGGAACGGTTTCTCTTTCCGTCCAATGTGCAATGGACTCCGGTCAGTAAGCTCTCCGGCGGTGAAAAGCGGCGCCTGTTCCTTCTGCGCATCCTTATGGGCGCACCCAATATTTTGTTATTGGATGAGCCGACAAACGATCTGGATACCGATACGCTCACCGTGCTGGAAGAGTACCTGGAGAACTTTTCCGGCGCGGTTGTCACCGTATCGCACGACCGGTACTTTCTGGATAAGGTCGTGGACACGGTCTTTGAATTCCGTGACGGCGGCGAAATACGCCAATATACCGGCGGTTATTCGGACTATCTGGAGAAACGCGAACCCGAAACCGGCGACGCGGATGCAGTGTCTTCCACCAAAGTCGACAAGCCCAAACCCGTTGAACCTGCTCGCTCGCCTTCAAAACCGGCAAAGCCAAGGTTTACGTTTGCGGAACAGCGCGAGTTTTCGACCATTGACGCGGACATTGCGTCGCTGGAAGATCAACTGCGGCAAGCGGCGGAGGACGTCGAACGGTATGCCAGCGACTACGAAAAGCTGCTCAACGTCCTTGCGGAAAAAGGGCGGCTGGAAGCCGCGCTTACCGAAAAGATGGATCGTTGGGTGTACCTGAATGAGCTGGCGGAACGAATTGAAAGCGAACGGCCGGGAACGGCGTAACGAACCCACAGACCAACGTGCAAAGTGGCGAAGGAGGGGGAACGTGAACACGAATAAGGCCATCGGACTGCTGGTGCTGCTCGCATTCATGCTCGGCGGCTGCGGCAGCAATTCCGCGAATAACAGTGCGGGGGATGCAGCGGCTTCTGCTACGCCGTCTGAAGCGCAGGCGGGTGCTGCCTGGCCGTCGCAGCTCATGGGCAAGCTGCCGGAGCCCAAGGGCACGGTCACGGATGTTTCCAAGTACCTCGGGACGAAGTATATCGCCTCGGACGATACGACGACGCAGCCGGATATGGTGGTCGTCGCCGTCGAAGGCATGGGCAAGGACAACGCGGCGGCATATCTTCAGCAGCTCAAAGACCTGGGATTCTCCGGAGGCATCGAGTCGAACAACGGCGGAAAGATCGCCTTCAGTGGAGCGATCAACGGAGACCTGAAAAACGCCGTCAACTTTGATTTTAATGCTGAGACCGGGATCGCACACATCACCGGCAGCCCGACTAGCGGAGAAAAGTAAGCTTCCTCATGAGCTGGGCGCAAGCGAACCTGAAAGTATGGTCGCGTAGCGGGCGCCATACTGGAAAATCGTTGCGGTTGCCCTGGTTCGGGGATTGACATAAACGCGGGCACATGCTATAATGACAAAAAATCAGGAAGGGGGCTGTATCCGTGAGCGACATCATGACGCATCTGGTGAGCTGCGTACGCGGCATGTTTGGTTTCAACGCGCGAGACGGGATAGCTATGCCCTTTTCCGGCTCCGTTCGCGCAAGATAGATCATTTGATTGCGGCGGCGACCCGAAGGGGCCGCCGCTTTTTTATGTCTTGAAAGCGGCGCATCGCGCCGCTTTGCGCATTTTTGGGGCAAGGCGATCCGCAAAAGCCTGGAAAGAAACGCATCATTCAAAGGAGACGAATATGAAAAGATACCTCGCCACGGCGAAGATGTGCCTCATTGAAAAAAGCTATTTCGGGCTGGCCGAGCTCGCGGGCCAATACCTGATGCAAGCGGCGGCGATGGGCGCGCTTTTAATGATCTGGCGCTCTCTGTATTTACAGGGCGCCGACATGGAGGGGCTGACGCTGGGCCAGTTCTACGTCTATACCGTGCTTTCGACCGTCTTTGCGCCGATGCTGGACGTTCGCACGCCCGCGTCGGACTGGCTGCACGACGGAACGATGCTCTCCATGTACCAGCGCCCTTCCTCCCTGTTTGGACAGCTGATCGCCCACACGGTGGGCGGCTGGGCGACGCAACTGGCGCTTTTGTCCGTGCCCGCGTTCCTGATCGCGTTGGCCTGCGGCGTGGACATGACACCCAGAAGCCTCTGGTTTTTACCGTCCCTGATTCTCGCGGTTTCGGAAGGCTTCGCGATGGACTTTCTGTTCACATGCCTGATGATCCGGCTTCGGAGCCTTGCGTGGCCGGTGCACAGCCTGCGGGAATCGCTTACGGCGCTGTTTACCGGCGCGCTGATCCCATTTTCCGCGCTGCCCTGGGACATTGGCAGGTTCCTCGCGCTGACGCCCTTTGGGACGCTGGCGGGCGCGCCGCTTGCGCTGTATGCGGGAATGGGGGATACGGTCCCGATTCTGATCGCGCAGGTTTTTTGGAACCTGACGCTTTGGCCGCTGGCGGTCTGGGGATTTGCGAAATCAAGGGAGAGGATGGTGTCCTATGGCGGCTAGAATCGGGCAGCTTTTCAGGCTGTACGGCCTGTACGGCCGGATGGATTTAAACTGGTTTTTGCAGGATATGGCAACCTGCGGGATTGTCATGGCGGCGGAACTGACCGCGAATGTTGCGTCCGTGACGGGCGTGCTGCTGCTGGCCGCGCGGTTTGGCGGTGTGGGCGGGCTGAGCGCGGACGAGGTATTGTTCATGCTGGGGTTTTTTCAGATGGCGGACGGATTTGCTTACATGATGTTTGGCGGTTTCAACGTTATGGCCATCAGCCGCCGTGTGGCGCGCGGCCAGGTGGACCACATGCTGATCCAGCCAAGGCCCCTGTGGATGCAACTGATGAGCGAGGCGTTCATGCCCGTCTCCGGCTCCAGCGGATTTTTGATAGGCATTGTGGTTTCGTGCATCGCCTGCGCCAGACTGCGCATTGCCGTTACGCCGGTCTGGATGATGGCGCTGCTCCTGTACGTCGCTTGCCATGCGGCGATCAAGCTGGGCCTGGGCTACCTTACCGGCGCGTCGGCGTTTTATAAACCCGTGGCCTGCGAGGAGATCTCCGCGCAGGTGCTCAACCTGCTGAATCTTCTTGGCAAATACCCCCTCGCGGGTCTGCCCGCCTGGGCGATGACAGGGCTTATGACGGTGTTTCCGGCGGGGCTGATGGCGTATCTCCCCGCGCTGGCGCTCCTCGGGAAGCTGGGCAAAAGCCTGAGCCTGGCGCTTCCCGTCGCCGTGGCCGCGGCGTTCCTTTTGGCTGCCACATACTTTTTCAGGAGAGGATTGAAACATTATGCGCAATACAGTTGCAACCGCTACCGGGACCTCGGACATCGCGATTGAGATGAAACACGTCGTCAAATACTTTGACCAGAAGCGGCCCCTGTCGCTCCTCCGGCGCGAAAACGCGCGCGTCTACGCGCTGAACGACGTGTCCTTTGCCCTTCGGAAGGGTGAGTTCTGCGCCTACGCGGGGCCAAACGGCGCGGGCAAATCCACCACCTTTAAGCTGCTCAGCGGCATGCTGCTGCCGCAGTCCGGGTCGGTAATGGCTTTGGGGATGTCGCCCGAGACAAACCGTATCCCGCTCATGCAGCGCACGGGCATCCTGTTCGGGAACCGAAGCGAACTGTGGTGGGATCACCCGCTGTGCGCGTCGTTCGAATGGAAGCGGGTGGTTTGGGACGTGCCGGATAAGATGTATCAGGAAAACATCGGCATGCTCAGGGAGCTTCTGGGGCTGGACGAGTTCTGGAACAGCTTTGCGCGGGAGCTCTCGCTGGGCCAGCGCATGAAAGCGAATCTGGCGCTGATGCTGCTCCATTCGCCGGAATTGATCCTTCTGGACGAACCGACGCTGGGGCTGGACGTGCTCGCGAAGCGCCAGATGATTGAGTTTTTGAAGTTCATTAATGCCGAACGGGGCGTGACGATCCTCGTCACATCCCACGACATGGACGATCTGACCGAGATGGCGAAGCGGCTGATCCTTATTCATAAGGGGACCCTTGCCTTCGACGGGAGTTATCAGGAACTGATGCGCCTTACCGGCGACAAGCGCATTCTGCGCGTCGCGCTCAAGGGGGATGCGCCTGTCATCCGTGGCGCTGAATTCATTTCGCGTTCTGAAACGGCGTGCGAATACGAATACGACGCGCGGGATGTGGCGACATCCGAACTGTTTTCCGCCCTCGCGGCGGCGGATGGCATTCAGGACGCCGAGATCGCGCGGGCGCCGATCGAGCGCGTGATTGCCGATCTGTACGTGAAGTGGCAGAAGGAAGACATATAAATCCACCTGTGCGTTCTCCATGCGATGTGCGCTGAATGATGGTCCATGAAAGGAGAACAATCCCATCAGCCAGTGTGCCGAACGGAATTTCCGGAGATTTTCAGGCGTACGCGGCGCTTTCTTTTCGCATCAAAAAGCATCCGCCCCTACGGCCAACTCCGTGAGGGGCGGATGCTTGCTTCGATCTACTTCTTTTTCGCTTTTGCCCATTTGCTGCTGTACTTTGGCTTGGCGGGTTTTCCGGGCCGTAGGGGCGCGGCAGCCGGCGCTCTATTCGAGGATGACTTTCCGGCGGCCCGGGCCGGCGGTCTCCCGCTCCATCGCTCCGGGCCTTGAGCTGGTCTTGGGCTGCGCGCCCGGTCCGGACTCTGATATGGGGCATTTTCGAAAGGACGCACCAGGCAGTCCTTCTCGTAGCCGATCAGGTCCTCCCGGCCGCACTGCCGCAAGGCTTCCAGCACCAAATGGCGGTTCTGGGGCTTCCGGTACTGTAAAAGCGCGCGTTGCATGGCCTTGTCGTGGGGCGTTCGCGGCACAAAAATCGGCCGCATGGTGCGCGGATCGAGCCCTGTGTAAAACATGCAGGTGCTCAGGGTGCCTGGAGTGGGATAGAAATCCTGCACCTGCTCGGGCTGGTGGCCCGTATCCCGCAGGTACAGCGCCAGCTCTACCGCCGCGTTCAGATCGCTGCCGGGGTGGCTGCTCATCAGGTAGGGTACCAGATACTGCTTTAGGCCCAACTGGGTGTTGACGGCCTCGTACTTTTTGACGAAGGCGTCGTAGATCTCCCGGCCGGGCTTGCCCATCAGGGCCAGAACGCCAGGGGAGATGTGCTCCGGGGCCACTTTCAATTGCCCGCTGACGTGGTGCTGACACAGTTCCCGGAGAAAGGTTCCGTCCTTGTCCAGCAGCATGTAATCGTAGCGCAGTCCGGAGCGGATGAACACCTTTTTCACGCGGGGCAGTGTCCGGATTCTGCGCAGGATGGACAAAAGTTCCGAATGATCGGGCACAATTTGATTGCAGGGCTTGGGGTACAGGCATTGCCTGTCCTTGCATGCTCCCTGCGTGCATTGCTTTTTGCAGGCCGGGCGGCGGAAATTGGCGGTTGGCCCGCCGACGTCGTGAATGTACCCCTTGAAGCCGGGTAGGCTTGTGATCAGTTCCGCCTCCTCGACGATGGAGTCGGGACTTCGGGACTGCACGATCCGACCCTGGTGAAAGGTGAGCGCGCAAAAACTGCACCCGCCGAAGCACCCCCGGGTGGCGGAGATGGAGAACTCCACTTCCTGCAGGGCGGGCACGCCGCCCAACGCATCATAATCCGGATGCCAGCGCCTGGCATAGGGCAGGGCGTAGACCCGGTCGAGCGCCTCCCGGCTCAGGGGGAAACAGGGCGGCGTCTGCACCAGATAGCGCCGGGTGTCCTGCTGCTGGCAGAGGGCTTTGCCACGGTAGGGGTCCTGTTCGTTGTATTGCGCCATAAAAGCCTGGGCGTAGACTTCTTTATCCTGAACGACCTCCGAATGGGAGGGAACCTCCGCGATGTCCTCGGGCTTGTCCTTCTGCAGATAGCAGATGCCCCGTATGCTGGGCAGCGCATCGGGCGGGGCTCCGTCCTTCAGCCAGGCGGCGCAGTCCAGAATGGAGGTTTCACCCATGCCGTACAGAAGCAGCGTGGCGCCGCTGTCCACCAGAATGGAACGGCGCACCTTGTCTTCCCAGTAGTCGTAGTGGGAGAAGCGCCGAAGCGAGGCTTCCACCCCGCCGATCAAAATCGGCACCTCGGAATACGCTTGCCGGATGCGGTTGCAGTAGACGATGGTGGCTCTGTCCGGTCGCAGCCCGGCCTTGCCTCCGGGGGCGTATACATCCTCGCTGCGGTTTTTTTTTGCCACGGTGTAGTGGTTGACCATGCTGTCGATGACCCCGGCGGAGACCAGAAAAGCCAGTTTGGGTTTTCCGAAGCGCCGGAAGGCGGCCATATCCTGATGCGGCGGCAGGCAGAGCATCGCGACGGTGTAGCCCGCGTTTTCCAGCACCCGGCTGATGATGGCGTGACCGAAGGAGGGATGGTCCACATAGGCATCCCCGCAGACATAGACAAAATCCGGCGCATCCCAGCCCCGGCGGCGCATGTCCTCCGGACTGACCGGTAAAAAATCGTCCCGCGTCATAGTTTCCTTTCAGAATAGAGAATCCAAAACAGGAAAGCGGAAAAACGCTCTCCCAGCTCATTATAGGGGAAGTCGGAAGGCGTGTCAATGCGAGGGGCGTCAGCGCCGGGAAACTGCCGCTTACTCAGTTCAGAACTTCCTCTGTTCTTGCCATATTCCGCGGGTTTTCGATGCTCGAAAGATACTCCGAAAAAGTGTTCATACCGCGCCTACCATCCGTAGAAATCGCCTCCGCGCAATTTCAGCGTCCAGAGGCGCGGCGCCTTACGGTGTCTGATCGCACTTGACGGCGTCGATTCAATGCCTGGGTAAACGGCTCATCCGCGCGGGCCTCCGGGGATATCACGCGGATGGGGGAAGCCCTTGGCCTCTTCCTTCAGCTCGGCGGCGTGCTGCGCGTCCAGATGGATAATCTGGGACTAGGACCAGCCCAGTACATTGAACAGGCACACGTTCGATGCGCCGCACCGGAAACCGCCCTTAGTTTTTCTGAAGAATGATCCACCACTGGGGGTTGAAGTCGTTCAGGCGGATTTCGCGAGCGCCCGCCAGTTCCTGTAGCCAGGGGCGCACCATGGCGAGCATGTTTTCAAACAGATAGGGAGGATATCCCCAGTCCAGATCCAGCTGAAACATGTAATGGTTGATGACGGCATGGCCGCCCGTCCGCAGCGCGCCCCACAGGGAGCCCATCAGCGCCATGAACGGCGAGCGAACGCTCTCTTCCAGCGTTCCGGCGTCGACTTCCCACTGGAGCATCCGGATCATCGCCGGCAGGGTATCCATCCAGTCGGAGTAGACGGTGTCCACGCCCTCGCGCTCGCACAGGATGGCCTGCAGTACGTCGTTGACGGCGTGCTGGAAGGCGATGATGTCCGCCTGACCATCCGGGAGGTGAGCCAGAATGTTGGCCGCGTCGTCTGAGATCAGCTGAAAGGAGAGTGGGAGGCCCTTCGTCTTCTGGAGCAGGCTCTTGTTCAGCAGTTCGTTCATATTGGATGTGATGTAGCGGCTTCCAGGGTGCAGCCGCGCCATGCACTGGGGAATCATATCCGCGTCGCCGGAGGCCACTTCAAGCAGCGTGAACGGCCCTTCCGGGTGGAGGAGATCCAGCGCCTCGCCCCAGCGGGCCCGGAAGTACGCTTCGTTGACCGCCGTGAAGCGCGCGATGGGCGCGCTAAAAAGCGCGCTGAGCTGGGCGTTCCGGTCGTCTGCGGGCATCTCGTAGTACTTGGCAAGCTCCTCGCCATTCAGATAGCGCTTCGCGCATTTGTCCAGCCGGGGAAGCCATCTAGCGGCATTGTCCAATGGAATCACCGGTCTTTCTCCTTGTTATACTGCCGCGCAGGGCACGCCCGCACGGTTAATATCAACATGGAATTCTATCGTACTGTCCGCCAGGACCGCTCAGCGTGACGCGGGCGGATCGCCGGTTCCGGCTGACGTGCTTCGGCCGCGCCGGAACGCGTAGGCGGTGGAGGCGGCCATTGAAAGCCCCAGCGCGATCGCGCCGGCGGCAAGCATTGTGTTGGACCCGGCCGCGGCGGCGTCGACGTACCGGTTTTGAATCAGCGCCAGCATGGTGTTGTACAGCCCCGCGCCGGGCACCATCGGGATTACCGCGACGGTCAGGAAGATGGTGGCCGGGGCGCGAAGCTTCCGGGCGAGCCATTCCCCGATCAGCGCGGAAAGCAGCGATCCAAAGAAGATCCCCGCCCACTCGGCGTTGATCCTGGCGCCCGCCCACAGGCTGAGCGCATACCCGGCCACCGCGGACAGCGACGCGGGGATGATCAGCCGTAGGGGTGTACGAAACAGCAGCGCGAACATTGCCGCCGCCGCGAAGCATCCGATCAATTGCAGCGCAGTGTCCATCAAGCGCCGCCTCCCATCTTCCGTCCGGTTTGCCGGGCCGATCTCCCACAAAAACGATACATCCGCACTTGCATCACGTACCGCCCTTTATAAGCATCCAGGCGGAGATCGAAAGGCCGGCTCCAGCAGCCAGTACCACCGCGCGGATCAGCGCTTCACCAGCCCGCGCCATGCCGGATACCAGGTCGCCGCGCATGGCGTCCCGGATGGCGTTGGTGATCGCAAGGCCGGGCAGAAGCGGCATCAGCGCGGAAATGATGATCCGGTCCATGTCGCCCATGCGAAACGCCGCCGTCAATACCAGCGCCATCAGCGCCGTCAGAAACCCGCCGATCAGGCTGATCAGCGGCAGCCCCGCCTCGTCGTTGAGTTGTCCCACCACCGTCTGCGCCACAAAGGCGCTCGCGCCCGCCGCGGCCAGGTCAAACGGCGCGCCGCTGAACATCAGCGCGAACATTGCGGAAGACGCGGCGGCTATCAGGCTTTGCCGGAACCACCCCATTGAGGGGCGCGCGGCCAGCTCGGAAAGCTCGGCTTCCGCGTTGTCCAGCGTCCTTGCGCCGGAGGCAAGCTCCCGCGAGATGGCGTTGACCCGGTCGATTTTTGAAAAATCCACCTGACGCCGGGAGACGCGCCCAATCAGTGATTTCTCACCGCCGATGGACAGCATGATCCCGGTCGGAAAGGCGATCACTTCCGCATCATAACCAAAAGAGCGGCTGATGTGCCGTGCGGTTTCCTCCGCGCGGTAGGTTTCGCCGCCGTTTCCCAGCATCAATTGGGCGGCCAGCTGCGCCACCCTTGCCACCTGATTGAGCTTTTCGCTCTCTGTTTCCACAGTCATCACTCCCGGTCAGACCATTATCTCGTTTCGCCGACGCCATGTCAATATGAAAAGGGAAGGCATGCCGCTCCGCGCAAAAGGCACCGCAAACCGGTGCCCCTGAGCATCAAAAACCCGTATGGTTTTTTGATGCGATGGAAAAAGTGCTTCGTGCGCCTAAAATCCTCACGGATTTCCGGGCGGCGCACTGACTTATGGTGCTGTTTCTACCACCAGTGTGCGCTACTGTTGGCAGAAACACGCTTCCGGCGCACTGGTCGCCGGAAGCGAATGAAGCAGGACGAAACTTTGTTGATGGTCTGAGGCACCGCAAACCGGTGCCCTTTTTCCCACTGATATTATACCGCATCCGGCGAAAAACAACAAGTCTGTTCTTTTTCCCTGAGCCGTGGTACTCTATCTCCACATGAATGAATGGGACGGTGATCCTGTGGAAAACGGCGAACGGGCGCTTGAACTCGAACGGGCGCATCTGGACGGGATCCTCGGCGTCGCGCGAGGACAGCTCGGGCTGGCCGAGCGCGATAGCGCGCAGAACGGGACCCGGCTGACCGAGGCCCGCCGGGAGATGCATGAGCAAACAGAACAAATGTACGGAAACCTGTGGTCGTCGGACGACTTTGAAGCGCTCGCCAATCTGAACCAGCTCGCGTTGCCCATCTCCGTGAACCAGACCACAGGGGAGATGCTTCTTGCGCGCATCAAAGCGCTCAAGGCCATGCTGGATGCACCCTATTTCGCCCGGATCGACCTGACGAATGACGACGAAGACGACAGGGAGCGAATCTACATCGGGCGCGCCACCCTCAAGGACGACCAGACCCATGAGATATTCGTGCACGACTGGCGCTCGCCCGTCGCCAGCGTGTTTTACCGCTTTGGCACAGGCCCTGTGGCCTATGACGCGCCGGGCGGAAGAATCAGCGGCGAGATGACTTTGAAACGCCAGTTTGAGATTCACGGCGGCAAACTCGAATACTTTTTCGACTCGGATGTGGAGGTTCAGGACAGCTTCCTGCGCGGCATGCTCTCGCAAAACGCTTCGCCCCGCATGAAGGCCATTGTGGAAACCATTCAGCGCGATCAGGACTTGGCCATCCGCGATACGGGGCATGAACTGATGATGGTTCAGGGCGCGGCAGGCAGCGGTAAATCCTCCATCGCGCTGCATCGCGTGGCCTACCTGATGTACGAAGGGCTTTCGGAGAAGCTTTCCGCTGGCGATATCCTGATCCTGTCGCCCAACGCGCTGTTCGAGCGATACATCCACGAAGTGCTGCCGGAATTGGGCGCGCTGAGCGTGGCGACGGTGACGCTGGAACAGCTGCTCTCGGAAACCCTGGGCGGGGCCGGGATTGAGGCGCGCGGCGACCGTTTTGAGCGGCTTTGCCGGGGGGACGATCCGGCCGGGCGTTCGCTGATGCGGGATTCGATGGCGTTCAAAGCCTCGCCCGCGTTTTTATCCGTACTGGAGCGGTTTGTCCGGGAATTGCCCCGCCGCTGGATCGATTTTCAGGATGTTTGCTATGGTGGAGAGACCATCGCCACCCGGCAGCGGCTGAAGCAGCGGGCGCTGCGCGCGGGAGAAGCCGCGCCGCTTGCCGTACGCCTCCGGCGCATGGAGAT
>CALGYL010000084.1 GCA_937934775.1 uncultured Clostridia bacterium
CCAACAACATGTCCACCACCAAGGAGAACCTCCAGGCCGCAGAATCCCGCGTCCGTGACGTGGACATGGCCGAAGAGATGATGAACTACACCAAGAGCAACATCCTCCTCCAGGCGTCCCAGGCGATGCTGGCCCAGGCGAATCAGCAGCCGCAGGGCGTTCTCCAGCTGTTGCAGTAACCCCGGACCCCGCCCCCGGCATGTCCGAGGGGGGTGTGCCGGGCGGCGGGGACGAAGACGAAACCCCGCCCATAGCCGCAGGAAAGGATTCCGCGGTCGATATTCAAGGAGGAAGAAACCATGAGGATCAGCCACAATATTACGGCTCTGAACACGTACCGGCAGTACAACACCAACACCGTTCAAACCAACAAGTCCATGGAGAAGCTGTCCAGCGGCTCGCGCATCAACCGCGCCGCCGACGACGCGGCCGGCCTGTCGATTTCCGAGAAGATGCGTTCTCAGATCAAAGGCCTCACCCAGGGCACCCGCAACGCGGAGGACGGCGTCTCCTTCATCCAGACGGCAGAAGGCGCGCTCAGCGAAGTGTCCGACATGCTCACCCGCATGAAGGAACTGACTGTCCAGGTTCAGAACGGCACCTACAGTGTGGAAGACCAGCAGAACATCGGTTCCGAGATGAAGGCTCTGGGTGCCGCAGTCGCGGACATCTACACCAACACCAAGTTCAACGGCACCGCGGTCTTCGGCACGCAGGCTGCCACCGGCGGTGCGCTGACCGCTCAGACGGGCGGCACCAGTACCACAGCGGCGAAGTTCACCTATGGCGAGAACGGCGGCCAGTCGGTCACCGTGACGCAGGCGACCACCACGAAGCTTGGCGCGCTCACCGCCAAGACGGCCATTGCGGATTTGACCACCGGTTCCGGCTCATCCCTTGCCTCCAACGCAAAGCTCGTGCTGGCGTCGGATGTGGAGAGCGCCATCAGCGAAGTGGACACTTCCCGCGCGGGCTACGGCGCGCTGCAGAACCAGTTGGAGCACGCTTCCAACAACATGTCCACCACCAAGGAGAACCTCCAGGCCGCAGAATCCCGCGTCCGTGACGTGGACATGGCCGAAGAGATGATGAACTACACCAAGAGCAACATCCTCCTCCAGGCGTCCCAGGCGATGCTGGCCCAGGCGAATCAGCAGCCGCAGGGCGTTCTCCAGCTGTTGCAGTAACCCCGGACCCCGCCCCCGGCATGTCCGAGGGGGGTGTGCCGGGCGGCGGGGACGAAGACGAAACCCCGCCCATAGCCGCAGGAAAGGATTCCGCGGTCGATATTCAAGGAGGAAGAAACCATGAGGATCAGCCACAATATTACGGCTCTGAACACGTACCGGCAGTACAACACCAACACCGTTCAAACCAACAAGTCCATGGAGAAGCTGTCCAGCGGCTCGCGCATCAACCGCGCCGCCGACGACGCGGCCGGCCTGTCGATTTCCGAGAAGATGCGTTCTCAGATCAAAGGCCTCACCCAGGGCACCCGCAACGCGGAGGACGGCGTCTCCTTCATCCAGACGGCAGAAGGCGCGCTCAGCGAAGTGTCCGACATGCTCACCCGCATGAAGGAGCTGTCCGTCCAGGTTCAAAACGGTACCTACAGCGAGGAAGACCAGAAGAACATCGGCTCCGAGATGAAAGCGCTGGGCACCGCGGTCGCGGACATCTACACCAACACCAAGTTCAACGGCACCGCCGTCTTCGGCTCCCAGTCCAAGGTTCCCTCCGGCACAACTGCCGGCGCACTGTCCTCGGTGGACGGAACCGGCACCGCCGCGACCTTCGCCTACGGTGAAAACGGCACCCAGAAAGTCTCCATCATGCAGGCCAAAACGGAAAACCTGGCGACACTGACCGGCGCGACCATCGTGGCGGCGGATTCCGGTGCCAACGCAAAGCTGGTCACCTCCAAGATGGTGGAAGACGCCATCAGCGAAGTGGACACTTCCCGCGCGGGCTACGGCGCGCTGCAGAACCAGTTGGAGCACGCTTCCAACAACATGTCCACCACCAAGGAGAACCTCCAGGCCGCAGAATCCCGCGTCCGTGACGTGGACATGGCCGAAGAGATGATGAACTACACCAAGAGCAACATCCTCCTCCAGGCGTCCCAGGCGATGCTGGCCCAGGCGAATCAGCAGCCGCAGGGCGTTCTCCAACTGCTGCAGTAAGCGGCGGCTCCACCCCCGCCGTGCTCAGGCACGGCGGGGGTGGGTGTCCAGGTCCCGTCCGACGTCGATCCGGGTTGACAATTCGCAGGCCTACGGCATAGCGCGGCGGTGTTTCCTCCGCCGCCTGCATCAAGGCCGGAATGCGAAGCGCTGGCGGATATGGCGAGCGCTGAGAACAACGGAAAACCTGAAGAAACGGCGAAAACGACGATATGATATATGTTAAGCCAGAAAACTTGAAGCCCGGCATGATCCTGGCCAGGGATTTGCTCGGAATGCACAATGAGGTGCTGTTGACGCGCGGCCAGGTCCTGACCCCAACGCACATCATCCGTCTTCATACCATCCGGCATAAGGACGTCTACATCGTCGACAACCTGGACGATGTTCCGGAGAACATCGGCATCATCAGCAAGCGCCTCAAGCGCAATACCGTCAACGCCGTGCGGGGGTTGTTCTCACACATTGAGATCGGCAATCAAGAGGCCCAGGCGACTTCTTTCCTCGAAATGCGTCATCTCCTTGATGAGATCATCGATGAACTGTCGGCCGATCACAGCATGCTGATCAACATGGCCGACATCAAGGCGCACGACGAATATACCTATTATCATTCGGTCAGCGTGGCCTCCCTTTCCATATTTCTTGGTATCGCAGCCAACATGAACCGAAACGCCTTATATAAGCTTGGGATGGGCGCGCTGATGCACGACATCGGCAAGGTCTTCATTCCCAAGGATCTCATCAATAAGCCCAGCGCCCTGACAGACGAAGAATTTGAAAAAATGAAACGTCACAGTTCTTTCGGCTACGACTATCTGCGCGAGCAGTGGGGCGGGCCGATCGAATCGGTCGTCGCCGTGCTCACCCATCACGAGCGCTACGATGGCGGCGGCTATCCGCTGGGCCTGATGGGCGACAAACAGCCACTGGAGGGCAAGATCATCGCGCTCAGCGATGTGTACGACGCCATGACATCCGACCGGCCCTACCACTCGGCGCTCCCACCTTCGGAGGCCATCGAGCATATCATGGGCAATTCCGGCATCATGTTTGACCCCCAGGTCGTTTCGACCTTCATGCGCAAGGTGGTTCCCTATCCCATCGGCAGCCGGGTCAAGCTCAGCAACGGGCAGTGCGCCATTGTGATAGAAAATCAGATGGATGCCCTGATGCGCCCAAAGGTAAAGGTGATTCATATCGACAACAAGGAGGCCCGGGTGGATGACAAGGTTCTGGATCTCCTGAACGACCCATCCTTGTGGAGCATTACCATTATAGGTCTGGATAGATGATGTAGCGGAGGCGAGGCTTTTGATCAGTGTATTGGTGGTTGATGATGCGGCATTCATGCGGTTGGCGATAAAAAACGTGTTGACCAAACATGGGTTCACCGTGATCGCCGATGCAAAAAACGGCCAGGAAGGCGTGGACAAGTACAAGGAGTTCAAGCCCGACGTGGTTACGATGGACATTACAATGCCCGACATGACAGGAATTGAAGCGCTCAAGCTGATCCGGGAGTTCGATCCCGGCGCGAAGGTGGTCATGATCTCGGCCATGGGCCAGGAGAGCATGGTCAAAGAGGCGATTTTGAGCGGCGCCAAGTCCTTCATCGTGAAGCCGTACAAAGAGGAACATATTACACAGACGCTTCTGAAAATAGCATCCAAGAGTTGAGGGGGAAACGATATGGCTCCGGAAAGCAACCAGGACGATTCCCTGCTCGAGTTGTTCGTCTTTGAGACGTCGCAAAACACGCAGCAGCTGGAACAGATCGTGCTCACCGCGGAAAGCGAAGGCGGTTTTTCTCACGATGAGGTCAACGAGGTCTTCCGGATCATGCACACCATCAAGGGTTCCGCCGCGATGATGTCCTATGTAGGGATTGCCAAGCTGGCCCACCGGATGGAAGACCTGTTCTTCTACATCCGCGAGAATCCATCGGCTCAATATGATCCCCGCGCCATTTCGGACCTGATCCTCTCCTGCATGGATTACATCAACCAGGAGATGGAGAACATCCGCGTCGGCGCTCCCGCCGGGCAAGAGGACAATCAGCTACTGATCCACCGGATTGACGACCAGATGGCCGTGATGACCGGCGTATCCGAGCCGCATTCCCAGTGCGCGTCAAAGGCGCCTGTCGGCGTGAGCGTCCCAAGCCCCGTCGTCCTCTCCCCCGAAAGCCCGGGCGCGAAGCGCTTCAAAGCGGTCATCATGTTCGAAGAAGGCTGCGCGATGGAAGACGTGCGCGCCTATTCCGTCACGGTAGAGGTCGGCGCGTATGCGAAGGTTCTGTCCTACGAACCCGAAGGCATCATGGACAACGGCGAAAGCGCCGCGAAGATCCGCGCCTGCGGCTTCACCATCCGCTTCGAAACCGAACTGACCCAGGATGAAGTGCGCGAAAAGCTGCTGCAGACCGTGTTTCTGAGCGAACTGGAACTGACCGAGGAGACCGGCGAGGAAGCGAAGGAAGCCAAACCGGACGAGATCGCCGCGGAAGTAAACGGCGAACCCGCAGGCGAAGCGGCGCTTTTAAAAAAGCCCGCGGCCAATGGCGACAACTCCGCGCAGTACCATCAGCAGCCGCAGTCCATCATCTCCGTCAGCGTCAACAAGCTCGACCTGATGATGGATCTGATGGGCGAATTGGTCATCGCCAAGACCATGGTGGTCGAAAATCCAGAGATCGTCGGGCTGGAAGTGGCGGATTTCCAGAAGTCCGCGGCGCACCTGAGCAAGATCGTCACCGAAATGCAGGAACTGGTCATGTCGATGCGGCTGGTTCCGCTGTCGGCCACTTTCCACAGGATGCACCGGATTGTCCGGGACATGAGCAACGCTTTGAACAAGGACGTCCGGCTCATACTGGTCGGCGAAGACACCAGCGTGGACAAGAACGTCATCGAGCACATTTCGGACCCGCTGATTCACCTGGTTCGCAACTCCATCGACCACGGCATCGAAAGCGCGGAGGAGCGGGCAAAGCTTGGCAAGAGCGCCACGGCCACCGTGACGCTGGAGGCGGAAAACGCCGGCGGCAACGTGCTGATCTCCATCCGGGACGACGGCCGCGGCCTGAACCGCGAAAAAATTCTTACTCGCGCCAGGACCAATAACCTGCTGAACAAGCCGGAGAACGAGTACACCGATCGCGAAGTCTACAACATGATCTTCCTGCCCGGCTTCTCCACCAACGACAAGGTCACCGAGTTCAGTGGCCGCGGCGTGGGCATGGACGTGGTCATGCAGAACATTTCCGCCATCGGCGGTTCGGTCTCCATCGAGAGCGAGCAGGGCAAGGGCATGAACGTGCTGCTCAAGATCCCGCTCACCATCGCCATTCTGGACGGCATGAACGTCTGCGTGGGCGACACGCGGCTGACCGTACCGATCTCGGCGATCTGCGAATCCTTCAAGCCCCGGCCGCAGGATATCCTGCGGGACATTGAGGGCAACGAGATGATCATGGTGCGCGGCGAGTGCTACGCGGTGCTCCGGCTGCACCGGCAATGGAAGGTCGAAAGCTCGGTCTCCCAGCTGCCCGACGGCATCCTGATGATGGTGGAGCAGGACGGCAAGAAGCGCTGCATCTTTGTGGACAAGCTGGTGGGCAGGCAGCAGGTGGTGGTCAAGGCGCTGCCCTCCTACCTGAAAAAGACGCCTCTGTCCCGTTGCCTTTCGGGCCTGACGCTGCTGGGCGACGGCAGCATCAGCCTGATCCTCGACGCGGGTTGGTTGGTTGAAACGAGCATCGACGGGATTTAGCGAAGGAGGATCATCCATGAGCGAAATGGATTTCAATAAGGCGTCTGAGGATACCCTGCACGGCAAGTACCTCACATTTTTCCTGGATCAGGAATGCTACGGGATGGAAATCAGCTTCATCACCGACATCATCCAGATGCAGCCCATCGCGACGCTGCCGGAAGTCAAGAGCTACGTCAAGGGCATCATCAACCTGCGCGGCGAGATCATCCCGGTGATGGACGTTCGGCTTCGCTTTGGAAAGCCCGAAATCGACTACAACGAGCGCACCTGCGTCATCGTGGCCCGCACAGGCGCCCTGTGCGTGGGCCTCATCGTGGACAGCGTCAGCGAAGTGATCATGATCTCCGACGAGGGCATCTCCCAGCCGCCCAAGATCAACGGCAGCAGCAACCGTTTCATCAAATCCATCGGCAAGGTCGGCCAGGAGATCAAGCTGCTTCTGGACTTTGAAAAGCTGGTCGCAGACGATGAGGACGTGTTCGCGCGGGCGGACGGAGCGCATCAGGAAACGGTAAACGAAGCATAAGGCAGGGTGAATAACGTGGAAAAAAGAGGCCTCAAGAGCATACGCGTTGAGATGGTGTTGTATATTACCCTTTTGAGCATCGCAATCTGCGCAGCCTACTTCGCGGCCTCGGTGACCCTGTCCAGATCGGCCATCAACCGTTCGATGGAGACTTCCCTGGAGGGCATCACCCATCAGAGCAGTTCGCTGATTTCCGAGCGCGTCAACAGCTACTATGAGCGGCTAAGTGCCGTCGCCACGAACGATCTGTTCTGGAGCGCCTACATCAGCGAAAGCCGCCTCTTTTCGCTTCTGAAAAGAGTGCAGGCC
>CALGYL010000085.1 GCA_937934775.1 uncultured Clostridia bacterium
AAGGGAAGCGCGTTCGTGGCGAGATTGTCGCCGGGAACGATTGGAAGGGACGACGAAGGAATTTGTCTGGTATGCGAAGGAGGCGCTTCGAAGTGTTGAACAGGAACATTGAGGCCTTCGTGGGGTGCGGCGCGAGCTATGAGGAAGCGGACATCGTGCTCTACGGCGCGCCGTTTGACGGCACGACCTCCTACCGGCCCGGCACGCGCTTCGGCCCCCGCGCGATCCGGGGCGAATCCTACGGCATGGAGACCTACAGCCCCTATCAGGACAGGGACCTGACGGACTGCAAGGTGCTGGACAGCGGCGACCTGGAACTGCCCATCGGGGACGTAAGCGCCTCGCTGGAGGCGATCTACGAGCGGGCGAAGGGCGTTTTTTCGGACGGCAAGCTGCCGTTTCTTCTGGGCGGGGAGCACCTGGTGACGCTGGGCGCGGTGCGGGCCGCGGTGGAGAAGTACCCGGACCTGCGCGTCGTCCACTTTGACGCCCACGCGGACCTCCGGGAGGATTATCTGGGGGTGAAGCACTCTCACGCCTGTGTGCTGCGCCGCATATGGGAGATTTTGGGCGACGGCCGCATCCATCAGTTCGGCATCCGCTCCGGCGACCGGACGGAGTTCGAGTTTGCGGCTAAGGGGCATGTGTCCATGCGCAAATTCGATTTCGAGTGGCTGGATACGACGCTGGAGGCGCTGGAAGGCCATCCGGTCTACCTGACCATCGACCTGGATGTGATGGACCCCTCCGTCTTCCCCGGCACCGGCACGCCGGAGCCGGGCGGGGTGAGCTTCCTCACCCTGATGCGCGCGGCCACGCTCGTCGCGCGGGCGGCGAATGTCGTGGGCTGCGATCTGGTGGAACTGAGTCCGGCGCTCGACCCATCCGGCGCTTCCACCGCCTGCGCCTGTAAACTCACCAGAGAACTTCTGCTCGCGCTGAGCCGCCAATACCAATCGTAAAGCTCCCGCCGCTTTTGATGCAGAAAGGTTGCATCGGTAAACCCTCCACCGGTCGGCTGCTGGCCTATTGATCGTCTAGCAATACTCGCTATACGACCTGCTATCACCTTTTCCCTGACCCGAAAAATGGACGCGCCAGCGGACATTTCCCTTTGTGAAGGAGTCCAGAGGAGATCATCTCCTCTGGCGGGGCGCGGGGCAGAGCCCCGCAACGTCCTTCAATGGCGGCGCCCTTTGGCGTTCCCCCACCCCATCCGCTTTCTGTTCAACAACCCAAAGGAGGAACACAAAATGAAAAAGCTCATGGTCATCGGCTGCGGCGGCGTCGCCTCCGTCGCCATCCACAAGGTCTGCCAGAACGACGCGTTTTTTACGCATCTTATGATTGCCAGCCGCACGGTTTCCAAGTGTGACGCGCTGAAGAAGGAACTGGAAGGGAAAACCAAGGTCCGGATTGAGACGACGCGGGTGGACGCCTCCGATGTGAACCAGCTGGTGCGCCTGATCGAGGGCTATAAGCCCGACGCGGTTTTGAACCTGGCGCTGCCCTATCAGGACCTGACCATCATGGACGCCTGCCTGACCACCGGCGTAGACTACATCGATACCGCCAACTACGAGCCGGAGGACACCGCCAAGTTCGAATACAAATGGCAGTGGGCCTACCGGGAGTCGTTTGAGAAAAAGGGCGTCTCGGCGCTTCTGGGCAGCGGGTTTGACCCGGGCGTGACCAACGTGTTCACCGCCTATGCGCTGAAGCACTACTTTGACGAAATCAACTTCCTGGACATTCTGGACTGCAACGGCGGCGACCACGGCTACCCCTTCGCCACCAACTTCAACCCGGAAATCAACATCCGCGAAGTCAGCGCCAAGGGCTCCTACTGGGAGAACGGCCAGTGGGTGGAGACCGAGCCGATGGAGATCAAGCGCGTGTACGACTTCCCGGCGGTGGGCAAGAAGGACATGTACCTTCTGCACCATGAGGAGATCGAATCGCTCGCTCTGAACATCCCGGGCATCAAGCGGATCCGCTTTTTCATGACCTTCGGCCAGAGCTACCTGACCCACCTCAAGTGCCTGG
>CALGYL010000086.1 GCA_937934775.1 uncultured Clostridia bacterium
GTCACAACCTCCTTCAATGTACAATCCGGCGTGGAGGCGCCGGCTGTCACTCCAACCCGGTCCCCGGGTGAGAAATCGATCTCTTCGAGCGCCGTAGCGTCTTCGATAAAATACGTCCTTGGGCAGATATCCCGGCACAGCTCGAAGAGCTTTTGGGTGTTGGCGCTGTCGCGCCCGCCCACCACCAGCATCACGTCCGACCGGGCGGCAAGTTCCGCCGCCTCCGTTTGCCGAAGCGAAGTCGCAGTGCAAATGGTGTCCCGCACCTCGGCATCCGGCGAAATATCCAATATACGCCCTGCGATGCGCTCAAACCGCTCCCTGGGCAATGTGGTCTGCGCGACCACCAGCGGCCGGATGAGCGGCCCCGGCGGAAGTTCATCCAACACCGCGCGGCCGCGGCCCATCGTCCAGCCCAAAATGCCCCGCACCTCCGGGTGCGTCTCGTCGCCCACCACGATGACGTCCCGCCCTTCGGCCGCGGCCTTGTGGACCATTTCGTGGATGCGCCGGACATAGGGGCAGGTTGCGTCCCACAGAATGGAGGCCCGAGTCGCAAGCAGCGTCATTTCGGCTTCACCCACACCGTGGGAACGGACGATCACCCGGCTGCCCGGCTCCACCTGCGAAGCGTCGCCGACCGGACGCACACCCATTTCGCACAGCGCCTGAACGACCTGCGGATTGTGGATGATCGGACCCAGCGTAACCACCGGACCCAGCGCCGCGCGGCTCTCCGCCAACTCCACCGCACGGCGGACGCCGAAGCAGAATCCTGCATTTTGGGCAACCGTTACGCGCATCAGACGGTTCAAGCCTTCCTGTGGCAATTTCGCATGGATAGCCCCTGTATTTCGCCGGACATGTGGAGATTTCCTGCCGAATGACAGTTGTTAACAAAAAAATTACCTTTCATTCAGCCTTGCGATCTCCGTTTCGATCTTCTCGGTCGCCTTATTCAGCGCTTCGCTGCCCGCGCGGAGAGAATAGGCGGACAGATCTACCGCTTCCCCGATAATCAGGGTATTGCGGCGGAAGGGGCGGAATCTCTTCAGAAAACGCATGGGGATGACCGGCGCGCCCGACTTGAGGGCGATTAGCGCCACGCCGGTTTCCATGCCGCGGTAGCCCGTCAGTTCCCGCCCGCCCTGGGGAAAGATGCCGAGCACGCCGCCATCCCTAAGGATGGCGAGCGCGGTCCGGACGGCGGTCATGTCGGCGTTGCCGCGGTCGACCGGGAACGCGCCCAGCGACCGGACCATCCAGCGAACCACCGGCACGTGGAACAGTTCCTTCTTTCCCATGAACCGGACCGGCCGCTTCACCGCGACGCCCGCCGCCAGCGGGTCGAGCAGCGACATGTGATTGCCGCACAGGATGGCCGCGCCGCTATCGGGCAGATTCTCCGCGCCCACCATGCGAAGCGGATAGAGGATGGCAAAAATGATGCGCATCAGAACCTTCGCAAAGGCGTAAAACCATGGTTTCACCAGCCGTCGCCTCCCCCCGGGTTCAGCATGCCGATCCGCTGCGTCAAAAGCTTCAGAACCTCCCGCACCGCCTCGTCCGCGGTCAGTTCGCTCGCGTCTACCTCGACGGCATCCTCCGCCTTGCGCAAAGGCGAAGCCGCCCGGGTGCTGTCGTCGTGATCCCGCTTCAGGATGGCCTGAAGCACTTCTTCGTACGTATCCTGAGCGCCCACCGCGCGGAGTTCCCGGAAGCGCCTGGCCGCTCGTACGGCGGGCGCCGCCACCAAAAAGACCTTGAGCGTCGCGTCCGGCAGTACGCAGGTGCCGATGTCCCGCCCATCCATGACCACGGAATGCCCCTTGGCGATTGTGCGCTGCATTTCCACCATGCGCGTCCTGACCTCCGGCACCGCCGACACTTTGGAAGCGGCGGAGGACACTTCAGACCTGCGGATCGCCTCGGACACATCCCGTCCGCTCAGGTATACCTTTTGGAGCCCCGCTTCGTAGCCGACGCGCACATCCGCGCCCGGTGCCAACCTGGCCACCTCCGCGACATCCGACGGATTCGCTCCGTTTTCCAGTATATACAGACCCACCGCGCGGTACATCGCGCCGGTGTCCAGATACAGCGCGCCGGTCCGCTTCGCAACCGCCCGTGCGATGGTCGATTTTCCCGCGCCCGAAGGCCCGTCGATCGCCACGGAAAACGTCATATCCCTACCCCCGCCATGCCGCCCTGCGGGCGGCTCAGACTGCCGAACATTTGATCCGTTCCTTTCATTTTGGGTTTCCGCGGCCCATGCACCGCTTCCATATAGTTCATAGTTCCCCCGGTTTTCGCGCCGGAGGCTGTATTGGCCCCGTTGCGCCGGCGCGCCGCCTGATGATCCCCCGGGTTGCAGGCTCGCGCGGATTCTCCCCCGATTTGCGCAAAATTACCGAAAGGATTACCCAAGTCCGAAAACCACGCGTACGCGCTTTCCGAAACTGCTTCGGCGCCCGGTAAACAATCTGCCGGGGAAGCCCGCTGCGCGCCAAAGAATGCCTTTTGCGCCTTCATTTCATTATAGCACATGTCCCTTCAGTTGCCAAATTCAATTTGCGGTCGCCCCACATCCATTTTGGTGTTTATTTTGGTGGGATTTACGTGAAATCTGCGCAAACAGGCTGCGCGACTTGCATTTTTCTTTTCGATAGGGTATAATTCACTCGTATAGGATGCATTACCTTCCGGGAGGATATTGGGATGGACAACGCACAGGAATTGATTGCGCGCCTGAATCACAGCGGCAAAAAACTCTCCAAGAGCCACCGGCGCATTGCGGAGTGCATCGTAAGCCATTACGACAAAGCCGCCTTTATGACCGCGTCCAGGCTGGGCGAATACGTGGGCGTCAGCGAATCGACCGTCGTGCGCTTTGCCGCCGCGCTGGGTTACGAGGGATATCCGCAGCTCCAGAAGGCGCTGCAGGAACTGATCCGCCACCGGCTGACCGCTTCCCAGCGCTTTGAGATGACCGGCGATATGGATCATGCGCAGGTGCTCTCCAAGGTGCTTAAGGCGGATATTCAGAATATCCGCGCCACGCTGGACGAACTGAACATCAGCGTGTTTGAGGAGGTCGTGGAACAGCTTCTATCGTCCAGGTCCATCTACGTACTGGGCCTGCGCGCAAGCGCGCCGCTGGCGCAGTTTCTGGGCCATTACCTGAGCTACATTTTCCCGACGGTGCACGTGGTCACCTCGGGCATCAGCGACATCTTCGAGCAGTTGTCCCACATTTCGGAGGGCGACGTGCTGGTGGGCATCAGCTTCCCCCGATACACCAGCCGCACCATTGAGGCGATGGAACTGGCCCGTAAAAAGAACGCGACGCTGGTGGCCATCACCGACGGACCGCTGTCCCCGCTGCACGCAACCAGTGATCTGTGCCTGACCGCCAAGAGCGACATGGCATCCTTTGTGGATTCGCTGGCTGCGCCGCTCTCACTGATCAACGCGCTGATCGTCGCGCTCAGCCAGCGCAAGCGCCAGCAGGTGGCCGCGAACTTCAACCAGCTGGAGGAGATATGGGCGCAGTACAACGTCTACCTGAGCAAGAGCGGCGAATAAACCGGCGGCGCATCGCCGTCATCGGCGGAGGCCCGGCGGGCATGATGGCCGCGCTCTATGCCGCCCGGGGCGGAGCGGAAACCATTCTCCTCGAGCGGAACGAAAAACTGGGCAAAAAACTGTACATCACCGGCAAAGGCCGCTGCAACCTGACCAATGCGGCGACGCCGGAGATTTTTATGCAAAACGTCGTGCGCAATCCGCGCTTTCTCTATTCGTCGCTGGACGCGCTGGACAATACGGGGCTGATGGCCCTCATTGAAAACGCGGGCACGCCGCTCAAGATTGAGCGGGGTGGCCGCGTATTTCCGGTGTCCGACCACGCGAGCGACGTGACGCGGGCGCTGGAGGGCGAATTACGGCGCGCGGGCGTGGAAATCTGCCTGAACACCGGCGTTTCCGGCCCGGTGATCCGGGACGGCAGGGCCGCCGGCGTGGCGCTCGAGAGCGGCGGCTTTCTGGCCGCCCAGGCGGTCATCGTGGCCACCGGCGGACTCTCCTACCCTTCCACAGGCTCCACCGGGGACGGCCTGCGCTTCGCCCACGAGGCGGGTCACAGCGTTCATACTCCGCTGCCCGCGCTGGTACCGATCGAAACTGAGGAAGCCTGGCCCCGGGGCGCGATGGGCATCTCGCTGAAAAACGTGCGGCTGACCGCCGAAGCAAAGGGAAAGCAGATCTTCTCCGACCAGGGCGAACTGATGCTGACCCATTTCGGCCTGTCCGGCCCGCTGGCGCTAACGCTTTCCAGCCTCCTGCCGGAGGAAATGGCGGGCATCCGGCTGCTGATTGATTTAAAGCCCGCGCTGGACGCGGAGACGCTGGACGCGAGGCTTCTCCGGGACTTTTCCCAGACGCCCCGAAAGGGGCTCATCTCCGCGCTGGACGGCCTCGCCCCCCACAGCCTGGCACTGATTCTCGCAGAACTTGCGGGGCTCTCCCCCGCAAAGCCCATCCACTCGGTCACACAGGCGGAACGCCGAACGCTGATTGCCGTGATCAAGGGCATGCCGCTGACCGTTAGGGGCCTTCGCGGCTTCAGCGAAGCGGTCATCACGCGGGGCGGGGTGGATGTGAAGCAGGTCAGTCCCTCCACGATGCAGTCCCGGCTGATCGAAGGGCTGTTCTTCGCCGGCGAAGTGCTGGACGTTGACGCGCTGACCGGCGGCTTCAATCTGCAAATCGCGTTTTCGACCGGCGCGCTGGCCGGGATGAGCGCGGCGGAACTTGGCGCAACCAACGCGTAGCAGGAGGGCATTATGGAAAACCAGGGCTACCCGTCTTCCACCGAGAACATCAGCGGCAGCCGCACCACGGCCCGCGCCGCGATCCTGATTTGCATGACCCGCTCCCGGGATGAGGAAAAGACGCTCAAGGCGCAACTGGCGACGGAGGACGTGCGGGCCGCGGCCGTGGATTACGGCGGCGAGTTCATCCCGTCCATCATGAAAATCGTCGAACGCGCGGTGGTGGCCGCAAAGCGCGAGGGCGTGATCTCCTCCACCGAATACCACGAGGAAGGCTCCGTCGCGGGCGCCGCCCATGAGGCGCTGATGCAGGTGGGGGCGAAGGCCACGGGCCTCAACGTCGGCGGCAAGATCGGCATCGCAAGGTCTGGCAACAACGTGTCGGTTGCGATTTTCTTTGGCATAGGCCTATTGCACCTGAACGAAATGGCGGTGGCCGTCGGCCACCGGGCAATCTGAAATCGCGTAAAACATCCGGCGCGGGCGGCTCGTTAAGAACCGCCCGCGCCGGTAACTTATATTTTCGCCCCGAAATACTGCAGCACCAGCCTGAGCAGAATCAGCCCAATGACGACGACCATGACGGTGCGGATCAGCTTCACGCCCACCACCAGCGCCAGCTTCGCGCCCAGGTATCCCCCCAGCGCCGAGCAGACCATCGCGGGAACCGCCAACTGGAACAGCACGTTTCCGCTGTTGACCAGCGAGACCATCGCCGCCACATTCGAAGCCAGGTTCGTCATCTTGGCCGCGCCCGATGCGCTGACCACGTCCATTTTGAGTAGCCAGGTGAACAGCAAAATGAGAATGGTGCCGGTGCCCGGACCGAAGAACCCGTCGTAAAATCCGACGGCCAAACCGATCGCGGGGCACAGCGCCAGTTTTTTGCGCGTCATCGGCTGTGGCTCACCGGTGCCGATCCGGCCAAAGATCAAAAGCAGCGCCGCCGCGGGCAGCGCAATCAGGAAAAAGCCGCGCAGCCAGGCCTCGTTCACATGGCTGAGCAGCTCCGCGCCCAGGTAGGAACCCGGCAGCGCGCCTGCGGCGGCCAGAAGCGCCGGCGCGTAGGGCATGCGGCCGCTTTTGATAAACCGGAACGTCGCCAGAAGCGACCCAAACATCGCGGAAAATTTGTTACTTCCGGAGGCCATGACTTCCGGAAGCCCCGCCGTCAGGTACGCCGGCAACGAAATCACCCCGCCGCCGCCCGCGATGGCATCCATCGTCGCCGCAAGAAACGCCAGCGGCAGCACAATCAGGTACATTTGCAGGGTAACTTCCACGGCATGCGCCCCTCTCGAACTACAACAGTTTATTGATTTCTTTCCAGATCCGCGCCTTTCCTGCCGCATTCCGGGTAAAATAATGGTTGCGCACCGGTGCGCCTTTGCGGTAGAATAGCGTTCGATGTCGAAACGGAGGGTTGCACATGCCAGTATCCATCGCCACAAAGGGCGATCGACTCCATTTCTCCGGTCTCAAATGTGCCTGTGGCGAACCGCACCAGGCCCCGACGCAGGATCTGTTCATCGGATCGGACATGGCCTTGAAACTCCCCCGCTACGTTAAAAAGCGGGAGCTGGGCGACAGGGCGGTGCTGATCGCCGACCAGGCGGCCTATGACGCCGCGGGGCGCGCCGCGCTGGAAGCCTTCCGCAAGGCAGGTTTTGAAGTGACGCTGGCGCTTTTGTCCCGACCGCTGGCGGACGAGCGGGCGCTGGGCGAGGTGATGCTCACAATGCGCATGGACACCGAGTTCTTCATCGGCGTCGGCGCGGACCCGGTCGCCAATGTGACCCGCGCGGCCGCGGCGCAGACCGAGCGCCCCTATGTGCTGCTGGGTACCCAGCCCTCGGGCTGCGGTTTCCTCTCGCAGGAGGCGCAGATGTCGATGAAAGGGGAGCCGATGACGCTGCCCGCCGTCGCGCCGGAAGTGGTCGCCTTTGACCTGGGGTCCATGTGCGACGCGCCGCCGGAGGCGTACGCGCAGGGCCTTGCGGACCTGGCCGCCTGCCATCTGGCGCGGGCCGACTGGGCCGCGATGAAGCTATTGCGGGACGACGCCTACTGCACGCTGTGCGCGGACCTGGCGGTGGAAGCGGCGGAGCGCGCCTTCGCGAACCTGGACCTGATCGCGTCACGCTCGGAAGAAGGCGCCCGCAAACTGGCGGAATCGCTTCTGATGGCGGGCGTCGCGGCGTACGTCTCGGGCGGCGCGCGGCCGGTGACCTCCTTCGCCCAGCGCCTTGCCCAGCGCCTTTCGCTTGCTGGCGAGGCAACCTATCCCGCCGCGCTGGCCGGGGCGGTACAGGACCTGCTGAACGCCTACCGCGCCTTCGATCCGGAAAAGGCGGCGGACGGCGGCAGCGACCACGCCGCGCTTTCCGTTCTGCAATCCCGGCGCGCAGGACTTAGGCAGGTGCTGGAGAGGCTTCCCTCGGGCGATGCGTTTGCCGCCGCCATTCGGAAGGCCGCGCCGGATCTGATTCCCGTCGTGCCGCAGCTTTCGGCGCCCAGCGCGGCGAATGTCGCCGCCTGCGGAGGGCTATTGGACTTCGCGATGCTGGCAGGATATCCGCCGGTTTCATGATTTTTCCGCAAATTGCGCCCGAAAGGTCGTATTTTCACAAAATTTGTGTTGTCAAGCCATCCGGGCTGTGCTATACTAATTTGGCTTACGCTTGGTATGCTGCCTCACATCGCTAAGGAGGGTTCTTCATGGCAACTTTCATGTTGATCATCAACATTGTCATCATCCTCGTGGCCATCGTGCTGATCGTCTCGGTTTTAATGCAGCAGGGCAATCGCGCCGGTCTGGGCACGATTGGCGGCGGCGCGGAGACTTTCTTTGGAAAATCCAAGGCCAAGAGTTACGAAGGCAAGCTGGAGCTGATCACAAAGATCTCTGCCAGCGTGTTTACGGTTTTGGTCATCGTTCTGGCCGCGACCTACAACCGGTTCGGCTCCACCACCAGCGTGACGACGCCGGTTACGCCCGTTGCGGAAGCCACCGTCGCCCCGGCAACCAGTGCCGAAGCGACCGTACTGCCCGCCGAGACCGCCGCGGCTGAAACCGCCGCCACAGTCGAGCCGACTGTTGCCGCCGAAGCTGCCGCAACCGTTGCACCCACCGTCGCCGCAGAAGCCGCGACCGAAGCGCCGACTGCCGCGCCCCTAGCGACCGAAGCACCCGCCGCGACCCCCGCGGCATAAACCGGTCCGTTTCCGCGAAAGGATCATTCGCCTTCCTTCTCCTCGGAGCGGGAAGGCGATTATTTTTGGAGGAATCTTCATGAAAGAGTTTCCTATCTACGATCCGTCGGCCGTCGAGACCAAGTGGCAGGCGCATTGGGAGGATACCAACGCGTTCGCGGCCGAATCCAACCACGATAAGCCCAAGTTTTACCCGCTGATCGAGTTCCCCTACCCGTCCGGCGCCGGCCTGCACGTGGGCCATCCGCGCTCCAACACCGCCATGGACATCATTGCCCGGAAGCGGCGCATGGAAGGCTACAACGTGCTGTTTCCCATCGGCTACGACGCCTTCGGCCTGCCGACGGAGAATTTTGCCATCAAAAATCACATCCATCCGGCCGTTGTGACGGAGAAGAACGTCAGCCATTTCCGCGAACAGTTGAAACGGCTTGGCTTTTCGTTCGATTATTCCCGCGAGGTCAACACCACCGATCCTTCATATTACAAATGGACGCAGTTCATCTTCTTGAAACTCTACGAAAACGGTCTGGCCTACAAAAGCGAGATGCCCATCAACTGGTGCACCAGCTGCAAGGTGGGCTTGGCCAACGAGGAAGTCGTCGGCGGCGTGTGCGAACGCTGCGGCGGCGAAGTCGTGCGCAAGATCAAGAGCCAGTGGATGCTGAAGATCACCGCCTATGCCCAAAAGCTGCTGGACGGCCTGGACAACGTGGACTTCATCGAAAAGGTCAAGCTGCAGCAGCGCAACTGGATCGGCCGCAGCGAGGGCGCGGAGGTGGACTTCAGGCT
>CALGYL010000087.1 GCA_937934775.1 uncultured Clostridia bacterium
AGCATTCGGCTGTTAACCGAAGGGTTGTAGGTTCGAGCCCTACCTGAGGAGCCAAGCGCGTTGATGAATTCGAAAGAGTTTATTGACGCTTTTTTATTACATAGCAAGGCGCATAGGAAACGGTATTGGTAAGGACGGTAGGGGTTGGAGGAACTGTTTCTGATTGTCGTAATGCGGGTAGAAGTTCGATATAGACATAAATACTAAGTGCAAGTTGCTTAACTGGGTATGAGGTAGACAGTCGTGTGCAGTATCGATGAGATCATGGATATGCTTGATTGGAATCAGAGCGAAGAGATCCAACAAAATGGGATTGAGCTTGCAGGCGGAATTAAGTACCTTAACGCGTTTTTACTACCAATGAGGCCAGGTAAAAGCGTTTGGGAGAACTGCGCAATCATACTGGCGGCCAAGTCTGACGAAGTGCTAGAGCCGTATTTGTTGCGGATCCTAGAATGGCTAAAAGACCTAAATTGGCCGGGCGCGCTAATCATTCTTGAACGGTTAAAGGTGTTTTCTGAAGTTGAAATGCTTGCATTTCATGTCAATGAGAAGGTGCGAATTGCAAGTGCAACCAATAATGGGTGTTGGTTAAATGGCATGTCGGAATTGCTGGAGAATCAAGCATTGGCAAAGGTTTTGCCAGAGGCGTGTGTTGTCGAACTTGAGAAACACCGAGATAAATAGAAAGCGGGACACTGCCTAGCGCCAATGGCTGCGAGCCTATGCTCCAATTTTGGCGCATAGATTCAGGAAGTAAGTATGACGCAAGTCCGTGCATACGGAAAAGGGGAGGAGCACGACGTGCAGATAAAGGACATTGCAAAAACATAAGGCTGTGTGGCGTGAAGAGTGGCAGAAAATAAGCGAGCCCCGGGGAGCCAGCGGCTAAATGGCAAACAAGATGCAGGCGGGCAGGAATAATAAACAAAGCAGCCGGAGCGCCCGGTTGCTTTGTTTTTCTCAAGTGGAAACCACATCTCGCCGGAAAGTTGCAGCGAACAATATCAGAACCGCACCTGAGGGGCCAATTCAAGTGACGTGGGCAGCGTCTCTTTTTCGTTAGCAGATAAGAATGAGCATCCCCGTAGAAAATGCCTGAGGCTCGCGATATTGAACGCTGATTTCACTGCAGTGATCCTGGGTGCGGCGTGCGCGAAATTGACCTTTGGGCGTATTTGTGATAACATCAATATGTTAATGATTGAATAGTGTTGGGGGATTTTGGATGAACTTATTGGATAAATCGAAACCGTTGAGACTTGCCGGGATTATTCTGCTTATGGCGGTGACGGTTATGACCGGCGGCTGTGCCCGCCAGACGAGTTTGAAAGAAGCGAGAGCGGGTTTCACAACCAACCTGCTGGAACATTGGAAAAACGGAACGCCCGCGCCACAGCCGGCGGACAACCAGCTGACACTGATTGAATATCCATCGAATGTGGGCGAGCTCAGCGCGTATCTGACGCCTGACCCAGGAGACGGGATAAAGCATCCGGCCATCGTATGGATATGCGGCGGGTATGATAACTCAATCGGTTCTTCCGCCTGGGATCCCGCGCCCGAGGAGGACGATCAATCTGCCCGCGCGTTCAGGGAAAACGGGATTGTGACGATGTACGCATCTCTCCGCGGCTGCAACGATAACCCGGGCGATTACGAGTGTTTCTACGGCGAGGCCGACGACGTTATAAGCGCGGCGGATTATGTTTCCAAACTTGCGTATGTCGATCCTGATAGGGTGTACCTGGGCGGGCACAGCACCGGCGGAACGATGGTGCTTCTTGCCGCCGAACTGTCGGATGGCGATAATATCCGTGCCGTGTTTTCGATCGGCCCGGTGAGCGATATTTTAAGCTACGGCTTAGAGTATCCGTTTTCGACTTCTGATAAAAACGAAGCGAGACTACGCTCGCCGGGATACTGGGTTCCGTCGATCAAAACCAGAACCTACATTATGGAAGGCGCTGACAGCGCCAACGCAGTCAATCTGCCAAAATTCGCGAACCGGAACGACCTCGTCACCACGCATACAATTCCGGGTTACGACCACTTTACGGAGGTCAAGCCGCTTACGGAGTCGATAGCCAAACAGATTCTCGCGGACACCGGCAAGCTGCCGAAATTTGTTTTTCAATAACCCGGGGAGCGGCTTTTCTCCAGTTGGGGCTTTGTGGATCAACGGTGCCTTCGGCATGGAGCCGCTGGAGACGAATTGGCGGCCGCGGGCAAAAAGAACGCTTGAGAGACCACGGAGATGTGTATAAATATCAAGGACAATGGCGGATCGCCACTGGAGAGTAAGGAGAGGTGATTTGGGTGAACATGGAGCAGTTTGGCAGGATGCATACGGGGAAGGGTTTCGTCGCGGCGTTGGATCAGAGCGGTGGCAGCACGCCGAAAGCGCTCTTGCAATATGGCATCACGGAAGACCGTTATTCCGATGACGAGGAGATGTTTGCGCTCGTTCACGCGATGCGCACGCGCATCATCACCAGCCCCGCGTTTACTTCAGATCATATTCTGGCCGCGATCTTGTTTGAGAATACGATGAACAGGACGATCGACGGCCTGTTCACCGCGGATTACCTCTGGCGGAGGAAGGGCATTGTGCCCATCCTGAAGGTGGATCAGGGACTCGCGGCGCAGGAAGATGGCGCGCGGTTAATGAAGCCGATTCCCGGCCTAGACGCTCTTCTCAAGCAGGCGGTCAGCCGGAACATCTTCGGCACGAAGATGCGCTCTGTAATCAAAGAAGCGAACCCCGTCGGAATCCACAAGATTGTGGAGCAGCAGTTCGCCATCGGGCGGCAGATCATCGCGGCGGGGCTTGTGCCGATCCTTGAGCCGGAAGTCGACATCCACTGCCCGGACAAGGCGCGGGCGGAAGGACTGCTGAAGGAAGAAATCCTGCGCCAGATCGCAAAGCTCGGCCCGGATGAGAAGATCATGCTCAAACTGACCATTCCGACCGTGGCGAATTTCTACGCCGACCTGATCGCGCTGGACAAGGTGGTGCGCGTCGTCGCCCTCTCCGGCGGCTATTCCCAGAGTGAGGCGAACGAAAAACTGGCGCTGAACCACGGGCTGATCGCCAGCTTCTCCCGCGCGCTGGCGCAGGGTCTGACCGACCAGCAGACGGACGCGGAATTCAACGCGACGCTTGAGAAGTCCATCGAGGCGATTTATCAGGCGTCGATCACGTAATACTGAAGCCCATCGAGGCGATTTACGCGGCGTCGTTTCGTAATATGCAAGTCCAAAGGAGGAGGCACCTAAAATGCGCCTCCTCCTTTATTGAAGCGGCTGGCGATACGAAAATACAAGGTTGGGGGCTTTCGTCAGTCAGAGAACGATGGGCCGTACTCTTCGAAATCGAATAGCGCGCAATTTGCCGGAGACCGGAAAAGCCCGTGAACTAGACGTCTGATCTTGACAGAATCCACCCATACGCTCTATGATTGAACCGTGTGCCTTGCTGGCGCGCGGTTTTCTTTTATGGAAAGCGGCGCAATCGGCAGGGTTTATCCGGGAACGCTTCGGGCGACGAAAAAGAATACAAAGGAACGGTGGCGGAGCGCGAATGGCCGCGATTGAGGTCTCCCATCTGCACAAGTCCTTCGAATACTACAAAAAAGACGTGGGGCTGAAAAGCTCGATCAGGAACCTGATCCACCGGGAGAAGCTGACGAAGGACGCGGTGGGGGACATCTCGTTTTCCATTGACGAGGGGGAGATCGTCGGGTTCCTCGGGCCGAACGGCGCGGGCAAGACCACGACGCTGAAGATGCTCTCCGGTATCCTCTACCCGACATCGGGGGAGGCGCGGGTGCTGGGCTATGTGCCCTGGGAACGGCGCAACGCGTTCAAGCGCCAGTTCTCCATCGTCATGGGGCAGAAGAGCCAATTGTGGTGGGATCTGCCGGCGAACGAGTCCTTCTACCTCAACAAGTGCATCTACGAAATTGACGACCGGCAGTACGAAAAGACGCTGGCGGAGCTTTCCGAATACCTGGACGTGGGCGGCCTGATGAGCGTGCAGGTGCGCAGGCTTTCTCTGGGCGAGCGGATGAAGATGGAATTGATCGCCTGCCTTCTGCATAGCCCGAAGGTCATCTTTCTGGACGAGCCGACGATCGGGCTGGACTTCACCTCCCAGCGGAAGATCCGGGAGTTTCTGAAGGTCTACAATCAGGAGAAGAAGGCTACGATGATCCTGACCAGCCATTACATGACGGATGTGGAGGAGCTGTGTAAAAAGACGATCATCATCCAGGGTGGCAACCTGGTCTACGCCGGAGAGCTGCAGGCGATCCGGGATCAGATCAATTCCCGAAAGGTGCTGCGTCTGCAGTTTGCGGAGCGGGTGCCGGACGACCACTTCGCGCAGTACGGCAGCGTGACGGCCTTTGACGGCGAGAATCTGGTGATCGAGGTGGAGCGGGACAGGGTACAGCAGCTGGCGAGCCGGATGCTGTCTCGCTACACCGTCACCGATTTCACCGTCGAGGACATCCCGCTGGAGCGCGGCATTGAAAAACTGTATGAAAAGGCGGGGAATTGAGTTGCTTTCCATCCGTAAATACTTTGCCGCCTTCTCCCTGTCGCTGAAGAAGTCCATGGAGTACCGGATGGATTTCCTCATGGGCATACTCAACAGCCTGGTCGTCATTGTCGTGCAGTATTTTCTGTGGACGGCGGTGTTTGCCGGATCCGCGCGGGAGACCGTCAACGGCTATACCTACCGGCAGCTGATCGTGTACACGGTGTTTTCCGGCATCGTGTCCAAGCTGATTTCCGCCGGGTTCGAGCGGGAGATCGCGGAGGACATCAAGCTGGGCGGACTGAACAAGTTCCTGACTCAGCCGGTCAATTACGCGCTGTATCGGTTCATGGCTTTCACCGGCGAAAAGGTGACGCAGTTGGCCGTAGGGCTGGGCCTTTCGCTTGTTTTGATCTTCAGCCTGGGCGCGGGCTGGGGCGTCGCGGCCGATGGCGCGCGGGTGGTTCTCTTCTTCGCCTCGGTGCTTCTGGGGTTGGTGATCAATTTTTTTGTGTTCTACATTGTGAGCTCCCTGGCGTTCGTCATGACGGAGGTGTGGGGCGTGTTCATTGCCATGCGGCAGGGCTGTTTCCTGCTGGGCGGGGGCATCTTCCCGCTGGACATGCTGGGGCCAGGCATCCGCGCCGTGGTCCGGTGCCTGCCGTTTGAGTACGCGGTGTTTTTCCCGGTGAGCATCATCAACGGGCGCATCGGGCCGCACGAGATCGCGCAGGGGTTTCTTCTCCAGGCGCTCTGGATCGCCGCGCTGGCGGCGGCAAGCCATTTCTGCTGGAAGTCCGGGCTGAAAAAACACATCGCGGCCGGCGGCTGACGAGCAGGGAGCGAGGAATGTACGATGAATAGACGGTTACGCAGGATCGGGCACTACCTGCACCTCTACGGGGTGTTTGCAAAGAACAACCTGATCGGCTTTATGGAATACCGGGCCAACTTCTACGCCAGTTTGACGATGGAGATTGTGTTTCTGCTCTCCAAGCTGGTGTATGTGCTGTTTGCCTTCAGTTTCGGCGGCTCAATCGGCGGGATGAGTCCGGACCAGGTGATGCTGTATACGGGCGTGTACACCATCATGATCGCGATCTATACCGGCGCGTTCATGGAGAACCTGTTTGGCCTTTCCGGGCTGGTGACCAGCGGCGCGCTGGATATGTACATGACCAAGCCGCTTTCGCTGCTCTTCATGGTGTCGCTCCGGCGGATGAACTTCGCGCTGCCGATTCCCAACCTTGCCGCCGGGCTGACCATGCTGATCACTGCGTGGCGGCATCTGGGCATCCCGGTGAACGCGGGGAACATTCTGGGGCTATTGGGCATTATCGTGAGCAGCACCATCGTGATGTACTCCGCCTTTATGATCCCCCAGGCGCTGTCGTTCCGGTTCGTCAAGTCCAGCGCCCTTACGGAACTGACGGACAAGACCTGGGACCTGAACAACATGCCCATGGCGATCTATTCCGAGCCCATCCGGAGGATCGGCATGTTCTTTGTGCCCATCCTGTTCATGACCAACATGCCCACCCTGTACCTGATCGGGCGGATGACCCTGACGTATGCGATCTGGGTCTGCGCGGCGCCCGCGGTGTTCTTCCCGGCGCTGCTCATTCTGTGGAAGCGCGGGCTCCGGCGCTACGCGAGCGCCAGCAGCTGAGGGAGAAGGGACGCCCGGGGGAAAACTCCCGGCGGCGTCCCCAACCGTGCATCGTCTGCCGGTATTACTCCCCGTCGAAGTAATCCGTCTGCTTGTCGGCCGGGAAGATCATCCGCCGGCCCATGCCGAAAATGCCTACCTTGTCGGAATCGGGATAGACCGCCACTTCAAGGGCGTGCAGGATATCAAAGTCCGCGTAGACCAGCGGTTCGGCCTGAGAGATGTTCGTCAGTTTGTGCGCGCCGCTTTCATTGTTTGGGAAGTAGAGGAAATCCCCGGCGATCACGGTCTTTTCTCCCTCGGGCGATTTCAAACGCCCCGTGCCGCGCATGATGAAGAAAACCTCCTCGTTGCGCAGGTGGTAATGGTAGGGAACCGCCGACTTCCCCGGCGGCACTTCGTAGACGGAGACACCGAAGTTCTCCGAATCCTCCTTGCCCACGATGATCCGCCGTTTGGATTCGTAGCCGGGATGTGGCGACTGCTCAATGCACTCCGCCGTTTCCACCCTCCGGATATACGCCTTGCCGCCCATATTCCGCCCTCCTTATACCGATTTCAAAGATGAATGCGCCGTCGCGGGGGGCGCTTCACGCCGCCTTCATTATAGAGGAAGCCTCGACCGTCCGCAAACATTTTTTGCCGCAATAAGCGCCTGCCCTGGCGGAAACAGGGCAGACGCTATGCATACGCAAACAGCCGCAAGGACGGTCCGTCAAAATGCCGGAGCGCGCCGTTTGCGGTTGGATTTTTTAGACTCGTTCAGGACTCGACGTCCTTGCCGTTCTTCCAGTCGTCCAGCTTGCGCATGACCTCGTCGTAGGTCTGCTGGCTGATGCTGGGCAGTTTGCCGCCCAGAGACTTCGTGGCCTGCTGGAAGCCCTTGTCGATGGCGGCCTTCAATTCTTCGTACTTGGCTGTGTCGCCGCCGGAGACGGCGACGGCAAACTTCACGATCCGGTCGCTCACGGCCTTGACGCCAAACTCGCCGTCCTCAGAAATCGCCTGGGTGGCCTGATCCGATGCGCTCAGGCTGGAGGTTTTGCTGGAAGAGGCGCTCTTCTTGGTCGACTTGTTCTGGCTTTCGAGCATCTGCTCCACCAGAGAGCGGAGGCTGGCATAGCGCTGATCCGCCGCGTCCTTGAGCGTCTGAAGTTCAGAAGCGCTCAGCTTCCGGGAAGTACGGGTATAGGTCGAAGCGGTGGTCTGTGACTTGCCCAATTCCACGGTGTCGGTGTCTTTTGCGGTTTTCGACTGCTCCGCCGTCGTGGTTGCCTTATTCGCCTTGGTCTGCGTGCTGGTCTCCTGCGCCTGCAGCGTAGACTGGCTGCTGCTAATTCCGCTGATCATGGGTATTCCTCCTGTCTCCGATATCCCGTATTGTGTATTTCGGCGGAAAGGCGCCCAAAATTAGCGCCAGGAGATGCATTCTTAACGGAATTTAAAAATTTTGGGCGAAAAGATCACGGTTTGCGCTGGATCGGGCAAAGCCCCAGCAGACGCTTCGGGCCGGGCGGGGCGTTTATATCCCGACGCGCGCCGTTCGACGGGGCCGCATGCGCCAAATCCCTTGCGCCTCCGTCTGCCATGTGGTATCATGCGTATGATCACAGGAAAAACGGGGGCAAGCCATGTCTCTCGATTTTGTGGCCATCGACTTTGAAACCGCCAGCTATGAGCGGGGAAGCGCCTGCGCCGTCGGCCTGACCGTGGTGCGTAACGGGTGCGTCGCCGGTTCTTTCTATACCCTTTTAAACCCCAAAGTGCCCTTTGCGCCGCAATGTATCCGGATTCACGGCATCCGGGAGGCGGATGTGAAAAGCGCGCCCACGTTTCCGGAGGCCTGGGATGAAATGCGCCGCCACATGGGGCAGCTGCCGCTGATCGCCCACAACGCGTCCTTTGACATTGGCGTCCTGGACCGGCTCTTTTCCATCTGGCGGGTCGATCCGGTTCCGGTCCGGTACGCCTGTACACTCAGGCTGTCGCGGGCGCTGTGTCCGGGCGCGCCGTCCCACCGGCTGAACGATTTGTGCGATTACTTCCGCCTGCCCGATTTTGCGCACCACAACGCGGAGGCCGACGCACGCGCCTGCGCGCTCCTTTTGTTGGAAATGGCACGCCGCCGCGGCGCGGATTCGCTGGACGCGCTGCTTCGCGCGGCGAACCTCCGTTGGAGCGCCCTCCCCGTGTGCGCCCGCACCCCGGCGGGGAGCGCGGCGAGGCCGACGGCGGCGACCGAATCCGCGCGGGAAGCCTGCGCGCCGGTCTTTGAGGGGATCTCCTTTGTGTTCACGGGCGAACTGTCCTCGATGGAGCGGCAGGCCGCGGAAAGAGCTGTGCAGCTGCGCGCCGGAACGGTGCTGGGCGGCGTATCGCGGAAAACCGGGGTGCTGGTCGTCGGCGAGCAGGACCCGCGCGTCGTGCGCGGTCCCTGCAGCACCAAGCACGCCCGGGCCTTGGAGCTCCGGGACAAGGGCTGCGCGATCGAGATCGTCGGCGAAAAAGTCTTTCTGGACTGGCTGCGCGGCGACGCGCTGGAGCTTCTCCGGCGGTGATAGCGGGCGGGAAAGAGTCCCTGGCAGGCGGGCATCAAATTTTACACAGTAAGGCACCCCGGCGCGCTTTTTCCGGAAAGGAAAACCGGAGAGCGCGTCGAATTTCTTTCAGGTTGGCGTGCAACGGGGCATGCGCCGGGCAACGTCCGGGCGACCACCCGAAGTGCGCGTACCGAGGGGCCGCAGACACTGGTCGCGCGCGAGTCTATGTTTTGACAGGGGGAAGAGCGTATGACCGTCGGTTGCGTCAAGGAGATCAAGAACAACGAGTTCCGGGTGGGGATGACGCCCGCCAATGCCGCTGAATACGTGCGGCATGGCCACAGGGTGCTGGTGGAAAAGGGCCTGGGCGAGGGCAGCGGCTTTACCAATGCGCAGTATGAGAAGGCCGGGGCCGTCCTGACCGACGCCGAAAGCGTCTGGGCGGAGAGCGAACTGCTCATCAAGGTCAAGGAGCCGCTGGAGGCCGAATATGGCCGGATGCGCAAGGGACAGATCCTCTACACCTACCTGCACCTGGCCGCCGACCGCGCCCTGACCGACGCGCTCTTGAAAGCCGGCTGCAAAGGGGTCGCCTACGAAACGTTAAAAGATAAAAAGGGCCAGCTCCCGCTGCTCAAGCCCATGAGCGAGATCGCCGGCCGTTTGGCCGCCATCGAGGGCGCGAAGTGCCTGGAGAAGCCCTTCGGCGGCCGCGGCGTACTGATCTCCGGTGTTCCGGGCGTGCGCAAGGCCAAGGTGGTCGTGCTGGGCGGCGGCTTCGTCGGCACCAACGCCTGCCGCATGGCGCTGGGCCTGGGCGCGGACGTGACGGTGATCGACCTGTCCATCGACCGGCTGGTCGAACTGGACGAGCTGTTTAGCGGCGGCATTAAGACGGTGTTTTCCACTACCGCCGCCATCGAGCAGGAAATTTCCGACGCAGACCTGGTGATCGGCGCGGTGTTGATCCCCGGCGCGGCCGCGCCCAAGCTGATCCGCCGCGAGCACCTGAAGCTGATGCAGCCCGGTTCCGTCATCGTCGACGTGGCCGTGGACCAGGGCGGCTGCGTGGAGACCACCCGCGCCACCTACCATGACGACCCCACCTTCGTCGTCGATGGGGTGGTGCACTACTGCGTGGCCAACATGCCCGGCGCGGTGCCCTACACCTCTACCATGGCGCTGACCAACGCCACTTTGGGCTATGGCCTCCGGATCGCGGACTTTGGTCTTGAGGAGGCCGCGCGGCGCGATCCCACCATCGTCTCCGCCATCAATACCTATGAGGGCGAGATCACCTACCAGGGCGTTGCCGACGCCTTCTCGCTGCCCTGCAAAACGCTAAAGTTCTAAGAAGGCCACGCCGGAGGGAGCCGCCCTCCGGGCCACCCGCCGGGGGTATGACGCCCCCGTACCCCGCCCAAAGGATGGATACATTCTATGCGCAGCGTGATGATTGTCACGCTGCGCTTTCCTATGCCCGGATGGATTTTTCATTGAGTACGGGAATGCTTCCTGCAATATCGAGACCCGCGGCCCGAAATTTGCCTGTGCGCGGGTGATGTTGGCGTTGACAGCGCGGCGCGGCGGGCATATAATGCACTCAGTGAATTATATCGGCGCGGAGGACGCATGCAGTACGAGTCGGGCATCAACCGGGACGCGCAGAAGGAAGCAAACCTTTCGCTGGTTATCCGTGCGCTGCACGCCGGGCGGGCGGAGACCCGCATCGGCCTGACCCACATTACCGGGCTCAAGCAGGCGACCATCACCAAAATTGTCAAACAGCTTGAGGACTGGGGGCTGGTCTCCGAGACTACCGGGCAGGAGGCGCCGCTGGGCCGCAAGCCTATGGGCCTGACGCTGAACCCGGACCGGTTTTTTCTGGGCGCGGCCCGGGTCAACCGGGAATACCTCACCTGCGCGGTCTACGACATCGCGGGCAATGCCCGCGTTCATCGGCAGATTGAGAACCGCCCGGCGCTGGGCGCGGAGGCGTCTCTTGCGTCGCTTCGGGAACTTGTGAAGGACACCCTGGCCCGCGCGCCGGGGGAGGTTTTGGGGCTGGGCGTGGCGCTGCCGGGGCCGTTCAACGCCCGGACGAAGCGCATCACGCTG
>CALGYL010000088.1 GCA_937934775.1 uncultured Clostridia bacterium
CTTTTCGGCGAAGTCCCAATAGGGCTGGAAGGTCTCCGCGCCCTCCGGGTGCTCTACAAAGATGCGCAGCTTGGGCGACACGCGCTCCGCGATAGCCCGGGGCGCGTCGATGACCACGCGTTTCGCGTCCCTGCCCAGGTAGGAAAACTCCTCAAGCATGTCGTCGGTGGTGCGGAAGTAGAGCGGCGCCTGATTGTCGCAGTCCTCAAAGCCCTTGGCGTTCATCAAAATGGCGCGGAAGATGGCATCCCTGGGCTCTTTGAAGTGCACATCGCCGGTAGCGACCACCGGAATGCCCAACCGTCCACCCAGCGCAACGATTTTGCGGTTCAGGTCCTGAAGCGCTTCAGTGCCCGTCACCGCGCCCGCCCGCACCAAAAACTCGTTGTTGCCGGTGGGCTGGATCTCCAGGTAATCGTAGAACTGGGCGATGCGCTCCAGATCCTTGTCGGACTTGCCCTCCAGAACCGCGCGGAACAGTTCGCCCGCCTCGCAGGCGCTGCCGATAATCAGCCCTTCCCGGTATTTTTGGATCAGCGAACGCGGCAGGCGCGGCGTGCGGCGGAAGTGGTTCAGGTGCGCTTCGGACACCAGCCGGTAGAGGTTGGTCATGCCCGTCTGGGTGGCGGCCAGCAGGATGATGTGGAAACTTGCGCCGCCCATGTCGTCGTCGAAGGCTTGATTGAGGTCCGACAGCAGGCGCAGGCCGCGGCTCTCGTCGAGCATCTGCAGCATTTTGGTCATCGCCAGCGCGGTCGCCCGGGCGTCATGCACCGCGCGGTGGGCGTTTTTCAGCGAGACGCCAAGCCGCTTGCAGACCGCGGCCAGCTTGTGGCTCTTCTGATCCCGGAACATGTTTCGGGAGAGGGACAGTGTGTCGATCACCGGATGATCCATCTTCAGGCCCAGCGCGGCAAAGGCGCGGCCGACGAAGGCCGTGTCGAATTCGGCGTTGTGGGCGACCAGAACCGCGCCCTTGCAGAACTCGAAGAAGTCGGGCAGCACCTGATCGATGGTGGGCATGCCGGTGAGCATCGCGTCGGTGATGCCGGTGATCTCCACAATTTTCTCCGGCAGGGGCCGCATGGGGTTGATCAGCTGGGAGAATTCGGCCACTTCCACGCCGTTTACGAACTTGACCGCACCCAACTCAATGATGGTATCCTGCATGGGGCTGAGGCCGGTGGTCTCCACATCCAATATGACAAAGGCCGCCGCGGCCAGTTTTCTGGCGTCCGCGTTTTTGACCAAGCTGGGCTTATCGTCAATCAGATAGCCCTCGCAGCCGGGAATCAGCTTGATGCCCGCCTTCTTGGCGGCTGAAAACGCCTCCGGGAAGGCCTGCACCACGCCGTGATCGGTGATGGCGATGGCGGGATGGCCCCATTCGGCGGCCATCTTGATCAGATCCGTCGGGGACGCGCAGGCGTCCATGGCGCTCATCTGGGTGTGCAGGTGGAGTTCAACCCGCTTCTCAGCCGCCTCGTCCATCCGTCTGGGCGCTTCGGACTTCACGGCGTCCGAAACCATCAACACCATTTCCCGTTGGAAATCGTCGTAGCGGTAGTCGCCGCGGACGCGCACCCACTGGCCTTCCTTGATGCCCTCCATCAGCTGATCCGCCTGCTGCTGCGTCGCCTCGGCGCTGGTCGCCCGGCGTCCGCCGACAAATGCCTTGCAGGATATTGTCCCGGTGTAGTCGGTCAGCGCGAAGGAGCACAGCTTGGAGCCGCTCTTGAGGTCCCGCATTTCGGCTTTCAGGATTTCTCCCCGCACCGTCACGCGGGTCGCGCCCTCGCCCAGTTCGGAAATGGGCATCGCCTCATCGGAGATGGTCTTGCCCAAAAGCTGTTTGGAGAGCGTCTTGCAAACAGCGCCGTTATTGTCCACGGCGCAGGCCTTGCGCGCCATCTCCGCCATGCGCGCCTGTTCCTCGTCGCGCTTTCGCGCAATCTCCAGAAGCCGCGCTTCCTCATCGCCGCGAGGCTCCAGCATCACCCGGAGCTCCACGCCAAAAAGCTCTCGAAGGAGCGTCTCCACCCGCCGGTCGACACCCTGGCTAACCAGGTATTCGACGCCCATCCGGTCGACTTCCGCGATCAGAAGATCGCCCCGCTTTTTCCAGCTGGTTTCCTCCCATTGCAGAAAGGGCATGGCGCTGGGCAGATCCCGCGCGATCAGGCCGCAGATAAACCGGGCGTAGGCGGAAACGTTGGCCAGCACGTCCTCCCGGAGCGCGGGATAGCCGATCCTGAGGTGCGCCTGCGCCTGCGGGAACGCGGCGCGAAGCGCTTTGGACAGGATGGTAAACTCCCGGTCGTCCAAAAGGCGGGACGCAAAGAAGCGGGCGACCAATTTGTCCCCCGCGCGCGAAACCAGCACCCGATCCAGTGTGATACACCTGACCAGCGCCGGATCGACTTCTTTGAAGATGTTCAGCCAAAGATCATTCATCTGTAAAGATTCTCGCTCACATCGAATTGCCAGAAACCGGGCAGAGGCAGCGCTCTGGACGCCTGAACGTCCGTCACGCGTCGGTCCTCCCGGCCAGGCGCTTTTGAATTTCCTCCATCAGGACCGCGGCCAGGTCGCCTTCCACTTTCCGGGGTGGCTGGCCTTTGATGAACAGCGCGCCGCCGTCCCCGCCGCCCGCGATGCCGATGTCGGCTTCCCGCGCCTCCCCGGGCCCGTTGACCACGCAGCCCATCACCGCAACCTTCAGCGGGGCCTTGACCTTCGCGGTTTCCCGTCGGATGCGGTTTGCGATGCCGGCAACGTCGATGCACGTCCTTCCGCAGGTCGGGCAGGAGATGATCTCCACGCCCTGATCCCGGAGGCCCACAGCCCGTAAAATGTCCAGGCAGACCGGCACTTCCAGTTCCGGCGGGCCGGACAGAGACACCCGGATGGTGTCGCCGATGCCGTCCAGCAGGAGGCTCCCAATGCCCACGGCGGATTTCACCGTGCCTGCCTCGGGCGTTCCGGCCTCGGTGACGCCCAGGTGCAGCGGGTAGTCGCAGGCTGCGGCTGCCAGGCGGTACGCGGAAACCGTCGTCCGGACGGAGGATGCCTTCATCGAAAGCACAATGTCCTGAACGCCCATTCCCTCCAGCACTCGGGCCTGACATAATGCGCTCTCCGCCAGCGCCTCGGCGGTGGGCCCGCCGTATTTCCGCAAAAGTTCCCGTTCGAGGGAGCCCGAGTTCACGCCCACCCGCACCGGTACATGGTGCGCCTTCACACAGTCGGCAAGGCGGCGGACGTTTTCTTCTGCACCGATGTTGCCGGGGTTGATGCGCACCTTCGCGATGCCGTTTTCAATGGACCGGATCGCTAGCCGGTGGTCGAAATGGATGTCCGCGACCAGCGGCACGGCGCTTCCGCCCACCAACGCCCGGACCGCCTCCGCGCAGAGCTGGTCGTAGACCGAGACGCGCACGATGTCGCACCCAGCCTCGGCAAGGCGCGCGATCTGTGCCAGCGCCGCCTCAACATCCCGCGTCTCGGTATTGGTCATCGATTGTACGGATACCGCGGCGCCGCCGCCCAGCGGCAGCACCTTGCGCTCCTGCAGCACGCGCAGGATGC
>CALGYL010000089.1 GCA_937934775.1 uncultured Clostridia bacterium
GGAAAAGTCGACGTTCTTGATGCAGCGCGCGGCATTCGTGGACATATGTTTCACGCTCTCCTTGTGATATCTTCAATATACCCGTTTCGGGGCGAAACGACCCGCGGCGCGGGTTCAAGCGGGCGTTATATTTCACGCCGCTGCGGCGTGGGGCCGAACTGCCCAGCACCGCACCGGCGCTTGTATTCGGAAGGCGTCATGCCGGTGTTCTTGCGGAATACCTTGGAGAAGTAGTTATAATCCGGAATGCCCACCCGCTCCGCCGCGTCGCGGACAGTCATGCCGGGACGGGCCAGCAACTGCCGGGCGGCGGCGATGCGGCGGCGCGCGATCATCCGGGAGATGGTGAGCCCCGGCTCGATGCGCCCGGAAATCTGATAGAGCTTGCTCTTGCCGATGGACAGCGCCTGCGAAATCGAGGCAATCGTCAGCGGCTGCGCGAAATTGACGCCGATGTACAATTCCAGCCGCTGCGCGTCGGTCTGGGCATTGGCTTTAAGCAGACCCTCCAGCCGGATCTCGCTGACGCAGGCGTTGATGATCTCGTAACAGGCGCGAATCTGCTTGCGCGTGAGGCGGGGCAGACGCCGGAACGCCTCCTCCAGCGCTTTTAAGTCCGCATACCAGGCGCACTGGCGGCGCGTGGCCGACCACTGCTCCTCCACGCTCGTATCGTCCAGGATTTGCCCGAACAGGATGGTCGCCACCAACTGTCCACCCTCGGTGATGGGAATCGCCGCCTCGATCAGCCCCGCGTGGCAGCGGTACTGCACGGGTGTGAACAGCGGTCCGTCCGGGGAGGCCGCGCGGCGGTCGCAGGCCAGGCAGCGCTGGTAGCCCTCCTCGCTGTTGCAGATCAGATCGCAGAAAACGCTTCGGGATCTGGCGGCGTACAATTCCACGCCGGTGGTGTCATGCAGCGATATCTGAAGTCTTGTGATCTCATGCAGGTTTTCCAGGAGGATCGCCAGCCTGTTTACGTTCAGCGCATAGTTCATCAGCACACCCCCACTCAATAATAGCATGATTCTATAAAAAACGGAATATATTACTACTAAATTGTAGAACTGCTGCTATGAAGCTCCCCCGCAGGAGGATATAATGTGGGCGTCCGTACGGGAAGTGCCCTCCAACGAGGCTCTGCCGGCGGAGATCCGGCGCACGGCTTCGCCGCCACCGTTTCCGTGCTGCCCACCCGGGAAAAACGGTACGGCGTCACCTACCGGGAGGACATGCCCCGCGTTCGGCAAGCCATCCGGGACATGAAGCGGCCGGGCCTGTACCCGGCGGAACATGGGAGGAACTGACATGCTAAAGGCCGCCTATGAATTTCAGACCCAGGGCGCTCCGGTCGCCTGCGAGCGCTACGGAAACGGCCACATCAACGAAACCTACCTGCTCGAGACCGAAAGCGCAAAGTACATTCTGCAGAAGATCAACCGGAGCGTCTTCCACGACGTACCCCGGCTGATGCAAAACATCGCCCTGGTCACCCGCCACCTGTCCCGGATCGAAAAGGATCCCCGGAAGATATTGACGCTGGTTCCCGCCCGGGACGGGCGCGACTGGTGGACGGACGCGGACGGCGAAACCTGGCGCGTATACGATTTCATCACCGGCAGCGTCTGCCTGGAGAAGGCCGGCTCGCCCAGCCACATGCGGGAGAGCGGCGCGGCCTTCGGGCGCTTCCAGAAGATACTTTCGGACTTTCCCGCGGAATCGCTCTCCGAAACCATACACCGCTTTCACGATACCCCGAACCGCTGCAGGCTGCTCCGGGAGGCGGCGGAGGCGGACGCGCTGGGCCGCCTGCGGGAGGTTCGGCGGGAGCTGGACTTCGCTTTGCAGCGGGAGGACGAGGCAGGGGTGATGGTGGGCATGCTGCGCGCGGGGCATCTGCCGCTCCGGGTCACCCACAACGACGCCAAGCTCAACAACGTCATGCTGGACGACAGGACCTTTGCCGCATTGTGTGTGATCGATCTGGACACGGTGATGCCCGGCCTCGCAGGCAACGACTTCGGCGACTCCATCCGCTTCGGCGCATCCACCGCCGCCGAGGACGAACGGGACCTGAGCCTCGTCTCCCTGTCCGTCGAATACTACCGTGCCTACGCCAGGGGGTTTTTGGGCGCCTGCGGCGGAAACCTGACGCGGGCGGAGATTGAAACCCTGCCGCTGGGCGCGAAGCTCATGACACTGGAGTGCGGCGTGCGATTCCTCACCGATTACCTGTCGGGCGACACATACTTTCGCATCCACAGGCCCAGCCACAACCTGGACCGCTGCCGCACCCAATTCAAGCTGGTGGCCGACATGGAGAAGAAGTGGCCCGAGATGACGGATATCCTAGAAGCCGAAGCCCGGGCCGCAAGGCGCGCCGCCCCGTAGCCCCACATCCGGATCAGCGTTTCGCTTCACCCCGCATGTTCCTCTGGACTTTTTCAGGCAATGGGGCTATGATGGAGTCAGAATGGCTGCGTGGAAACGGAGGAAGGGTCATGGCGGACGACATCACCAGCGACAAGCAGCTTCATTTGGACATCAACACAGACATCGGCCGCATTTATCCGGTGGCACACGCGCTATCCAGCGAACTCAGGCTGCAGATCATCCATACGCTGGGCAACCGCAGCATGAACGTCAACGAGCTGGCGCAGACGCTGGACGTGCCGCTCTCCACCCTCTCGATGAACGTGGCGGTGCTGGAAAAGGTAGGCCTGATCGGAAGCGAGACCCAGGCGGGTGTGCGTGGCACCATGAAGCTGTGCAGCCGTCTGACGGATCTATTGGCAGTCAGCCTGGTCGCCCAGGAGCAGCGCCCCCATTTTGTGGACCAGATGGTCATGCCCATCGGCTGCTTCAGCGAGGTGGGCGACATTAAGCCCACCTGCGGCCTGGCCAGCCGAGAGGGCTTCATCGGCATTCAGGACAATCCCCTTGCCTTCTACCTGCCCGATCGCTTTTCGGCACAGCTGATCTGGATGCGGCAGGGATATCTGGAGTACCGTTTCCCCACGATGCCGCTGAAGGGCATCCTGCTGGAGGCGGTGGAAATCTCCTTTGAGGCCTGTTCGGAGGCCATCAACTACCGGCCCGAATGGCCCAGCGATATCAGCCTCTTCATCAACGGCGTCAAGGTGGGCAGCTGGCTCTCCCCCGGCGACTTCGGCGGCCGCAGAGGTTTACTAAACCCCGAATGGTGGTCGGACGGCTCCACCCAGTTCGGCCATCTGGTGACATGGCGCATCGACGGCAGCGGAAGCTTCCTGGGCCACATGCGCGTTTCGGATGTGCGGCTGGAGCAGCTGAACATACAGGCCGGCGACCATTTTACCATGCGCCTGGGCGTCGAACCGGACGCGCCCCACGTGGGCGGCATGAACCTGTTCGGCCGGGGCTTTGGGGATTATCAGCAGGACATCGTGATCCGGTACGCACACCACTGACAGGTCGGATGAAATCTGCTTTGCATCTTTCACCCGAATGGAAAAGGCCGGTTTCCTGAAACGCTGCGGCGTTTCCGTGCGGAAACCGGTTCGGGAATCCTTTCCTCCGGCATCCAGGCAAGCTCGGCTTCTGGAGGAAAGGCAAATTCACCGTATCCGCCTCTGGATTTGATTACACGTAGAGAGGGCTTCGGCCCTCTCTACACTCTCCCAAGGATTATCAAGCATCCACAATCGCCTTCCCTCCGGTTGCCGTTATGGAATCGGGGGCGGCGGCCCCCGAACCTCCGGGACGGGGCGGAGTACCGAGGATACAGGGTTATTCATGAATAAAGCCATCGCCTCCCAGGCAAATGGGAGGCGATTTTGTTTTCTCCACAAACCCGGAACATTGGGCGGATGATCTCCGGGTTTTATGGAATGAACAGAACAGTATTGACAGTACTCACGCCTGATGTTATGATAAATGTCGCAAACAGTCCGAATTATTTATTCATTTCGCGATAATTATAAGGATATGTTGCGATAGGTACAGACTTTGTGAAATAAAGGATGGTCATGATGGCTCAAAACCCCATTCCGCGCCCAGAACATCCGCGCCCAGACTTCGTCCGGCCCGACTGGCTCAACCTCAACGGCGTCTGGCAGTTTGCCTTTGACGAAGCGGACGAGGGCCATGCAAAGGGCTTTCAGAATCCGGGTCAGCCGCTGCCCCTCAAAATTCAGGTTCCCTTTTGCCACGAGTGCGAGTTGAGCGGCGTTAACGACAAACGGTTTGCCAAGGCGCTCTGGTACCGCCGGTCTTTTGAAGTGCCCAACGCACTGAAAAGCCGCCGCGCGCTCCTTCGCTTCGGCGCGGTAGACTACCGCTGCGAGGTGTTTGTCAACGGCATTTCGGCAGGCGCCCATGTGGGCGGCTACACGCCGTTCGCGCTGGATGTGACGCGGCTTCTGAAAGACGGAGAAAACGACCTGTGCGTTCGGGTCGAAGACGACCGGGACTGCACACAGCCCCGCGGCAAGCAGTACTGGGCCGACGGCTGGATGGGCTGCTGGTACACGCCGGTATCGGGCATCTGGCAGACGGTGTATCTGGAGTTCACCGGCGAAAACTACCTGACCACCGCCCATATCACCCCCGACGTTGACCATGGCGCCGCCGCCTTCCGGCTGACACTGAAGGAAATCCCCGTGAAACCACTGAAAGCGGAAATCACCGTCTCTTTCCAGGGCCAGGTCGTGCGCCATCTGACCACGCTGACGCGGCAGCGGCTGACGGAGGTCTCCGTCTCCCTGGTGGATGGCAGCGAACTGGACGGTTTCCACCACTGGCTGCCCGAACGCCCCGAATTGTACGACGCGGTCATCCGCATTCTG
>CALGYL010000090.1 GCA_937934775.1 uncultured Clostridia bacterium
GCAATTTGCTGCGGGTGGTATAGATGTTCAGGATGCTCTCCTTGCAGGCGCGAAGTAAGCCAATCGCCTCCGACAGGTCGCGCTCATTGCCCCAGGCGATGACCGAAGGATCATGCACCATGAAAAGGCTGCCCGGGGTCATCTCTAGCCGGTTCGCAGCCATGGCCACCACCGTGGCCGCAGAGGCCGCCGTGCCGGATATCGTGATGTGGACATTGCCGGGGTACGCCCGGACATCGTCGAACATCCGGGTGGCGGCGTTGCAGCTGCCGCCGTAGCTGTTCAGACGGATGTGCACATCATCCGTGGATTGGTTCTCGGCGCCATACAGCGCCTCGTGCAGATTCGCCGGCGTGATCTCATCGCCGAAGAACACTTCTTCGTCGATGTAGCCGTTCAAATGCAGCTCTCTCAGGGGATATCCCTCCCGTTCGCGGTTTGTGCCGCTGTGATGGGCACCATGTTGCCGTTGACCATGTACACGCTGCCACCGGCGCCGTCGGGTAGCGGGTTCATATTTTCGAGATCACGGATGTCATCCGACGATAGCCAGCCGTTCTGACGCCCGATGGCGTAGCCCTCCATCCGCTCCTTGTAGCTGCCGCGCATCAACCCGTCGATGTTGAACCGAACATAAAAAACGCCTTTCTCCCGTTCGGTGAAGAGCGCCTTGTTCATGGACTGCTCGATCCGGACCAGCCAGGGGCGGATGGTGTGCATTGCAAAACTGATGGCTTGATGCTCGATATTCGAAAACGTAGCGTGTTCCAGATCGCCCACCAGGTGGGGCGGTACGCGATAGATCCGACAGATCTCCGCTACCTGAAACTTCCGGCTCTCCAAAAATTGTGCTTCGTTGTTCGGGATGGACACCTTCTCGAACTTCATGCCCTCTTCCAAGATGGCCACTTTACCGGAGTTGTTCGATCCACCGTAGGCCGCGTTCCAGCTCTCCCGAAGAGAGGCGGGATTCTTGACGGTGTTGGGGTGGGTCAGCACGCCGCTGGGGGTTGCGCCGTTCGAGAAGAAACGGCTGCCATACTCTTCCGCGGCAATGCCCAGGCCAATGGCGTTTTTCTCCAGCGCGATCGGGCTGTAGCCCATGATGCCGTCAAAACCCAGCCCGGGGATGTGCAAGAGGTCCTCCGGCCGGAGCCGGACCACACCGCCGTCCCGCGCGGTGTAGTCGTAGGTCAGGTCCCCGTGTGCATCCCGGTCCACAGCCATCTTCTCCGGCAGCAGCGGGTACAGGCCCAGGATCTGGCCGCGCCCGTTCCGCAGGATCTGGCAATAGGCGTTCCCCCAGAGCAGAAGATGCGAGAGCATCGTTTCCCGTAGGATGAACGAGGTCATCTCGCTGTTGGGCTCGTCATGCAGGATGCGGTAGAGCGGGTGGGTGTATGCCTTTTCGCTGCCCCGGTCCGTATACTGGTAGATGTGAAGCGGCAGGCTGGCCACCGTCTCCGCGATCACCCGCACGCAGGCATATACTGCCGTCATCTGAACCGCCGTCCGGGGGTTCACGGATTTCCCGGCCGCGCTGCCGCCGAAGTAGAACGTCAGGGCGGAGCTGACGCTGTCGGTAGGCTTGTCCCGAGAGCGGAACAGCCGCGCAAAGGGATTGTTCATCGACATCCTCCCAAATCTGGACACAAGAAAAAGCACCTCTTTTCTGAGATGCTCTATGCTTCAATCCTCTATCTTCTGATGGGAATCCTTCTCCAAGGGTTCCGGTTATGTGGGCTCCTCGGTCTTTGTCAGTTGCTCGAACACATCCCGGCCGCTGTACATGATTCGGATCACAGCAACCACGCCCTGCGTCTCCACCGGTAGATAGAACGCCAGGTACTTGTCCGTCGTCAGGATGCGCAGACCCCTGTCATTCCAAGGTTTCCGATCAACGAGGCGATGGCGCATGGGCATACGGTTCAACGTCACAATCGAGTCCATGATCCTCCGGACTTGACGCGCTGCGGTTTCGGGCTCCAGCAGGGAATAAGCGATATACTCGTAGATGTCTCGCAAATCCCGCTCCGCTTGCTCCGTATAAATGACTTTCCAAGTCATACGCCATATTCCCTGTTCATCCGGTCGGCGACCGAACTTGCGGAACTGACCTTGCCCGCAGCCAGCTCGACAAGCCCTTTTTCGATCTCCGCGTCAAACTGTGCATCCGTCAAGTCGCTGAATGACGTAGGTTTATTCTTGGGAAGCTTCATCTCAAAAGGAATGCCGCGCTGCAGCACCACCTGCCGGAGAAACAGACCAATCGCGTTGGACATGGGGATGCCGAGTTGATCCAATACTCGCTCGGCTTGCTCTTTGACTTCAGGCTCCACCCGAGCAAAGATATTTGATGTTCTGGCCATAGCGAACACCTCCTACAGCCATAGTATACCCGGTTGTATTGCGATATGCAAGCATTCTGGCGATTTACAGTCCACAGCCCGTCTTCCTGTCATGACAAGGTTTACATAGCGGACACCAGTTGGCCTGATCCCAGAACAGCCGCTCATCGCCCCTGTGCGGGACGATGTGGTCAACAATGGTGGCGGGCGTCAGACGGCTCGCCTGCAGGCACTCCGCGCAGAGCGGGTGTTTCCGAAGAAAGAGCGCCCGCGCCTTCCGCCAGCGCCCGTCGTAGCCCCGCTGTGTCGCCGTCTCGCGGGCGTACTGCTTCCGGTGCTGCTCGCAGTAGGGCTCGTCGCTCAGGTTAGGGCAGCCGGGATGGCGGCAGGGGCGCCTTGGTGTTCGCGGCATGCAGGAACCTCCCATATAGACTAAATGAAGAGAAGGCCTCTTCCACTGTCGTACACGCTGCCGCCCATTCCTTGGTTCTTCAGCGCGCGGTCCAGTGCCATCACCAGCGCCACCGCGCCGTCCACCTTTTCCGTGGACTTTTCCTTGTCAATCTTCAGGTTCCCCGCTGGGTCGGTGCGCACGAATACATTGTCAATATTCCATCGGAGCACCGGATGTCCATTGTGGGCCAGGCTCTTTTCCAGCACCAGCCGCATCAGATCCTTCGTGGGGTTGCTCATGTCCTTGAAGCCCTGGCCAAAGGGAACCATGGTGAACCCGTCGTCTTCCAGTGCCTGTACCATCATGCTGGCATTCCAACGGTCATAGGCAATCTCACGGATGTTGTACTTTTCGCCCAGGCGGATGATGAACTGCTCAATGAACCCGTAATGGACGACATTGCCCTCGGTAGTCTGGATGAACCCCTGTTTCTCCCACACGTCGTACATCACATGATCGCGTCGCACCCGGAGTTGCAAGGTTTCCTTCGGCAGCCAGAAGAATGGCAGCACAACGTAAGCTTCGCCCTCGTTCTCTGGGGGAAACACGAGCACCAACGCCGTCAGATCGCTGGTGCTGGCAAGATCAAGCCCCGCATAACACATTCTGCCTTCAAGCGATGTGGCCGTGAAGTCGCTTCTGCACGCATCCCACTTGTCCATGGGCATCCACCGTACTGAGGTGTTCGTCCACTGGCACAGGTGGAACTGCCGGAACTGGATCTCTTCGGCAGGGTTCTCTTTGGCGCTCTCGCAGCGGGCCGTGTAGTATTCCAGATCCACCGTGCGCCCCAGCGAGGGATTTGCCTTCTTCCATACCTCAGGATCCGTCCAGTCCGCCGTATCCGGAGCACTGTGCACAACCGGGTAGAAGGTGGGGTCGCTCTTACGTCCCTCCAATAGGTCCATCGCCTTGGAATGCACTTCATAGCAGATGCTGGTCCGGTCGGAACCGGCTGTCGTAATGACGAAGT
>CALGYL010000091.1 GCA_937934775.1 uncultured Clostridia bacterium
CACGCCGATGATCAGCATCACGATGACGGAGGTCGAAATGCCCGGCAGCGTGATGTGCAGGTGTTTCCGGAAAAAGCCCGCGCCGTCGATCGCGGCGGATTCGTACAGGGAAGCGTCCACCATCTGCAACGCCGCGATGATGAAGACGTAGTTGAGTCCGATGTACAACCATATCGTGACCGCCGCCACCGAATTGAGCGCGGTATGCACATCGCTCAGCCAGCGCGTCTGGCTTCCGAGCAGGAAGTTCAATATGCCCATCGTGGGGTTCAGGATGAAGATGCAGATGACCGTGATGCAGGCGGAGGAGACCGCCAGCGGCATTGCGTAGACCGTGCGGAACAGCGGGCGCAGCGGGATCGCCTCGTTGGCCAGGATCGCGGTGACAAGGCCCAGCGCCATTGATCCAAAGACGACCTTGACGGCGAATTCCAGCGTCACCCGCAGGCTGAGCAGGAACTCCTTGGAAGAGACCAGATTCCGGTAGTTGTCCAGCCCCACCCAAAGGCTGGCCGCGCCGCCCTGATCGGTGGAGAAAAAGCTGAGCGCCAGCGTTTTGAAAAACGGATAGAACACGAACAGCCCAAACAGGATCAGCGAAGGCAGGATATACAGATAGGGCGCCAGCGGAACGCGGCGCTTTTTTTGCCCGTTTATTGCCTGCCGGGCAGCCGCGAAAGAACGTGCCTGACGCGCCCGTTGCCGTGGCGCAATCCGGTCAGAAACGCCGGTCATCGATCGCGCACCTCCGCACCGCGCGCGCCTGCCCGCACGGAAATCGCTATATCCGGCCGGTTGGTGATGACGCCGAACACGTCCCGGCTGTACAGATACTGGATCACGGCGGGATCATCCACCGTCCATGCCTGAATGCCCACGCCCGCACCGTGGATTTCAGCGATGGATTCGTCGTCCAGCGCCGCGTAATGGGGATTGACGAAAGAAAAGCCCCGGGTCTTCGCGTATTCGCCGCCGCGCTCCAGCCGGCAGGCGACCAAGCACGCGCACCGCATCTCAGGCGCCAGCTTCAGAAGCTTCGAGAGCGAGTGATGGTTGAACGAGGAGAACAGCACGCGCTCCCGAAGGCCGAACGCGTCAATCAGCGTCAGCACTTCCCGTTCCAGTCCCTTGCAGCCCAGCGTATTTTTCAGTTCGATATTCGTAAACACGTTTTTGTCCTTGACCAGGCGGAAATACTGCGCCAAGGTGGGCACCGTCTGCCCCCGCTCGTCCAAGCTGCCGCCGCGAATCTCCACCTGCTGAAGCTCCGAAGCCGACAGGTCCTGAATGCGATTCCGGCGTCCCGCGACGCGATCCAGCTTTTCGTCGTGTGCGATCACCACCTGGCCGTCTCGGCTCAAATGCACGTCCAGCTCGATGCCGTCCACGCCCAGTTCCAGCGCCTTCTGGAACGCCAGAAGCGAGTTTTCCGGGTACATCCCGCTGAAGCCCCTGTGCGCAATGATGTTTGTCATATAGCCTCCCAAAATCCGCGACCGGGCGAAGGCCTGCCACAGCCTCCGCCCGATCGCCCTTTTCAACTTTACGGATTGGCCGCGTTGTAGTTTTCGATGGCGGCGTTGCCTTCCGAGGCCATCTCGACGAGCGCGTCGTCCACGCTCATCGCACCCTGCAGCACCAGTTCCATGTACTGCTGGAAGATCGCGCGCAGTTCCGGCATCACGCCCACGGACGCGCCGCGGGTGGCGTAGCTGTCCGGCGAGGCGTGCAGCTGGTTGATGGCGGTGGCGAAGTTGGGGTGCTCCGCAAGATAGCTCTTCATCGATTCGGTTTCATAGGCTTTCGTGTTCGCGCAGAAGTAACCGGTGGCCTGGCTGAATTTGGCGGAGACTTCCGCGGAAGTGGCATACTTGACGAAGTCCCACGCGTCGGCCTGCCGCTGCGCGTCCTTGTTTTTCACCACCCACAGGTTCGCGCCGCCGATGATAATGCCGCCGGTGGGTTTTTCCGCCATCGAGGGCAGGTAGGCGGTGCCCACCTCAAACGCGTCGCCCACCGCGGCGGTGATGGTGGTTAGGCTGGCGGTGGAGGCCAGCATCATGGTGGTTTGTCCGGCCACAAAGGCGGCCTGCGCGTCGTTTCCATTGGTGCCGAAGTTGTAGATCACGCCGTCGTCCACAAGCTTCTTCCACTTCTCGAGGATCGTCTTGCCCGCGCCGTTCTGATCGTAATCGATGGCGGTGGCGCGCGCGGTGCGGCCATTGTCGCTATTGACGTACAGGGCGTCGAGGCCCGCCAGGAACGCCTCATAGAACCAGCCGTAGATGTACAGGCCCATCGCGTGGCGGGTGACCTTGTCGCCTTCCCTGACCGTCAGTTTGTCCGCGACGGCAGCGATTTCATCAAAGGTGCGGGGCGGGTTTTCCGGATCGAGTCCGGCCTCCTTGAACGCCGTTTTGTTGAAATACATGATCGGCGTTGAGGGATTGAAGGGGATGCAGACCATTTTGCCGTTGTAGGTGTAGTAGTTGCGCAGCGCCGGCTCGATGTCGTCCAGATTGATGTAGGGGTCCGCGTCCAGAAGATCCTGGAACGGCACACAGTAGCCCGAGCCCACCAGATACGTGGTGCCCAGTTCAAACATCTGGAACATGTCCGGGCCATTTCCGGCGGGCAGCGCGGCCTTGAGCTTGGTCAGGCAGTCGTCATACGCGCCCTGATAGGTGGCTTCCACCCAAATCGCATCCTGCGAAGCGTTGTAACCGTCCACAACCGCCTGCACGGCCTCGCCGATCTTGCCGCCGAAACAGTGCCAGAAGCTGACGACGCGGCGGCCGGCCGGGGCAGGCGCGGTGGTGGGGATTGCCTCCTGTGCCAGCGACGGCATGGCCATCAGCGTCAGCAATAGAGCCAGTACCAGCGCAAGAGTTTTCCGGATTTTCCGCATGTTGTTTGCCTCCTCAATGCTCTTCTCTACGCCTTTCATTGTAAAGGCCCTTTGTCAGAGGCATTTCGGAGGCAGGTCAAATCTTCGTCAAACCGGGTGGGTTATGCTTTATCGGAGAATTCCCGCTCCTGAAGCAGCTTTTCGATCTTCTTCTGGCTTAAAATCTCGTTTGTGATCAGCTTCCCGTCCACAAATAAACTGTAGGTTGGAAAAGCCGTAGGCGCGCGCCGCACCTCCTCCAAAGACTCCAGCTTGATCAGCCGGATTTCCCTCCCCTGCCGCGCCGCAGCCTCCCGGGCCAAAAGAGCGTACTTCCCGGTGTGTGGGCATTGGTCGCAGTAGTAGATCACAAGGCCCGGCAAATCGCACTCGCCCGCCTTCGCGCAGTCCAGAAAGCGCGGATCCGGCGCGTCTTCTCCAAACGGTAGGACCATCAGATCAAAATACGGCTGCGCCGTATCGGCCACACGGAAACCCCGGTGGCGCAGATAGGCTCCGTCCGAAAGGAACGGGCGCTTTTTCCCGGAGGAGACCGCCGTCAGGCCCCGAAAGCCATGGACCTTTGCATCCTCGATGCATTCGTCCAGCAGGCGGTTCGCCCAGCCCTGCCCTTTAAACTGCCCCGATACCCAGAAGCAGTTGATGTGCAGGTACCCGTCCGCTTCGATCGGACACCAGGCATGGCCGGCCGGGATGGTTTCAATCATCACCTTGCCCCGGGCGTCCAGCCGCCGGAAGGTCAGACCATCGTCAAAGCGCGCCTTCATCCAGGCTTTCTTTGCGGCGGCGCAGGCGTCAAACCCATCCGACAGCGCGCAGCAGATGTGCTCCCGGTCGATATTGTCCCGGTTCACCTGAATGATGTCCATCAAGCCCTCCTGACCGGATGCCGGAGAACCGTACGCATCTTCTCCGGTGCGATTCGCCTGGGATCACCCAGATAGATTTCATGGTGCTTTCGCGCATCCGTTAGGTCGCAGAGGAGGCCGCTCTCCCCCATATACGCCCGCATCCGTACCACCGTCGCGGGTTCGGTCGCGTAAGGCCCGATATGCGTGCACTGCACGCACAGCCCTTCCCGGAAATGGACCAGCCGCACCCGGGATGTATCCAGCTTCTTCTTGCGCCGGACCTCCCCCGCCGCCCACTCGAACACCTGGGGCGTCACGAACTCCGGCTGACGGATCATCGACGTCCACTGGTACTTCTCCTTGTCGGCGGTCACCACATCCTCCGCGCCGTCGCCAAACCACCAGAGCCCTTCCAGCGGCGGTACCGCATATTCAATGTACCCTTCCGGCGCGCTGCCGTTCTTGGGCGACATCTTAATGGTGTAGGTGAACGCATACAGAAGCTCCACCGCCCGTGCGTATTCTCCCTCCGGGTCGTTTGGGTTGCCGCAGCCGTCCACCTGTAAAAAGACCATCTCTGGCACATCAATCAAGGACGGCTCAGTCTGCGGCGCGTACAACTCAGGAAACGCCTTCACGTATTCCAACTTGCTCATGGACTCCCCTCCTATTTTCGGATGGCAACAGTATAGGCTCGTGAATACGACATCATCGTGTCATATTTGATACTGCTCCAGCATATTTCGCAGCCTCGCGGCAATCTGCTCCCGAACCTCCGGCGGTTCTGTCACCTCGCCCTGCTCGCCGAAGGACAGGATGTACTGGAACAGCCCTTCGCCAATCGGCATCGCGAATCGTCCAAGGAACGCGCCGTCCTCCAGCCGATCAAAACGCTCGAACTCATCATATACACGGAACGCCATCTCCGCGCTCAGCCGGATCGTCACTTCCGCCAGTTCCCCCTGCGGCAGCGGGTTCCATTCGAGCGCATGCGGCGGGCAATCCCGCTGGAACGTCCGCTCCGTTTTTGTTGGGTTCCGGATGCGGCTCAACTTGAACAGACGCATGTCCTGCCTATCGCGGCAATATCCGTACAGATACCATGCCTGCCCCTTGAAGCACAATTTCATAGGCTCCACCATGCGCGCAGTCGTCTCGCCCTTGCCGCTGGAATACACAAACCGGACCACACACCGCTCCAGAATGGCCGATTTGAAGAGCGAAAACGCCTCCGCAACGCGCTGGGGATCGCTCCATGAGGAAAAATCCACTTCGATCCAATCGGCGCCCGCCGAGCCGAACAGCGCGCCCAGTTTGCGAAGGGCTCCATCCGCCTCGCCGGGAACGACGCCGCCCAACGCTTTCAGCGCGGCCAGCACATCCGCCCGCTCACTTTCCGTAAGCAGTGCCTTGCCCACCGCAAAACCGGGCGTCAACGCAATGCCGCCGCCTCGCCCCTTGGTCATATACACCGGAATGCCCGCCGCCGAAAGCGCCTCCACGTCCCGGTAGATGGTTCGCTGGGACACCTCGAAGCGTTCCGCCAACGCACCGGCCGTCAGCAACTTGCCGCCCAGCAACAGGTAGACGATCTCCAGCATCCGATGAATCTGCACAGCGGCGCCTCCCCTCCCATTGAACCATAAAATTATGACATTAGCACGGCATATTTTCTGTGCGCCGTGGCGGTTTTCCTGCCGGATCGCCGGGTTTTCGCCGCAGTATTTTCTACGTTTCGAAGATTTACCTTCTTTGATTCATCATGTCTCTGCTCGCTTCAAAAAATCCATATCGTCTTGCCGCGTTATATCTTAACATATTTTCGTGTTTTCCCCATTGCGTTTCCTCTCGCACCGTGTTATAATGGTCGGGCGTCAAGGGATAAACGCTTACGCAACAATCAAATATGGGGCATTAGCACAGTTGGTAGCGCGCAACGTTCGCATCGTTGAGGTCAGGAGTTCGAATCTCCTATGCTCCACCAAACTCGTCTGAAACATTTGTTTCAGACGAGTTTTTCCACGATCCGGCTCTCCATATTGCCGTTTTATTAAGGATCTATGCGCTTGTTTGTTATGGGATAGTGTGATAGTATCAGACTAGAATTCTCAGGATCTGGCAAGCATCGTATGGGAGGGATCCAGATGAAACCCAGGTTCGCATCCGTATTGTCTATGGCGTTGATTCTGGCGTTTGCCTGGTCGGGTTGCGCCTACGCGGAGAACGCCGCAACGCTCCTTGAGCGGCTTTTTCCTTATTCCTCGCCCGGCAAGGCTGTGCGGGCATTGGTTGAGCCAGTAAACTTGACCAAGGCAGACGGCCCCTGCAGCCTGACTGTCGACGAAGTTCTCTTTGACGGCAGTGCGCTGTATATCCGGTGGACGGCGCGCTCCGATTCCAAAGATCTGACGCTGCTTACGGCGGGCAAACCGCAGTCTCCTACCGCGGCGTTGGAGATGCAAGGCGAGTCGCGCCCCAGGCTTCCAAACGGCTTTACCGCCTTGGGTGGCACGTTGAATGGAAAAAAAGTCCCCAGGGAATACAATGGGTTGTTCTCAGCTTTGGTAACCGACCATCAAACGCTTGAACCGTTCGAGTTGACGATTCGCGGCTATTTTTTGAAACCGACTGCGCGGATCGTCTGCGATACCGACATCAAAGACGGCTTTTCAAATCAACCGACATGGGTAGCGAGCGAAACTGGCGCGGAACCCTCCTTGAATTGTTACAGCGACGTCCAGATAGATGGCAACGGCGACTATACGATGAAACAGGATGACATTTTCGCCCGCCACGACGCGCTTCCGAAGAATCCGACCCCCGATGACCTCGCCAACGCTTACCTGCAGGGAATCACAGAGCTTGGCTATGCGCAGCTTCTTTCCAAAATCGAATTGACTTTTACCGTCACTCCGGTATCGGAGTACATCCATCATACCCAAATCGATGGCCCATCCACGTTTGAACTGGACGACCGGACGATCACCTTTACAAAAGCCGATTTCACCGTCACGCAATATGAGATTGTGATGGTGATGACCGCGAAGGATGACAAGACGTGGTCCGAAGACATAGGCCGCCTTTCATACACCCTCTATGCGGATGGAAAGGAGCTTCTGGGGCGTATCACTACAAGGTCAGAGGATTCGGAGAACGAACCGGCAACTGTCACGCTGACTTATAAGGGCGTGCCGCTCTCCGATGTGCCCTCCACGCTGGCTTTTGCGGCATTCTGGAGTCCGGTGGAGCCGAGCATCCCATCCACAAACCCGATGCTCCCATCTCCTGAGCGGGATATCACGATCCGACTCAAAAAGATACCCTGATCACCAGAATTCATAGCGGGCGATGCGTGATACCAAGTAAAAATATGAATGACTCCAAAGGAATGAGAGATTTTTGATGCAGAACAAGGAGCTGGAACAAGGCGACCCTTCGGGATACGCCTTTGGCGTGAAACGCAACGCTACGCTGAGCGGAGGGCGACAAAGTTCTGCGCGAAAAGATTCAGTCAAACGAGGAATTCATATTTTGGATTGGTATGAGATACCTTTGGCAGGTGTGATGCGGTAGAATGGCTGCATGCAAGAAGGGCAGTCAAGGCGGAGAACGACTGGAGAATTCTTCTGTCTCCTACGGCTGCGGGTGTGCCTCCATGTATTTATCGGCACTGTTTTGCGCGTCGGCGCGGATGTTGTAGTAGCTAAATAGGTAATCATAGGAGTGATAGACGCCTGTCGGCCAGCCCGGTAAGGTATACTTTTCGACGTCAACCGACTTGCACACAACCACGCCCCTGGCAAGGTCAACCTGCGCGGAAGCAAGGTGCTTAACCGGCGTCAAGTCTGACACCGCGGCTGTAATCAGCGTGATCGAACCCGCATTGTCCTCCTTGGGCGCTTCGTATCCGACAGGGTCCAGGTGATCGGATTGATCGCAATCGCGCCTGGACGCACGACCGGGCTTTTTGTATCGCCTTCCGACTCGGTATTATACGATATGATAACACCGGTATCGTCGGGACCTGACGCGAATCTCAAAGGAGAATCCAGCGTGAGATAATCCTGTGCAACGGAAAACCCGATCACGTAAGCGGCAACCATCCTGTCGAGCATTTCCGGCCGGTCCTTGATCTCCAACAGGACGAAGAACAGCACATTGGATCCTTGGGAATGTCCAGCCAGGATAAAGGGCAGCCCATTGTTGTAGTGATCAAGGTAGGAATTGAACGCGGCAATCCCGTCCGCGGCAGGAATCTCCTGGATTGCTTCATCCTGTTGCTCGATGGAGGTCATGCTCAAAACATACGTCGCGTCGGCCTGCCGGTAATAGGGCGCATAGATGTTGCCAACCGGCAGAAACGCGGCCGCCTGCCTGTTGAAAGCCCCGCTCGCGCCTTTTATCATGGAGACATTGTCCACCGCGCAATAATCGGAACCGTCAGAGCCTTTTTGATAAGTCGCCGGATAGAGGTAGAAAATATCGACGGGTTTACTGCCGGAAGTATCCGCCGTCAGCCAGTTGCCGGGCTTTGAATAGTCGGTAACATTCTGAGCGTCGTCCGGGGCCGACGGCGCAGCCTCGTCCGCCTTTGCATTCAACGAGCCCAGCGCGACGTTCCCTGAAAAGAGGCCTTATACTAAAGGAAAACATTAACCACTCCAAAGCGCCAAGGGGTTTTCGATGCAGAACAAGGAGCCGAAGCGAGGCGTAGCAGCGCTACGTTGAGCGGAGAGCGACACAGTTCTGCGCGAAAAGAACCAGCGCAACGAGTGATTAATGTTTGGAGTTAGTATTAAGCGTTACGCAGAAGAGTAAGGCGGAAACGATCCAGATCCTCTTTTTCATGAGCTTCCCCCCTGTTGTGCATAGATAGCAGCATCATAATGCGGAAACTATTATTCGTCAACCGCTGGAATCGCGCGCGTTAACATTTTTTCCAAAACAGTCCCTTTGCGTTCCGGTCGAGGGAGGGGCAGCGCAGAATGAGGAGGTATTCTTCCAACGCCGCGAGGCTCGCGATGGCGCAGCCAATCGCGGCTGGCGCAGCCAATCCCCACACAGGAATCAGCAGCGGCATCAGGAACAGCACCGCGCCCGCCATTTTGTTGGCAATGGTATGCAGGAATGAAAGCGCGCGAAACCGGACCCAGCCTGTTCCAAGCGAGACGAAGCGAATTACCGCGATCCCGAGAACCCAGAAGAGCATCCACCGCTGCCAGGGCAGCGCCGGGATCAGGGTCAGCATCGCCACGGCGATGAACACAAAATCCGCCACGCTGTCCAGCGCCGCGCCCCGAGCGGTGGCACAGTGCAATCTCCGGGCGACGAAACCATCCAGCACGTCGGTAAGCCCGCAGAAGGCGTACAGCGTGAAAAACGCGGCGGAAAGCGGCGGCGTCAACAGGAGAAGCGCCGCGAAGATCATCCGAAGAACCGTCAGAATGTTTGGAATGTGCCGGATGGATCTCACCTCCCCCGGTGTATCACATGGACCCCCTGACGTTACAAGCCATGCCCGGCCTTTAACGGCTCAGGTCTCTTCGCGCGGTATTTTCGGCGCGGCGGGCAGCTTTACGATGAAGCGGCTGCCATGGCCCTCCTCGCTTCGCGCTTCCACCGTGCCGCCGTGGGCGCGCACGATCGACCGGACGATCGCAAGGCCGATGCCCGCGCCACCGGTTTTCCGGTTTCTGGATGCGTCGACGCGGTAAAACCGCTCAAAGAGAAGCGGCAGCGCGTCCTTCGGGATGCCGCTACCGTCGTCCTCCACTTCGATAAGCGCCCAATCCCCCTCCGTGCGGATTAAGACGCGAACGTGCCCGCCATCCGGAGTATATTTGACGGCGTTAGAAATCAGGTTGGTCAATACCTGATGCAGCCGCGCCCCGTCGCCCCATGCCACGGCAGCGCCTGCGACGGTGTATGTCAACCGCTTTTTTGCGAACTCCAGTTCAAACTTCCGCCCAGCCTCCCAGGCCAGCTCGTTCAAATCCACCGCCCGCAATTCCAGCTTCATATCGCCGCTCTCGGCGTCCGCGAGCTTTTCCAGATCGGAAACCAGCCCGGTGAGCCGGGTAAGCTCCTCCTGTAGACTGGCAAGGCGCTCCTGCGTCGGCTCCCATACGCCGTCGATCATCGCTTCCAAATGGGCCGCAGCCGCCGCCAGCGGCGTTCGAAGCTCGTGGGCCACATCTCCGGTCAGCCGCCTGCGCAGAGTCTCCTGCGCGCCGAGCGCCGCCGCCAGCGCGTTGACGGACTCCACCAATTCGGAAATCTCCCGGCTGCCGGTTGCGCCTTCGAAGTGAACCTGGTAATCGCCGCTTGCGATCTGCCCGGCGATGCCCGCCGTTTTCACGATGGGCCTGGCGATGCGCATCGCCAGGAGCGCGCCCACGCCCACCGCGAACAAAAGCGCGACGCCCGCCGTGATGCCCAGCGCCGCGTTGAGCGTCGTCACGAACGCGAAGTCGTTCTCAGTGAAGAAGAACGGCCCGTAGTAGCTGATTGCAACCGTCCCGATATCCTGCCCGTCTTGGATGAGCGTGCGCCGCTCGGACACCATTTTGCCGCCCGCGGCGCTGCGCCAGTGGCTCATGCGCTCCGCGATTTCGTTCATAATGTTGCCGCACAGCGTCATGTCATGATGCTCAGCGTCCCATACGCTCTGCCCCGAAGCATCGTACACCTTGACGATGTAGCCGTTGTACAGCGCGTACATGCCGGCCGCGTGCACCAGCGTCTGGTTCCAGCCGGTTCCGGGCTCGTATTGCGCATCAAGGCCGCTCACGATGTCCTCGATGCGCTCCGCCTGCTGCCCCATCACATAGTTTTCAAACTGCTGCCCGATCAGGCTGTTGGCGAGAATGGCCGCAAGCCCCACCGTTGACAAGACAATCAGCGCAATCGACAGCGTCAATTGCGCGCGCAGGCTGAATTTCCTCTTATACGCCACCGAATTTATACCCCGTTCCGTGGATGGTCAGGATGTAGGCGGGCGACTTGGGATCGTCCTCAATCTTCTGGCGCAGGTTTTTCACGTGGCTGTCGATGGCGCGGTCATAGCCGTCGTATTCGCCGCCCAGCGCCAGCTCCACCAGTTCCTCCCGGGTAAAAACCTTGCCCGGAACCCGGATCAGCGCCGACAGTATCTTCAACTCGCTGGGGGTCAGCGCCACGTCGCGCCCCGCCTTTTTGACGACGTTTTTTTCAAAGTCTACCATCAGATCGCCGCCCCGGAAGGACGCGCGCGCCGTCAACGGCACAATATCCCCGCCCGCGCGCCGCAAAACCGCCTCCACCCGCGCGGCCAGCGCCTTCAGGCTGAACGGCTTGGTCACATAATCATCGGCGCCGATGCCAAGGCCGTTCAAAAGGCTCGCCTCATCGGATTTCGCGGTCAGCATGATGACCGGCACCCGGGAGATGTTCCGAAGTCGCCTGCAGACCTCCTCGCCCGGTATATCGGGCAGCATCAGGTCCAGAATAACCAGCGCGACATTCTCCCGTTCGAATGCCTCCAGCGCCTCCCGTCCGGACTCTGCCGCCAGCGCGCGGTAGCCCCGGCTGGCTAGGTAGGAGGCGACCACCTCCAGGATCTTGGGCTCGTCATCCACCACCATGATGGTGTGGGATTTTACGCGCATGGGGGCCCCCTCCGCCTGGAAATCCATTCCAAAAGGATAGAATTTAGACGCGGGCGCTTCGAAAAAAGTTCGAAAGCGCCCGCAGACAGTGTGGTCAGACCGCCGGATCGGCATTCCCGCCCAGGTCAAAGGGTTTGAGAAGCCGGTAGACCTCGATCTTTGCGCCGTAGGCGTCCATGGTCTGAATCTGGGCGTAGGCCCAGCCTTCCACCGCCTCCGGCTTGAGTCCTGCCGCCTGGAGCGGCGCGGGGTCCAGCACATACACCATGTCCTTGTCGCTGTCGGACAGATCCTTCGTCCATTCGAACATGCCGCCGCCCAGCGCAAGGCCGAAGTGTCCCAGCGAGGCATGGAAGCCCAGCGCGTCGGGATGCCTGGCGATCAGCGCCCGATAGAGTTCCAGCGGCGTTTTTCCGCTCAACGTTCCCTCGCCCAAGTCCCGCCCCACGTACAGCTTGCCGCCTTCAAGGGCATACCCTTCCTGGAGTTTTTCAGGATCGAGCCCCGCCGCGATCAGGGGCGTGGCGTCCACTTCCAGCATCGCGTCCATCCCGCCGGACCAGTCGCTGTTCGCGACGAAACGTGCGCTGCCATCGGGCGCGGCGATGGAGAAGCCGCTCTCATCCTGAGAAACACCCTTCGGCAGGGCGGCAAGCACCTTCTCAAGCGCGGACACCGAGCCGGTGGCAATCACATCCAGCGCGCAGCCGGAGAGCAGCGCGGCCAGAAGAACCGTCAATGCGATCAGAGAAACCTTTTTCATGCGTCCGTCCTCCCTTCCCGCGCGCTCGCCGGGCGGAACCGCTTTAGCCTGAGCGCGTTGGTCAAAACCGAGACCGAACTAAGGCTCATTGCCGCCGCGCCGATCATGGGGCTGAGCAGCGGGCCGCCGAACAGGTGCAAAAGGCCCGCCGCCACCGGGATGCCCACGGTATTGTAGCCAAATGCCCAGAACAGGTTCTCGCGGATGTTTCGGATGGTGCGGCGGCTGAGCTCGATGGCCGTCGCCACGTCATTAAGATCGCTCCGGATCAGCACGATGTCCGCCGATTCGATCGCCACGTCCGCGCCGGAACCGATGGCGATGCCCACATCCGCCTGTGTCAGCGCCGGTGCGTCGTTGATGCCGTCGCCCACCATCGCCACCTTGCGGCCGTCCGCCTGCAGCTTTTTGATCTGCGACGCCTTGTCGCCGGGCAGTACCTCGGCGAGCACCTGATCGACGCCCGCCTGCCGTGCCACCGAGCGCGCGGTGCGTTCATTGTCGCCGGTCAGCATGACGACCTCCATGCCCATCGCCTTGAGCCGCGCGATGGCCGTGGGGCTTTCAGGCTTGATGACGTCGGCCACCGCCAGGAGGCCCAGAAGCTTTCCGTCCGAGACCGCGTACATGGGTGTCCTGCCCTCGTCGGACAGTTTTCCCGCCGCGCTGCCGAGCTCCCCCGGATCGGTTCCCAGCGCCTCGATCATCCGGCGGTTGCCGATGAAAATCTCACGCCCACCGACGGTTGCGCGGATGCCTTGCCCGGGCAGCGCCTCAAAGCCGGTCACCGGTTCCAGTGTGATTTCGCCCGCCGCCGCGCCCCGCACGATGGCCTGGCCCAGCGGGTGCTCTGAGCCCTGTTCGGCGGAGGCAGCCAACCGGAGCAGCGCTTCGTTGTCCATTTCCCCGGCGCACAATACGTCGGTCAGCTCGGGCCTGCCCAGCGTGACGGTGCCGGTCTTGTCCAATACGACCACACCCACCTTGTGGGCGGTCTCCAGCGCCTCGCCGCTCTTGATCAGGATGCCATATTCCGCGCCCTTGCCGGTTGCGACCATGATGGCCGTCGGCGTGGCCAGACCCAGCGCGCAGGGACAGGCGATGACCATCACGGAGATGAAGACGCGCAAAGCGAACGCGACATCGCGGAGCGCGAGGAACCAGGCGGCCCCAGCCAGCAACGCGATCAGGCAGACCACCGGCACAAAGTAGCCGGATACCACGTCGGCCAGCTGCGCGATCGGCGCTTTCGACCCCTGCGCGTCCTCCACCAAGCGGATGATCCCGGCCAGCGCCGTGTCGTTCCCCACCTTGACCGCCCGGAGCCTGATCGCCCCGTTCTGGTTGACCGTGGCGGCGTAGACCGGATCGCCGGGCTTTTTCTCCACGGGCATGCTCTCGCCGGTCAGCATGGATTCGTCGATGGAAGTCGCGCCCTCTTCAATTTTTCCATCCACCGGGATCTTTCCGCCGGGGCGTACGACCAGAAGGTCGCCGATTTCCACCTCGTCAATGGGCACTTCCTGTTCCGTGCCGTCCATGAGAACGAACGCGGTGCGCGGCGCAAGGCCCATGAGCCTCCGGACCGCCTCGCCGGTGCGCCCCTTGGACGCCATTTCCAGCGACTTGCCCAGCAGGATCAGCGCGATGATCACGCCCGCCGATTCAAAGTACAGAGAATCGACCGCCTGATAGTAGCCCAGCGCGATCTCCACCGTGCCGACGGCGCTGTAGAGAAACGCCGCAGAGGTGCCCAGCGCGATCAGCGAGTCCATGTTGGGGCTGCGCTTCCACAGGGCGCGAAAGCCCACGGTGAAGAACCGGCGCCCCGCATAGAGGATTGGCAATGTCAGGATCAGTTCCAGCAGCGCGTACGTAAGCGGATAGCGCATCGGGCGTAAAAGCGCCGGGAACGGCAGGCGCAGCCAGGGAAGCATTGGCGCCATCGCGATGTAGAGAAGCGGCACGGCAAACGCCGCCGCAACGGTAAACCGCGTCCAAAGGGAGCGGATTTCCCTGGCTTTCCGGGCGCGGTCTTCCTCCACCGCGCTGGTCCGGCTCAAATCCAGTGGCTGATAGCCCGCACTCTCGACCGCCGCTCGCAAATCCTTCAGCTTTGCCTGACCGGGATCGAACAGGACTGTCGCCCGCTCACTGGCCAGGTTGACCGACGCGCTCTCGACGCCCGGCACCTTGCTTAAAGCTTTCTCGACCCGGGCCGAACAGGCCGCGCAGCTCATGCCGCCGATGGCCATGACGACCTTTTCCTGTTGATTGGGAACGATGGCTTTGTAGCCCAGGCTGCCCACCGTCCGCCGGATCTGTTCCCCGGACTGCGCCGCATCGTCATATTCGACGGCGAGCGTCTCGCTGGCCAGATTGACCGAAGCCTTCCCCACGCCGGGGAGCTTGCCCACCGCCAGTTCGATGCGCCGCGCGCAGGCCGCGCAGGTCATGCCCTGTATGGTCAGCGCTTCATGTTTCATGTGCGTTTCTCCTCGTATAATATAGTCGTTGTTTCTGTCAAGGGAAGGGTGGAGATTTGCGG